>JAUPKU010000010.1 GCA_030837285.1 Thermoproteota archaeon | reverse complement strand
TACGAAAACTAAATTTTAATCCCAAACTTTTTCCTTCGTTCTTTCTTATTCTTCTATTCTTATTATATTTCTCTCTACCTTTCTCCATATCACGTATAGCGTATATCGCGTACATCACACAAAAGTTAAAAAAGAATTTTAAATGCTAAAGCGAGATTTGAAAGAAACTTAAGCTAGAAATACATATAGAAAGGGAATGGAGAAGGCATTTTTTGGAAGATTGGCAATTCTGTTTTTTTATGAAGGGTATGGTCGCACCACAAGAAGGAATCACTTTAGGAGACATAATTATTATTGGATATCCGCCAAGTCACGATGCAAGTATTTTCTTCAGAGCATCAATAAAACCTGACATGAATAATGACGATCTGAGAAACAACTTACTAGATAACTTAAGAAATATTGCCAAAATTTATGGTTTAGTTTCAAATACCTATGTCGATGTAATGTCAGGTTCAAGTGCTTCTAAGATTTCTTCCGACCATCCCTTTGGTGATAAAAAATTACGTGGAAACTTTACCCTGATTCCAGTTTTTGATGAAGAACAACGACGGGGATATATTCCTATTATCGAAAAAACTATAAAAAAATATGAAGTGGTTAAGCCAATCTTTCAAGGGAAGACAAAAGGGTTCTTGAGAAACGCAATTGATTATTACTATCGTTCGTTAAGAGACGAAACATTAGAAGAGAAAATAATTGACCTTATGATTTCCTTAGAATCTTTGTTTTCTAACGAACTAGATGAATTAGGATTACGGTATTCACTCAGAACAGGATTTCTCTTGGGTGTAGGGCAGGAAGCTGAAAGAAGCAATATCATCAAAAAAATACAAGATCTATATCGAAAACGAAGTAAAGTTGTTCATGGAACTGAAGATGTGGACTTGGAATACAAGGACATCTCAACTCTTCAAGAGTATGTGCGAGATGCAATTAAACGATTAATTCACATTGAGATGCCAAAACAACAATTTCTAACGCTGTTGGATGAATCTGTGTATGATAAGGAGAAAGGAGATAGGCTAAATCAAATAGTAATGGAAGCCATCAAGAAATGGTAAAAAAAATTGATGATTACTCGATTTAATATTAATTTAGAATATAGGAAAAGTAACTAACTTCAAGAATACTTAGAAACATGCAAAAAAAGTTTCTTAACTCCTATCTTTAGTAAAGATTTTTGTTAGAATCGCATAGACTAAACCATGCAGGAAAGTAATCTTTTTTTCAATATTCTCTACTTCATTACCTCTCCCATGTGCGATTTGTGACCTATCTCCCTGCAATTGCTTTAGGACTTTTTTAAAATCAGATTCGCCTAGGGGAATAAGAAGAGAAACAATTATTGTTGGGCTGTTTACAATGTTATTTATCTCTTCACTCATTGCCTCGGGGATACTTTTACAATTTATTGTTTCATTAACTTTCTGAATTACTTGGCTCCGCACATCAGAATTTCCTATTTTTTTAGTTCTTGTATTGCATAATTGACATATTGTTTCGTTGAATCGTCAATATTTCTTTCTACATAATTAGGTGTGATAGATTCAAGTGCAATCCAAAAAATTAGAAATTTATTTAAAGGTTCATTCTCAGAAAGAGCTTTATTAAACCAAGAAAGGCATAATCTAAATTTTGATTGATCATTCTTGATTATAGCATAGAGCGGTATTACTTTCTGTCTAAATTCCTCTTCAAAAATCATCACTTCGGGTCTTCCAAAACGAGGCTGAAATTGAATATACTCTTTTCCATTAGGTAATAAAATTTTATCAGCATTCGGAGTCCAGTAATTTCCAATTTTGGCTCCTTTATTGTTAAGAAATGCTAGAGTGTCTAATATAGCTTCAAATTTTGTTCTCACCTCTGCTTTCTTTTTTTCTAAAGTAGCAGAATCTAAAGCCTCAAATGCTTTGGTTTGAAATATTGTTTCATTTTCTTTTTCAATAATTTGAACATCGTCATATTCTATATTTTTAACGTGGATGCCACTTTCAATTGAGGCTATTATTTTGTAAATAGATGTTTCAGTTATTTTTGGGCGAATAGAATGCATATTCTCTTTCACTTTTTGTTTTCCTCAGAATATGATTTAATTATTTCAACTCTAGGAACCCAATTTTTCTTTTCTTCTCTCAAGTAGTCTGTAAATAATAATGTTTCTTCATTAATCAATCAATAGTCTGTCTATTGTCTATTCTTACTCGAAGCATTTCTAGATACCGTATGGAAATATATTACCTTAAGATGTGGGTAAAATTATCTTATCCACTAGGATTCTATTAGATAAGCCTAATGAATTCTTAGAAATAATAACAATATATTATCTTGAACTGTGGGTAATTTTTTATTCTATTCATTTATCTTGTTTTTATGCCCACGCTCAAAGGTAAAATAAAAAAAAATTACTTTCGTTTCTTGAATATTTTCTTGTCCTGATAATCTAGAATATACGCAAATCCTGATTCTAATAATTGAGTGCATTCTTCAAGTGTTGATGCTACTTTAACGGTATAGTCGTCATTTTCCCAGTTGACTAGATGTGTGTAAACTAGTGTGTTTTTAATGTCTTTGTGTCCTAAGAGTTCCTTAACATAAAGTATGTCTTTAGTTCTGTGGTATTCCATTGTAGCCTTGAAATGTCTTAGTGTTTTAAAATTGATTTTCATCAGTCTTGGGTTCTGCAGTTTATTTACGGTTTTTTTCCGAATATAATAGAACATTCTGACAAAATCCTCTAATCTACTGTCGTTATGTTCTCTGAAGATATAATCGCTTGTTTTACGAAGCCTTTGAATCATTCCAATTAATTGTATGGAAGGTTTGAAGGCTCTAGGATTACTATGCTTAGCTGGACTATTAATGTAAACAAGATTTCGTTCCAAGTCTATATCTATCCATTTAGTCCGCCATGCTTCTATCGGTCTGCAAGCACTATCTTTCAAGAACTGCAGAAATGTCGCTGTCTTTCCGTTTGAAGCACCTATTAGCTGGTCTACTTCTTTTTCCAGCGGGATATATGGTAAGGTTGTGTCTCTTCTATAAATGGGTCTCTCCCAAGATAAGCCTCGCCATTTAAGATACATACTGTAGTTGTTGACAATCTTTTCTTTTCGAGAATCCATTACAGTCTTACTTGCTATAAACGATTTGACCTGCTCAGGATTATCCAAGTCCACAAACTTCGTTAAGTGCTTAAGAACACGAATATAACCAGCTATAGTTGACTCCCTAAGCCCTCTACTATTCAAATATATTAAAAAGTTAATGACGTTTTCCCTGTTCTTGCCGTAGTGCAGTGGGTTTAAGCCCGAAGTGCAGAGGGTGGGACTTGAACCCACGAAGGCCTTAGCCATGAGGGCCTGAGCCTCACCCCTTAGACCTAGCTTGGGTACCTCTGCAGTTGAAAAGAGATATTAGGAGACTCTTACTTAAGTTTCATCTCTATTGCGCTTGTAGATGGGTTTTGACTGATAAGAAGGAATTGTATTAGTGAACTATTTTGGAATCAGAAGACTTTTAAGCATGTTATAACGTATGTTATGCTTTAAGAGTTGAATGAAATGAGCGAACAAAACTGGAACCAAGACACAAAAATAATCATAGATCAAATAAGGAAACTAAAAGAACTCAAAGGACAAGACCGTCTAGACAGAGTACGCACAATCAGATTCATCCTCTTTGCCCTCCAGCGCAGCGTATCAGGCTGGATCGAGTGGGTCAACAACCCAGACGTCATGGCAGGATTCTCTCTGGAAGGACTCGAAGAAATGAGCACAAACCTCGCAAAACTAACAGAGACATTCATAGAATACGACAGCAAAATAACACAGTGCGCCCAAGAAGACCTAAGAAAAAGAATGAAAAAAGAAATGCCAGACGAGCCAGCAGAGAAACCGAAGGCCCAGACAGA
Organism: Thermoproteota archaeon; assembly: GCA_030837285.1. Lineage (GTDB taxonomy): Archaea > Thermoproteota > Bathyarchaeia > RBG-16-48-13 > JAUPKU01. Next base: position 68,547 of record JAUPKU010000010.1, on the reverse strand, counting down.
CTTATTCTATGTAAAGTGACCAAAACAAATTCAGAAAGAGGAAATTTAGACCAAATTTCTAATCTCTTCTTTCAGCTTTCATCTTTCTCTTGTCTCTGTGGATTATAGAATGTTTATTTTATGACATTTCTAGATCGATTATATCAGCAGCGATAATCAGATTAATGTCGATTAGAAGAGCAAGCTTTAGAAGGACTTCAGCGGTGGCGGAACTCATGCAGGTGGGAATTTTTACTATCGGACTATAGAGATGCTGAGGGCAAGTCTTTGGACATTGGGATTCTGATTAGGGGATTGCAATCGGTTTTTCTATCGCTATTCCTGTAGAACCAATAAGCATGCTTTGCATCCAACGTACTTTGCGCCGTGGTAAGAAGAGTGGCATCATCTAGGACTTGGCGCCGCAACGGCTGATACTGTCTATAGGAGCATAGCTGGATTTGGTCTAACATTCATAGCAGAAGCACTTATTGGCTGGCAGTTCTGGATGCGTCTCCTAGGCAGTGTCTTTCTGTGCCTTCTCGGCGTTAAAACAGTGCTTTCCAAGTTACAAAAACAAGAAAACAGGTTTTTTGAGGAGAAATTTTTTAGAGAATACAGTTCCACTTTTATTTTAACCTTGGCTAATCTTTTTACAATATTATCTTTCGCAGCTGTCTTTACGGGGTTAGGAGGGCTTACTTCTTCGGACTATTGGTACGCAGGACTCTTAGTGACTGGCGTATTCCTCGGCTCTGTGCTTTGTTGGACTATTCTAACATCCATTTTAGGTCTTTTCAAGCGAAAGCTTGACTCGAGAAAGCTCCTTTTGAATAAATAGAATATCTGGAATTATAATACTCGGATTTGGTGTGTATTTCTTACTCAGTCTTTTTAAGATCTTCTGATAAAGAATTGACACAATTGAAAAATGTAGTGGATTATTCTCTCTGATTCTAGAAGTGACCTCTTATTTTTCGAATCCCCTCTAACTCTCCAATTAATTGAATGATCGTTTAAAAGCTTACGTTATCCGCCTTCCTTCTCACACTCTAATCTGAAACTTACATATCATCTTCTTAGCCCAGAAGCTTTTACGCTTTGAAATGTTTAATCACAAAAGCAAGGTCTGTCTGTTTAATGGCATTTAAACCTTAAAACCATCGACTAACTCATATCTTCAGATATAATTACATATATCACAGAAAGAGGAAAGAAGGCAAGAGAATGGTTGACTGGAAGAGTGTATTTGAGGAAATCGCGTCTGAGATTTATCGAGGCGTTAAACCCATCTTCCGAACAGCAAAGGTAGGGGAGATAATTGGGAGAGGCGCTGGAGGCGACCTCACAAGACACATTGACGCTCTAGCTGAGGGAATCGCCATAAAAACTCTGGAGAGGAATAATGTGTCATGCATCCTCATTAGCGAGGAAACAGGAACTAAGACCATAGGCCACAATGCCAAAGACTACGTGATACTCGACCCAGTCGATGGTACAACAAACGCCTTCTGTGGAATCCCCTTCTTCTGCACTAGCATTGCCCTAGCCAGCGAACCTCAACTCACCAGCGTCAAACTAGGTTTAATCAAGGATTTGAACAGCGGTGCCACCTTCTACGCCGGTGCTGGGAAAGGAGCATACGAAGGAGAAAAACCTCTCATATCCTCAAACGTCACAACCGTGGCAGAAGCTATGATAGGCATAGAAGTCAGCATACCAGGCAACACCAAGTTCCTCGCCAGCGTAGTCCCACTACTATCCGCCACTAAGAAGATACGCCACCTAGGCTCAACCGCCCTTGAAACCTGCTATGTAGGCGCAGGCTTGATGGACGCGTTCCTAGACAACCGAGGCATAATTCGAGCCACCGACATTGCTGCTGCGTATCTCATCGTGAAGGAAGCTGGAGGTGTTATGGTCACGCCTAAAGGAGAGGAATTGGACATGATACTTAAAGCGACAGAGAGGACAGCGTACATAGCGGCGGCGAATAAAAATCTGGCTGACGACATCATCCGACTGTTAAAGACTGGTTAGAAACGAGTTCTGGTAAAGTTTAAAAGGCATAGGAATCATTTTTAAGTCTCATTAAATAGTAAGTATAGACTGATTAAACAAGAGTTAGTTTTGGGAAGCGGGAGGGAAGAGACCTTTATGCCTCCTAAAAAGGTAAAAGCGCAAGAATATGATGAGAGGATGAAGCAAGCTTCACAAGTTTTATCGATGATTAGTGAAGACTCGACTACACCGAGGAATATTAGACGTGTAGCTAAAGAAGCCCTGGACGCTTTAAATGTCGGTGGTCAATCGCAGGGTGTGAAGGCGGCTCAGGCGATAAGCTTACTTGACGAGATAAGCCAGGACACAAATATGCCAGCCTACACTAGAACGCGAATATGGAATGTAGTTTCCATCCTAGAAGTCATCAAAGAGTAAGTCAGACAATCTTTCATTTTCTTAGTCCTTTATTATCCATCTGTCTTTTAGAGTAGTTCCTACATTGAGTCTCAGGGAAGATGAGGTATTATGAGCGACGAAGAGAAGAAGAAGCTTCAGCGTATGTCAGAGGCATTGAGGACAGGGGCAACAATGCTCCCTGACCAATGTCCAGTCTGTGGTTCACCCCTCTTCAAAATCAAAGATGAAACCTGGTGTCTCAATTGCAACAGACAGGTCGTCATCGTCAAAGAAGGTGAAGAAGCCCCAAACCTCGTAGACACAAACCTATTAGGGGATGTAGAAGTGACAGCTCTCGAAAAACTGCAAGATATCAACCAGCAAGTTAAGAATGAGAAAGATCCTGAGAAACTCCAAGAACTCGGAAGTCTCATCTCCACCTGGCTTGAAGTCCTAGAGAAGCTCAAGAGAATTCGAAAGCCATAGTCTCAAGGCTGCAGTGATCCTGCTGCAATAGTCTTAATTCTAAGTAACAGTAGCCTAAGAGATTTGAGAGGGGTTTGGCTGAAGGATGGGCGAGCAACCGCAGATAACACTCTATTTTCCAAGAGAAGGCAACGGGAAGCCTACAATATATATTGACTCAAGAGAGGCAGCTAATAGGACGGGCAAGAAGATCGTTGAGCTACTGAATGAGCTTGGAGCCGACGTGATAACGAGGAAGCTTGATTTCGGAGATTACTTGATAGGAGAGAACGTGGCTGTGGAGCGGAAGACCGTCTTCGACTTAGTTGGAACTCTCACTCAAAGGTTCCTCTTTGACCAAATCTATAAGATGAAGGAAGCGTATCCCGCTTCCATCGTCCTCCTCGAAGGGTACATGGGAGTCCTGAGGAGATTTAGGAGAATCAGCCCTGAATCCCTTAATGGCGCGCTCTTCGCCATAGCCCAAAGCAGTATCCCCATCGTCCCAACCATAGATTACAAAGACACGGCGACATTCCTAGTCGTAGCTGCAAAGCAGCTCCTGAAGAATGAAAAAGGACGCATGGTAATCAGACATAGAGTCAAAGCCAAGAAACTCGGTGACCTCCAACTGTTTGCGGTGGCAGGCTTACCCCATGTAGGACCCGCTTTAGCTGAGAACCTTCTGAAACATTTCAAAACACCCCGAAGAGTATTCACTGCCTCAGAGGAAGAACTCACCCAGGCAGACGGAATAGGGCCGCAAATAGCGAAGGATATCATAGAAGTCCTCGACACCCCCTTTAAAGTTGAGGATGAGAAAGAGGGTGAAGTTGATGGAGAAGATGAAGCCGCTGAGGAATGAGAAAGGATGTTCAGGTCTAGGGGGAGACGAAGGAAGAGGCAAAAGAGGATCAGAGGTGCGCGAAATCAGCGTACTCCTCTTTCCATAGGCGAATTTACAAACTTCCCAACCATGAACCACGGTCTAGCAGTCATATCTCACCAAAACACCGTGACAAGAATTCAGCATGCAATCATACAAGCGCTCTACAGTCTCAATGGCCACAAGGACAATTACTCTGTAAGTGTGTCTGGACAGTCTGGTGCTTATGAGGGAGAGCTTGCCTTCGAGGTAGGCGTAGCTAATGGGGAGTTCTTCGACTACTTGGATGAAGAGACACTCAAAGAGCTATGCGATCCTCTAGGATCTGGGGGAGACTACCCTTTTTTGGACTTCCTTGTAATAGCCACCTACCACTATTCAAGGGATGGAAAGAAGATCCCCCTCATCTTCGACCATCATGTTCTACGTTTCGCCTTCAATGGTCGAGAAGTTGACATTAGCCTCTTCCACATCAAGGGAACAAGGAGGATACCATTGGACGAGTTCCTAAATATCATCATAGGCAAGATAGTAAACGAAGCTAAACACTCTAAACTAAGAGCCATTAACCTTGAGAAGATATGGACACTCTAACCTCACATCATTCATTCATTTAAATAACGTGGAGTTATGTTAGCTCGGAATCAGCAGTTTGATCGCAAAGAGAATCAGGACTACTGCGAAGATTTCCCTTAAATGTTTTGAAGATACTTTCTCAGTTGCCATGACTCCCAGTGGAGACGCGATTATACCACCTATGACGAGGAGCCCTACAAAATATGGATCAATGTGGTCTAGCATTAAGTGCCCTATCGTCCCTGACACAGCAAATCCCGCGACTGCCAACAGGCTTGTTCCAACTGCCGTCCGAATGGGCATCTTCAGAAGCGTAGTCATCATGGGAATCAGTATGAAGCCACCTCCAACACCAAAAAACCCAGAGATAAGCCCAACAACTAAGCCTATGAATACAGCCATAGGAATGTTTCTAGAGTATCCAACCGAGCCAACCACGCCTTCGCCATCCAATTCCGTTCTATTTTTACTGACCACCATAATAATTGAAGCGCACATAAGGATAACGGCAAGCATAATTCCAAGATCTTCTGCTTTAAAGAATAAGGTTGCGATTGAGCCAAACTGAGCGGTTACTATCCCTCCTAGAATCATAGGTAATACTATCTTGAAATCGCAGTCTTTGTGTCTGTGGTGATGTTGGATTGCACCGAAGATTCCTACGAAGACTATGTACGCGAGGCTGCCACCTATGGCATAGTGAGCTGGAACATTGATGAAGATTAATAATGGAACCAAAATGAAGCCACCTCCAACACCCAGAAACCCAGAGAAGAAGCCCGTTAAACCACCAATGAGGAGGGACAACATTATAGTTACAAAGTCCATGGCTAACCCCCACTAAAATAAAAACATTCTAATAAATAATAGTCAATTGATTCAGGGAATATAAGAACCAGCCCGCTAGTATTGATCATTATCCATTACAGATAGCCAGCTAAATTCTGGGCGCAAAGCTCTTAAATACTTGATGCACCTCAGCTAAAATTGTGATGTCAGCCTACAAAGTCAAGCATTATATGAGGACGGAAATTCCGACCATAGAGAGTAACGCCACTGTGAGCGAAGCGTCAAAAGTTATGGATAAGACAGACGGCGAGTTTCTAATAGTTCTCAAAGAATTAATCCCCGTAGGAATTGTGACAGACCGAGACTTCGTTAAGAAGGTGTTGGCTAAAGATTTAGACCCGAAGAAAGTCTACGTCAGCGAGGTCATGACTTCGCCTCTTGTTACCATTGACCCGGATGATGACCTCACAAAAGCATCAGAGATAATGCAGAAGAACAACGTCCACCGCCTTCCCGTTGTCAAGGATGGAATCATCTACGGCGTACTCACTGCCGTGGATATAACATTCCGCTTCATAGACTACGTCAACCAGTCGACTAAAGAGCTTCTGAGGTGGGCTATACCATTCGGCATTTAGAACATACCCGAAACTGATAACAAGAAGTCATTTTTTTATCAAGTTTTTAGTCTCTAAAGAAGGTCACCACATTATCGATTAACAGGTTGAAATCTGCATCACCCCTCATTTCTCTCTGCCATTCCTCAGGAAGCCTGTACTGGAACCTACCTATAGCTCGGCTGTCCATTATCATGATGACTCCTCTGTCTCGTTCACTCCTTAAGAGTCTTCCAGCAGCCTGGGCTAGAGCGTTCACGCAGGGAATGTCATTGCCATATTCCATGGCTCTTCCTCCGAACTTTTTCTTGAAGTAGTTTAACAGTGCATCTTGAAGAGGAGTCTTACGAGGATAGGGGAGACCAACTATCACTACTACGGAGAGCATGGATGACCCTTCGAAAGTCATGTCCACTCCCTCGCTTATCTTCCCCCTAGCTACTCCGAAGACTATACCCTTCTGATTCTCCTTAAGGAAGCCGTAGACATCGCTGAACTTCGTAGCCTTCTCCTCCACAAGATATGGGAAGCCCAAATTCATCTCTTTCAGCACAGCCTTCATAACGCTGTAAGATGGAAAGTAAACAGCAATTCTCCTACCGACTTCCTCTTGAAGCTGCTCAAGATGATGAGCAATTTTGTTCCACTCCTCTGCACTCCTCATCTCATACTTGGTTGTCACTCCTCGGTCGACTAAAAGTAGCCTGTTCTCTGGCGGAAATGGGCTTTGAAGCGAGAGAGTCTTCACTCGCTCCTTATAGAGGCCGAGGACGTCGACGTAGTAGTCCATGTCCCAGAGCGTCCCAGACATGAGGATAACAGAGCGAAGCTTATTCAAAGAAGCAGCTGCCAAAGCCGGGTCTAGGCACCGCACCCCCAGCCTAGCGTACCGCTTTCCCCTTGAGTCAACAGAGACTTTACAGTAGTAGGCTCGCTTCACGTCATCCCCTTCGATCCAGCTGGTTAGGAACTCTGTGCAGCGGACAGTGTAGGAGACAGGGTTCTTCCCTTCCTCTCCGCGTGTCCAGCGGATCTTCTCTCCAGCCTCCATGATGTTCGAGGCTAGTTCGAGGAGTTCGCTTGCCTTTGAGAAGCCCAACCGCTTCCCAAGCGCCCTAACGAAGGCTCTACGCCTAATCACATACTCATACTCAAGGCCGCTTCTCCTATATGCTTCTGACCCAAGCCTAGCCATGAGCCGGCGCATCAAGCCAAAGAGACCTCTGTCCTCAACTTTGTATTCCTTCACTTCCTCGATGGCTCGGCTGATAGAGAAGGTGGAAAGCTCATCTGAGAGAATCGCAGCAGCATAGTCGGGGAGGCCGTGAGCCTCATCGAAGATACAGTTCACTTCCTCAATGTCTACCTCAGAGCGGGTTAGTAGCGAGTTACGGATTTCATCCACAAGAACGTAATTATAGTTGCCCACGATCACATCCGCGGTTCTGGCAAGTATCCGTGTGACCTCGTACGGACATAGCTTCTCATCTCGACAGAGTGAATAAACCTCCTCGGGTATCATTGGCCCCAAAGCCTTAATCTCCTCTATTACTCTGATGGTAAGCATGCTGGGTTTCCTCTTGCTGCACGTCCGATCATAGTACTCGCACGAGGAGCCGAATGCTCCCGCCCTCAAGTCCTGACAGTAACTAAGGAAGTCTCTGTAAGATATCCTCCTGAACCGCTCATCCTCCACCGCGATGGGACACATATCTCTTTTATTCCTGAACATAGCGGTGACAAAAGAGAGCCCCGAATGTTTTTTAATCTCTCGAAGCTCCCGACTGTAAATTTCCAGTTGACTTTGCGTCCTCGTCAGAATTAGGAGATGTCCAATTGACTCATCTTCCTTTCGAGCCATGAAGTAGGAGGTTAAGGTGCTGATGGATTTCCCCGTACCGCAAGGAGAATTCACAAGACCGATTGACTTCCCTTTAAATATGCTATAAGCAAAGGATATCAGATCCTTCTGGTATGGCCTAAAATTCGCGTATGGAAAGACCCCTCGAAGTTCCTTCTCCCTCAAGCCGCTTTTACTCATAAGCCACTCACCACCTTTATGCCACTAATTCCAGAATCTCTTATCCTCTGAATGTTCTCTGTTTCGCGTTTAATCTCTCCAGAGTGGTTAATTAGGGTTTAAATCCTAACGCGGAGAATAGCATACTCGATCAACCATGAAAGTCTGGACTGTCTGGATAACAGGGTTACCCGGTAGTGGCAAGTCGACGATAACCCGAAGTCTTCACCAGAGACTTGAGCGAAACGGGATTCCCAGCCAAATTCTAGCAATGGACATGCTCCGTCAAGCTATGACCCCACAGCCTACCTACTCTGAGGAAGAGAGGAGAAGCGTCTATGCGACCATCGTCTTCATCGCCGCACTCCTAAACCAAAACGGTATAAATGTCATAATCGACGCAACTGGAAACCTCAAAGAATACAGACAGAAAGCAAGAGAGGAAATAAAGAATCTCATCATCGCATACGCCAAGTGCCCCATAGAAACCAGCATGGAGAGAGAGTCAGAACGCCTAGACTCCCAAGGAGCTCCAAGAGGAATCTACAGGAAGGGAATCGAGGGAAAGAGCGCAACCGTCCCAGGAATAAACGTACCCTACGAAGAGCCACTTGATGCTGAAGTCATCGTAGAAACAGACAAGATAGCCCCCGCTGAATCTGCTCAAAAGATTAGGGACACCATCATAGCCCGCTTCGAAGAGCAATAAAAATAGTGACAAAACATCAGACAGGGCCCTACCTAAGACAGCAATCCGTGCAACCGAGAAACTGGGCTAGCAAGTTAAAAAAATGGGTATGCTCAGGAGGTCAGGTTTGTGGATAAAGGTGATTTTTATTGGGAATGAAGATTGAGAAGGATAAGGATAGGCTTACTTCTGAGGTAAAAGCTGTTGCCACATGGGCAGGCGCAAGACTAGTTGGAATAGTACCCATATCAGTAACCGATGTCTCTCCAAAAGTCTTTGTAGGATGGAATGTCCAAGAGTACTCTATGCGGGCGACGGAAGTCATGTCTGACGCGAAGTCCATCGTCGTGATGGGTTATCATGTGTGTGATGATATTCTTGAACTCGCAGTTAGACATGGTGGACACTGGGTTTATCCCAGTTATTTTCCCTTAGCAGTCTTAGAGGAGACTGTGGGAAACTATCTTGAGCGGAGAGGATACAAAGCCATCGCAAATCCACCCCTACCTCAGAAGCAACTCGCACAGCTCGGCGGACTCGGATGCTACGGCAAAAACAGCCTCATAATAAACCCTAAATATGGTCCGTGGATACGCCTAGCCACCGTCCTAACAAGTGCCGATCTGATTCCTGATAATCCCTTTACAGTTGATCTTTGTAGCGAGTGTACAGATTGCATCAAAGCCTGCCCCGTCCAGGCTCTAACTCCGTATAGAGTTGACAACCGAAGATGTCTTGTAGGAATCCACCTTACAGACTCTCAATCCTTTGAGAAAAACGACCAGTGGCTGCAAGTCGAGCCTAAACTCTCCAAGAACGCTCACCAAATGTGCACTCGATGTCAGAAAGCCTGCAGGTACGGAAGAGAAGAACACTGAGTCTTAAGACCGAAAACCAATAAGCCAACAACGCGTTTATTCAGGCTCAGGACATGTTCACATGTCTAAAATAAACGGGCAAATCCCTCAAGAAACCCTGCGAACAAGAATAAAAAAAGAACCAGACTACTACTTATCCGGCTTCAACAAGACAATATCCATCGTAGAGACCCTGCTGCTCCGCCCAGCCAAATTGAACTCCTGCGTCCCAATACTGATATCTCTGACCTTCAAGTCCTTCACAAACCCCTTCCTCAAAAGGCCGACGACATCAACCGCACGGCAGATAGCCTGCCCCCTCGCCCTAATCTTCACCTCAGCAGCCCCAGAATTAAAGAGACTAAGACAAGCCGTCACATAGTTTAGAGGCGGCTTACTCCCAACAATCACAACCCCCTCTCGAGATGTCGCAGACAACCCCTCAAACCCTCAAAGACTACTACTAACTACCCCACCTATTAAGTAAACACCACTATTATCTGTTTCCCAAATACCTACCTACAAACCAACCAACCTTAACCAACTAATCAACTGTTCAAGAAGTCGATAAGATAGCCGCATTGCAGATTAGCCAATCAGGAAGAAGAATGGTAGGAGGGAAGCTGCAACAGCAGGAATGAATATGAGAGGTGACAACCATGCCGTGAACTTGAATGTTGAGTCAACAAGCGTACTCAATCCAACCAGCTTCTCCTCACCAATCACCTTAACGTCCTTAACTTCTCCAGTCCTACTGGAGAAGTTAACCCTCCCAACACCAGCCAGCGCCTTACCCACAGCTTCCCTAACATAGCCAATGAGACTCTCATTATTGACAACTTCACCAACGGGATGATAGCCTCTACGAATAGAAGAAACGGCATTCACTGTGTGTGTATCAGTCGTCAAAACCTCAGAGTCATCCACCAAATCTCCAAGAGAAGCCAGAATCTCTTCACGGAGACCACTCACCATATTATTCCCATCAATAGTCACGTAGGCAACCTTCTGACGGCCAACTACGACCACGAGGGCAACTATTCCACCGGGCCCTATCCCCTCAGCTAAACCGAACTCCTCAGGAAACACCTGAGCGACACCCACCTCAAAAGGCATCCCAGACTCACGTAGAGCCTCCTCAATCGCCTTATGAGCAGCCAGCTTCAGAAACTGTAGCTCCTCCTCGGAGAGAGATGGCACCTCCCCCTCATCGCCAATGCTATTATGCGCGTCAATCACCACAACCTCCTCAACCCCCAAAGCTTTCCCATCTTTAGCAATCTCCAACCCCACCTCTCGGGGAACATCTTCCATACTCTCAGGAGCACATGTGATAGTGACCAAAGCAACCCCTCCAAAGAGTTGGCAGGTAGCTTTACCCAAACCCACCTCCTCCCTCACGAACGTCGTAGCCAAAGAGGAGAATTTAGAGAAGTCCGCTAAACCGAGAGTCTCCCTAAGAACCCTCTCACACTGAGGCTGTGAAGTTAAGTCCAACTCATGACCTGACGTCCCATGCGGAACCATGGTCACAGCGTTGAACTTCTCTCCCAAGGCTTTCTGAAGCGCAAAGGGGAGACCACTGCTACCCAGGTTTCTGAAGGGACCCGGATGAATACTGGGAATGACCATAACAGCCTTGAGAGACTTCTCACCTCCAAAAGCCAGTATACTTACTGACACGTCAGCCACTGAACCCAGTCTCTCGAAGTAGCTTTCAAGCGGATACGTCAATCCCCCAATCCAGTTCGCAAGGAATCCCTTGAATAGCTGTATAGCCCCTATTCCAATTGCCAACACGCCTCTCCTGTCAACCAGACTGACGAAGACATACGCCGCAATAGCCAAGATAGCAGTTGAGGCAAAAATAGCGGACAGAAGTAAAAGATCAAAAGAGCCCCAGAAAAACAAGGCTGATAAGAGGCAGACGGCAGGCTGAAGCATAACCACTACAACCATCTTCCACACCCTCATCTGAGAGACGCTTGAGAAGACGAGAAATCGAAGAGAAAAAGCCACACAAGCCCCAAAGATAGACGCGTAAATCAAAAGAGGGATGCCAGTCACCTTCTGAAGGACAGCGCCAGTGTTCAAAGCAATAATCCACGCGCCGCAAATGACAATAGATAATGATGCACTCCGCTTCAAATTAAAAATAGCGTCTCCCCTAGTCACCAGCCTTGCAGATACAACATCCACCAGAACAGTCGGAACCGTAAGAACCTGAAAGCCAAACAAAAAACCGCGAAAGGCACCTGCAACTGAAGGATAAATAAGGAAAAAAGCCAACATGCCTCCAAGAACATCAACCACAGCTGTAAGAAGAGCTAAAACCCAATAATCTGGAAAAGTGAAGAGAGACTTATAACGACGAATAGCCCTCGTCATGGAAACCTTTTTCTGCTCACCCATCTTCCACTCTTCACCCTTCCCTTGGAAAACCTAACGCACAAGATTTAACCCACACTTCTTTAAATCCCTATTCAATACAAACCAAATCCCTATTAAGAGTACACAATCCCCTTCCCAAGTAACCTCGAAACACCAGAGAAACCCTACAATAATTACCAATAAACTTGAAAATTATAGACTATTTTAACAACAATTTTAGAGAAAGAAGTTTTTATCTAAGAAGAATTCTAGTATCATATACGGTCTTGTTATGTCGGCAGAAGTTAGCCCGAGCGTTCTTCAGATTCTAGAGAGAAACATTGGCAAGAAGATTCGCGTCATCCTAGAACGTAACTTCGGATTCGAAGGGACAATAGCAACTATATCTCAAGATCCACCCGGAATATGGCTTTCCAACGCAGACGCAATAGTCTTACGTACCACTCTAGCTAACCCACTGCCACAAATCGCCAGTCGAGAGGACAGAAGCGAACTATTCGTTAACCTAAACCATGTCCAACGACTTGAAATCGTCCACTAAGCACACAACTCCAATCAGCATTCATCTTCCGAGATTAAACTTTTTATTCCAATAATCATGCTATGAAACGGATGAACAATCTCCGTGATATGGGATTGGAGACGAATACAGAATGGAGCTAGACATCGGCTGGTCTGACGGCGTAACCATTTCGACCAAAGAATGCGCCATCCGCTTTGATCCTTCTAAGAAAGGAGTAAAATCATTTAACTTTATTTCACATGCCCACGGAGACCATACAATGGGGCTGTCAAACGGAAATGAGATTTTCCTTACAGCAGAAACAAGAGATATACTAGACTCTGGCGGAAGAAAAAATCTGAACTGTAACGCCCTAAAGTATGATAGACCAGTCGAAATTGACAAGCTCAAGATAACTCCTTTTAACGCTGGTCACATACTGGGATCAGCACAATTCAAGATAGAGACTCCTGACTTAACCATAGTATACACAGGAGACATAAACTGCAGAGACATGCTTACAACATCTGCGGCAAAAGCTGTATCATGCGATACACTGATTTTGGAAACTACTTATGGCAACCCTTCCTACATCTTCCCACGTCAAGAAGAAGTATACACTGAAATCATCGACTGGATTCTAAGCAAAATTCACGAGGAAAAAATTCCCACATTCAAAGTATACTCCACAGGCAAAGCCCAAGAGATAATGAGACTTGTCAACAAATTCACAACAATTCCAGTAGTAGCCCATCATACTATATCAAAGATAAGCGAGGCATACAATAAAAATGGTGTAGCGCTAAAATACATAGACTCTAATAGCGAAGAGGGAAAGAAAATCCTCAGAGAAAAACAATGTGTCTATATTACACCAAGCAGCGAAGATGCGCTAATCGACGAAGACTACTCCAAAGCTATCGCTACGGGTTGGGCTATGCGATACAAATCAAGCGTATCCTATACAGCATTTCCACTAAGTAACCACGCCGACTTCAACCAACTTTTAAACTATGTAGAGCAAGCTAAACCGAAGAGAGTATACACTGTCCATGGTTTCAGAGATGATTTCGGAAAATATCTCAAGAAAAATCTTGGCATAAACGCCAAACCAATAACTCATCTTAGCCAAGTAAATTTAGGCAGATACATCTAAAAAAAGAAAACCCCAAGAGAACAAGAAATAATTAAAGATAGAATAGTATCAGATGATACCAGTTAGAAAGACATGAGCCAATAAAATAGATACTATTAAGACGGCAGTTGTCACAATTATGAACTCCGGCCTTATCTTTATTATGGAACTTGTCTTCTCCTCATAGAATCTAAGAAGACCAGCTGAAGCTGCGGGCATAGGTGCTTGCCGCTGTCTCTTTTTCGTTCTACTCACAAATATCACCTTTCTCAATAGAGTGAATAAGGATTAAGATTAATGTTGTGCTTCTCCAAAAAGATAATAATGGAAAAAGCGATTTAGGTTATCTTCAAACCAGCTTCACCATCTTCTACAATAGTTAACCAGAGAGGTTTACCCTGGGCGTCAGCAGCTAGCAACATTCCTTGAGAGTCCACCCCACTAATCCTTCTAGGAGCAAGATTTACTAAAGCTACGAATTTCTTCCCAACAAAATCCTCAGGCTTGTAGAATTCTGCACCTCCAGCAATCATAACCCTCGTTTCACCTGCACCTATATCAACAGTTAGCTTCAAAATTCGCGTCTTCTCAGCAATAGGCTCAGCCTTTACAGCGCTAACCAAGCGAATATCCAACTTCTTAAAATCCTCATAAGAAACAATATCCATCGATAACATCACCAAAAGAATAGTACACCCAGAGGAACCTTATAAGAACTGACGAAAATATATATAAAAATCTAAAGAATAAAAAGAGAAAGAAGATTAGGACGATTCTCCACACAGCCCCAGAATTCTTTCCCATCTCTCTTTAGCGCCTTGCCTTATTGCTTCTAGTACATTCTTGAACTCTGGTCTAAATAGGTGGCTGAATCTTCCCTGCAACTTCAAATACTCTTCTACAGGAATGGGATTCTTAATTTTCATAGTCAGTTTGTATTTCCCATTCTCAACCTCATAAAGCGGGAAGATTGTTGTCTGCACTGCAAGCTTGGCAAGTTTAATAGTGTTAGAAGGCTCTGAACGCCATCCTAGAGGACAAGGCGCTAAAACATGAATCATAGCTGGGCCTTCAACTTCTATGCCTTTGCGGACCTTAGTGATATAATCGTTTGGAAATCCTATTGACGCTGTAGCCGCATATTTAATATTATGCGCTATGCAGATGCCTAAGAGGTCTTTCTTATACTCTTGTTTCCCAGGTATCTTTTTTCCTGCCGGACTAGTTGTTGTTGCAGCTCCAAGGGGTGTACCTCCAGATCTTTGAATCCCAGTATTCATGTATGCCTCATTGTCATAGCAGATGTAAACGAAGTCCTGGCCTCTCTCCAAGGCTCCAGACAAGGCTTGGAGGCCTATGTCAAACGTTCCACCATCTCCTCCAAGGGCAATCACGTCGATATGCTTGTTCGGAAGCCCTTTTTTAGTTAGAGCTTTAAATCCTGCCTCCATTCCGGTTGCTGTAGCTGCAGCATTCTCAAAGAGACTGTGAACCCACGGAACACGCCAAGCAGTGTAAGGAAATACTGTAGTAGAAACTTCAATGCATCCTGTAGCATTTGAGACAACTAAGGGTCCTCTTGAACCTTTTAAAGCCATTCTAGCAGATATAGATGGACCACAGCCTGCACATAGACGATGTCCCGGTGCGTAGAGTTCTTCTGATGAAAGTTCTTTTAAAGAGAGTACCATTATTCCCTCACCCCTACATATTTGACAGATTCTTTAACAATTCCAGTTTGGGCGACTGATAACGCCTCATTAAATATTCCCTCAATTTCAGCTGGTCTAATATCTCTCCCGCCAAGTCCATAAATCACGTCGAAGATTTTAAGATTGTTTCCTCTCAGCTGTAATATAGTCGCTATATCACTACACAAAGCTCCTACTGGAGCTCCAAAGCTCAGAGCCATATCCATAATAGCCAACGCCTTTACATTTCCTAAAGCAGATATAATTTCTTCCACTGGAAAGGGTCTATAAAGCCAAAGTTTAATCAAACCAACCTTCTTCCCCTCAGCGCGCATCTTCCTCATTACGGAACGAGCCGTTCCCGCAGTACTTCCCATGCAGAGTATAGCTGCCTCAGCATCTTCCATGCCACAAGTTTCTAAAATACCGTATTCTCTACCACTCAATGCACAATATTCTTTAGCAACTTGATCCACTACCTCGGCTGACTTTTGAAGAGCTTCTTCCTGCTGCCGCTTGATCTCAAAGTAGTATTCTTGAAGGAATAGACTTCCCACAGTTACAGGATGTTCCGGATCTATTGTGAAAATAGGCTTTCTAGATGGAAGGAATCCAGTAACATCTTCATCAGCAAGTGTATTAATAGTCTCCATAGCATGTGATATCACGAAACCATCGAAATTGACAGTTACTGGCAGTTGTACAGTAGTATTTTCAGCTATTTTAAAAGCCTGAATAGTCCAATCATATGCCTCCTGAGAGTTCTCCGCATAGATTTGAATCCAACCGCAGTCTCTAGAACCCATCATATCTGAACGGTCATTATGTATATTTAACGGCGCTGAGAGGGCTCTATTAGCAACTGCCATTACTATTGGACATCTTAAACCTGAGGCAGTATAAAGAACCTCATGCATTAAAGCTAACCCCTGACTAGCGGTTGCAGTGAAGACTCTAGCACCAGTCAAGCTTGCACCGATAGAAGCCGATGCTGCTGAATGTTCCGATTCAAGACACACAAACTCAGTATCAACTTCGCCATCTGCCACATACTCACTGAACCGCTCAACAATTATAGTTTGAGGAGTAATAGGATAGGCAGCGACAACATCTACTTTACTCTGTTTAACAGCTAATGCTACCGCTTCATCCCCATTATAACCGACGACCTCTTGGCGCCTTACCGTTACCCCTTCTCCTTGGTAGGGAACTACCTGAGGTGCAAAAGGAGGCACCTTACTGGGGTAATATACTTTCTTAACAGTGTGTAAGACCATTTCTTATTCCTCCACCATACTTATGCAGCGGACAGGACATTCTGCAGAACAAATTCCACATCCTTTGCAATGATAATAGTCGATTTCTACTTGATCTGGACTTCTAGTTATAGAGACATCTGGGCAAAATATCCAGCAGAGCAAGCACATAATGCACCTTTTGTGATCGATAACAGGTTTTTTAATAATTCGCCAGTCGCCAGTCTTATATTCAGTTGATGACCCTGGCTGAAACGCCGTTCCGCCTATTGGCATCTGCCGCCAAGGTAACTTCATTCTTTCCCCTAGAGGTTTCTCATCTTCGGTCATGCTTCCACCACTTCCTTGTATGCTTTAAGCAAAACTTCAATATTCTTAGCAGCAATATCTTTCCTAAAACGTTCATTCAAGGCTTTACATAAAGTTTCTACCGAAACCAGAGGTTCAGTTTTTATAAGAGCTCCTAACATAGCTGTGTTGAAAGCTCTACCACTTCCTAGTATATCTAAGGATATTCGCGTTGCATCAACAGAAGAACATCTAACATCTTTAATCTTCAACTCTTCCTTCAAATCCTCGGGTTTCTTTGCTGAATTTAAGAGCATTTTCCCACCTTGTTTGAGCCCTTCCGTAACATTAACAATTTTCGGCACCGTATCATCCAAGACTATGACAACGTCTGGATTGTATACAGCACTGTGAACCTCGATGGGCTCATCCGATATTCGCGTAAAGCCAAGGATTGGAGCACCGATTCGTTCTGGGCCGAATTGGGGAAAAGCTTGAGCATACTTCCCCTCTAGAAGAGCCGCATATCCAAGGAGACGACTAACAGTTATTATTCCTTGTCCAGCCCTACCATGCCATCTGATTTCGTACATGTTGAAATATCTCCGATGGTGCAATTCTAGATTGGCCACTCATTATAAAGGTTTTGAATTTGTTCTTGCAATTAGTAAAAATTCTATATTAACTCAAGAAAAGAATGTTGGAATTATTTTTAATGTTTTACGTTCAACTATACGGAAGAACAAGGCAATTAAATATTTATAATCTGACAAGGAAGTAGAGGTACATAGTGTTTGAAATATAAAAAAAATCGATTTAAATTGGTGGCAGCTATGAGCAATAAATATTTCTTAACAATAGATATCGGTACATCAGTTTCTAAAGTTATACTATATGATAGCCAATTTAAGAGAATCGCCGAAGCGCATGATGAGATTAGCGTGTATCATCCTCAACCCAATTTTTTTGAGCAAAATCCTAACCAATGGTGGACTAACGTTAAAAAAGAAATTAAGGAAGTTGTAACTAAAACTAATCCTAAAGAAATCGTGGGAGTAGGTGCTTGCGCGCAAATGCATGCACCAATCCTTGTGAACAATAAGGGCACTCCATTATTTCCCTGTCTAAGCTGGCCAGACCTTCGAACTGTAGAAATAACCAATGAGATAAATAATGTAATAGATGTACCTCAACCATACTACACAGCTACAGCACCCAAAATTTTGTGGATAAAGAGAAATAATCCAGATTTGATTAAAAAAACATACAAGATTCTATTCCCAAAAGATTTTGTTAGGATGAAGATTAGTGGAACATTCTGTACTGATACAAATGATGCTAATGGCTCTGGAATGTTCGATGAAAAGGCAGGCTCGTGGAATGACAAAGTTGTGAACTACATTGGTGTAAGTAAAGATATACTTCCTGAACCTCGAAAGCCCGAAGAAGTCATTGGAGAAGTCACTAAAGAAGCAGCTGAAGAAACTGGTTTAGTAGAGGGAATTCCCGTCATAACAGGATCAGCGGATAATCTAGGTAGATCTCTTGACAGAAACGCTTCCAAAGCTAGAGATCTTTTAGTGTACATAGGTACAGGATCTATGATCGAATACATCTCGGAAAGCGGTGCAAGACCGAAAGGAACCTTTAGAAGCATCTTAGGTGTCGAAGGGACAGTACCTCAATGGTTTAAAAACAATTTCTGTGAAGAAGATAGAATCCAAGCTGAAAGAATGGGTAAAAGCACTTGGGATTTTCTCGATTCTGAAGCTGAAGATGTTGGACAAGGAGCCGGAGGATTAGTATTTCTACCTCATATGATGGGTGAAAGAGCATTCGAAGGCAAAACTAGAAATGAAACAGGTAACTTCAATCCATATGCGCGAGGAGTAATCTTTGGTCTCTGTCTAGGTCATAGCCGAAAACACATCTTCAGAGCTATTATGGAGGGGACTGTTTACCAGCTTTTCCTCTGCTGGGAAAGAATACAATCGCTGAATCCAGGAATAGTAGCTGATAGGATTGTAACTTCAGGTGGAGGAGCCAGTGCTCGCGTTTGGAGGCAGATGATAGCTGATGCCTTTGGTCTTTCAGTTTGGATACCTACAGAACTTGAAACTGGAACTCTTGCGGTAGCATGTTTAATCTCTGTAAGTGCAGGATTGTCCGAAAGCTTTGATTCAGCTATAAAAAAAATAGATAATCCCCTAACTGATGTTGTGAAGCCAATCAAGGAAAATAATGCCAAGTATTACAAAACGTATGGTCTCTATAAAAGATTGGAGGAAGATCTTAAGGAGATATTAACAACGTCTCAAAAATGAAGTCCATCATCTTTTAAACCTAAATAAAAAGGAAAACATTCGTCAGCTATCAGCATATTATCAGAGGCAAAGAAATAGGAATATGAGAAGTGATCTTGTAAAGAAAGGCGTACAGAGAGCCGCTTCTAGAGCTCTCTTAAAGTCCCTTGGACTTAACGATAATGAAATAGCTAGACCATGGATTGCGGTTGTAAACTCTTGGAATGAGATAGTTCCAGGACATGTACATCTACGGAAGATATCCGAAGCTGTGAAGAAGGGCATTTATATTGCTGGTGGAACACCCTTTGAATTTGATACAATAGCTGTTTGCGACGGTATGATTCAAGGAACCATTGGGATGCGCTACTCTCTTCCAAGTAGAGAACTCATCACAGACTCAATAGAGATCATGGTTGAAGCCCACCAATTCGACGCGATGGTTCTCATTCCCTCTTGTGATAAAAGCGTGCCAGGGCACCTGATGGCTGCAACCCGCTTAAATATACCTTCAATAGTAGTTACAGGAGGCCCTATGGTACCTGGAGTATACAAGGGACAAGAACTAACTTTAGTAGATATGCGAGAACTTATTGGTGCCGTTAATGTTGGCAAGATCACAGAAGAAGAATTGAAAATCATAGAAGGCTATGCTTGCCCCGGCTCTGGCTCATGCTCTATGATGGGAACAGCAAATAGCATGGCCGCTGTCACTGAGGCTTTAGGTATGTCGTTACCAAAATGTGCGACACTCCATGCTGTAGATTCTGAGAAAATCCGTTTAGCCCAAAATAGTGGTGATAGAATTATAAGTTTACTTGGAGATAATGTTAGACCATCAGACATAATGACTCGAGATGCCTTTCTGAATGCCATAACTGTAGATATGGCTCTTGGAGGTTCCTTAAACACGTGCCTCCACTTGCCCGCCATTGCTTATGAGTTAGGAATAAATATCGATCTTGATACCTTCGACGCTATTAGTAAGAAGACTCCACACCTCTGTCCAATAAAACCCGCGGGACCATTCACCTTGAAGGATTTGGACAGAGCCGGAGGAATTCCAGCGGTGATGAAAGAAGTGAAGCCTCTTTTAAGACTTGACTGCATGACCGTAAACGGTAAGACCATAAGGGAAATAATTGAAAATGTAAAGATCCTAGAAAGAGATGTGATCCATCCTCTTGAAAATCCTTTTCACACAGAAGGTAGTATTACTGTCTTAAAAGGGAATCTAGCTCCCAAGGGTGCTGTTGTTAAGAGTGTGGCCGTTAATCCAAAGATGTTGAAACATACGGGTCCAGCGAAAGTATTTGATTGTATGGAAGATGCCATAGACGCGCTTTGGAATCACAGAATAAATCATGGGGATATAATTGTCGTACGCTATGAGGGACCTAAAGGTGGTCCCGGAATGAGAGAAATGCATATGATAACCTCAATTATGGTTGGCATGGAGTTGGACTCACATGTCGCTTTAGTGAGTGATGGAAGATTCTCAGGATCAAGCCGAGGTCCTGTAATAGGTCATGTATCACCTGAGGCAATTGAAGGCGGTCTTCTAGCCGTTGTAAAAGATGGAGATATTATAAGTTACGATATAATGTCGAGAATAATTCATTTAGAAATACAAGAAGATGAATTTAAGAAGAGGTTAGAGAGATGGCAACCCCCCAAGAGAAACGTTCCAAGATATTTATCTAGATATTCAAGACTGGCAGCCTCGGCTGATAAAGGAGCGGTATTTCCATAATCTTTCTAAACTTGTTCTTAATAAAACCTGTTCCTTGAAAATTCTAGTTTAATACCTTTGATATTTTTCAGGATTATATCCGGATGATTCAATACTATTCTAGGAACAATATTGAAGGAAATTATTATCTAAGTCTTGAGTTTGCTGAGAAAACAAAAAACCCTCATAAAGTTGTCCTAGAGTAAAAATGCAGAAGAAAGAAAGATCAGTGAATAATTGATTTAGTGACAATTCTCCTTTATCCTTTTTTTCCCTGCTTCCCTTATAACTGCCAGTATCCTGTCTATCCTTCTATCTGCAACAGTATCTTCTTCAAGAAGATTTCCCGTAACCACTATATCAGCCCCCGCTTCTACAACAGCTCTTGCCTCAGCTTCTGTTCTAATGCCACCACCTACAATCAATGGAATTTCCAAGTTCTGCTTAACCATTGCAACCATCTCAGCATTTACTGGTTTCTTAGATCCTGAACCAGCTTCGAGATAAACGAAATGCATACCGAGGTACTGAGCTGCAAGAGCATAGCTAGCAGCCACCTCAGATTTATCATGTGGTATTGAATGCGCTTGTCCAATATAGGCTGCTGTACTTCCCTCTCCGATAATAATATAGCCAAGAGAAAGGGACTCCATACCATACTGCTTAATCAATGGTGCTCCTAATGC
The DNA here is from genome assembly GCA_030837285.1 of Thermoproteota archaeon. Classification (GTDB taxonomy): domain Archaea; phylum Thermoproteota; class Bathyarchaeia; order RBG-16-48-13; genus JAUPKU01. The sequence goes on along the minus strand of JAUPKU010000010.1, from coordinate 47,286 downwards.
TTGAACACCAGTAATAAAATAAGGATTATTAGAGTTAAGAAGTGACATGAACAATATAGCATCTGCAAATTTACTAATTCCAGTCAGATTATTAGGAAATAGAATTACCGGGATCTTTATGTTACCTTTTATTAATTTAACAATGTCATCTAGTTGTGAGATAGAAGCAACCGTCGAGCCTCCAACCATTATAGCCGTAGTTCCTGCCATTTCTAGATATTCCACAATATCAACTATTTTCGAAGAGATCATTTCTTCAGGATCGATTAGAGTGAAATGAATGCTCCCATTCTGTCGAATCTTATCCAAGAGGTATTGTTCTACGTTCCTCATGAAGTCACACCAGTTCTTTTGCATAGAATTTGTCTGTAAATTTGCAGTAAATATCCACCTGCTGATCTTTTGGAGAAGTTTGAATCTCTGCTCTTAGTCCACACTTTCCACAAGTAGCTATGGCGAGTAATTCCTTTCCACCCATAGCCACCCTCACTGCATCCTCTCCGCATTTTGGACATAGAAATACTTTAGGTAGACTTCTTTTAGGAAGTCTCACTACTTTCCTTCTTCTTCGGCCCAAACTCTAAGACCTCATCAAATGGTACAGTCCTATTGAGGAGAGAGGCAGTCTTATTTAGTTTTTCATTATCATTGATTTTCAAAAAATTTATATTAATTATCCTATGTCACATGTGATATTTTAACCAATTCTAGTTTAAGGTTAATCATAGAAGAGATTATTTTCAGAATAAACGTTAATAGGCTTCAAACAATGTGACATCAGGGTTTGGCTAAGTTCTCAACGCCTTGCTAATGTTATTTGTGATATTACAGACTATCACAATAGAAATGTTCCTTAGATATTTTCGGAAATCTAGCTAAAATACTATTTTTCTTAATACACTTAATATCTCTGACAGATAATTATGTACCGTAAATAAGTCTGAAAGTATATAAACCCTCCAAAAAAACATGATCATGTAATAGTATACAGAATAAATTTCTTGAAAAGATTAATTTATTAATAATATATACAAAAAAAATAATACAAAAAGGGAAAAGTCTTATATCGTCGTATACAAAATTGTATCCGATGGTTGAGTCTTTACCTTGGAGAACCGAGATGATGCTCAAGAAATTCAAGAAAAAGTAGAAAGGATAATTAGCGATCCTTTAGCTAAAATATTAATGAAAAATAGTCATTTAACAGAAATACAACTTCAAACATTCCTAATTGATATTTTAGCTAATAATATAGTAGATTTTAAAATGGCTTACGAACAAAAATCAAAACTACGACCATCAAAAACCCCAATAACACGAGGTTCCTTTAATCATACATTAAGACAAGCAAGAAGAAACGTCACCCGTACAATAAATACAATTCTCCTTCTAGGGTACGTAGGTATTTTAGATACGCCAAAATTAACCCCTTTTACTGAGATAGCAAATAAACTTCAAGAATATATGGAAGCATATGAAAAGATGTGGAATAAAACAAAATCAAGCAATTTAGATAAAAATAAGCTTAATACAATCCTTTTATTAAAAAAGGAGCTTGAAGATTCACTATTTTATCTCAATTTTAATAAAAATAAAGAATAAATAATGTGATATCACGAGTTATCACGGTTATGAATTAAAGAAATTCAATAATTTTAACAATTCCATTTTAAATATAATTAATTATATTTAAAATAAAAATATATTTTTAAATATTATATTTTTAGTTCAAGACTTAATTGATCCGTGACTTTATGTGATATCACATTATTTAGTTTTTCTTAGTAAGAAAAAAACTGTACTATATCTATGATTGAACCGTGAAATATAAGAAAAAAAGATTCATATATAGATGATAGCTAAATCACAAGTGATTTAATATTATTGAATTCTATATCACACAAAGTTTAATGTTGTGATATCATGTGATGTAACATTTATTACCTTGAAAATCACAACATAACTTATATAGGCGATATTTCGTGATGTCGGTGAAGCTGATTACAGTAGAGGATATTCGACGCCTTAGAAAGATAGCAGGCTTAACACAGAAGGAATTATCGAAGAAAGCTGGAGTAAGTCAATCATTAATAGCTCGTATAGAGAATAATAGTGTGGATCCTCGCCTTTCTACAGTAAAAAAAATAGTTCAAGCTATAGTGATTGCACAAGGTGAGAGAACAGCAAAAGATGTGATGAATAGTCCCGTTATAACTATCAATGTTTCAGACAATGTTCGAAGAGCTATTGAACTTATGAAGAAGCACGATATCTCTCAGATTCCTGTTATTAAGGACAGTAAGAACATTGGTAGCATCCAAGAATCTAGCCTAGTCGATAGAATTGTAAGAAGTAGTAACCCAGACAGATTCTTCAATACATCAATATATGAGGTTATGGGTGAGCGCTTTAAAACTGTTGATCCCATAACGAATATTTCTGATATTTTGATTCTGCTTTCGCTTGGTGAGCCTGCAATACTAGTACTTGAACACGAAAAAATCATAGGAATAATAACTAAAATTGATGTGTTATCATCAATTATACATTTTGAAACTTAGGGTCGGGATAAACGTTGATACTTTTACAATCATTTATTATAGTTAGAAACTTTGAAGAAATTCTGCTTTTTTCAGCTATTAGCGTTTTCTTATCAGCTTTTATTCTTATTATTTTTTATTTTAGAAAAATCTTAAAGTTGAAAAAAGAATACGTTGAAGCGAAGAATGTTATAGGAAGTATAGTTCTTTCATTTAAGCGACATCAAGACGATCAGGACAAAAGGATTGTAAATATAAACTCTGATATGGAAAACATAAATTCAAGTATTGAGAAACTAACAGGACAGAATCGACTAGTTGAAGGAAAGATAAGTAATTTAATCAAAAGTTTGAAAGCTGCTTTCACAGTAAACAAGAATCTTATTGAACATATTACTACTATGCAAGATGAGATTAACGATCTGTCAAAAACTCAACAAGGAATACAGAAACAATTCATTGATTTAGATGAAAAATATCACCAAATCCCAGTAACAACAAATATTACTGTTAAAGATGAAACACCTTTAGAAGTAAAACTAACAGAAACGGAAGAACAAATAATTCAATCTTTACTAACACAAGGACCTAAAACAGCGCCACAAATAGAAGAAATGATTGGAAAAACTCGAGAGCACACAGCTAGACTAATGAAAAAACTCTGGCAAGAGGGTTTCATAGAAAGAGATACACACAAGATCCCTTTTGTATATAGAGCTAACGAAAAACTAAAGGAAAAATTGGAAGCCAAAGGCTAGAATAACTACATTATATAATATTATAATTCGTGCTCTTTAATCCTATATTATTTATGGTTGAATATGTTGTTCTTCGGGTAGAGTTCGGTGTCTTTTAAGTTTGTACTTACGACTAGCTGCAGATCCGGATCTCGTTAGAAAGCCCTTATCAACTAATCGGGAAAGGTAGGTTGATACAGTGCTTAGTCCTATTGGCTCGTTGAGCAAATCCTCATAGACCATCATTACCTCTTGTGATGTAAACGAGCCAATAGGGAGTTTCCGCTCTATAACGTTTCTGATTTTTTCAAATTTCGAAAAATCAGATATATTTCTTTCTTCATTTGAAGTCGAACCTCCGCCTAGTAGTTCTACGAAATCAAGCACTTGAAGCACTTTATTTCTTGTTATTTTTCCTTCAAATGAGATGATTATTTTATTTCCCTCATCATCATTGATATTTACCTTTACCTTATTCGTAGGCAGGCGGCATACTCCTCCTTGATTTCAAAAGATAACATATTCACAAGATAAAAAGATATCTTGTGAAAGTAATTATTTGTGAACTTTGAAATAAGGTCTAAAATAGATTTATTACTGAAATGAGAAAAATAAATTATCTTTTTTGTTATTTCACTGATTCACAGAGGATATTAGTTAAAAATTCCTAGAAATTGGATAAAATCTCTGTTTCCAATGGAAAAGAAGGGGTCTAGATTTTTCTCATGGAAAAGAGGTCAATTATCAAAATAAAGAAAAAAATGACTTCTTTTTTTTCATCTATTCACACTATTTCACACAAGGATTTCACTAATAAGATCAGGGATTTATAACCGTCCCCCAATTATCCACTGGAATTCATATGAAGTTCAACAATTGATAATTTTAGATTACATTTATCAATTAGATAAATTTGTTTAATGAATTTTACAATTATTATAAATATTATTAATTAAATATACCAATTAGATAATTTTTTTTAAAATAAAATAATTAACATTCTATTTAATATTTTTTGGATTGGAAATTGTGGGGTGTGGGGGTATTATTGAGTAAAAAATTTTATTATAATTATTTGATTTTTTAGACAAACTGTTTTTTATTTCTGGAGTGGAAATGGGACAGCTGTTCGTCGAAATGTTAGAGGCGCACTATAGATTTGTCTGAAGAACATGACCTACTTGATAATATCTTTGATGGTTTTTTAAGAGGGCCAAAAATCTTTAAAGATAGAGAAGTTCTACGGCCAGATTATGTTCCAGAACATCTTCCACATAGAAATGAGCAACTTCAACAGATTGGAGAAATACTTGTTCCAGTTTTACGTGGTTTTCGTGGGTCGAATTTGTTTATATATGGGAATACAGGTACTGGTAAAACTGCTGTAGTTAAACACGTGTTAGATCGCCTCATTCATAAGGGACACGAGATAGGCGCCTCAGTTGAAGGATGTTATTTAAACTGTCGTCTCATTGGTACGGATTATCGGATTTTGGCTAGACTTGGAGAGAGCTTAGGAATAAAAATTCCATTTACTGGATTAGCTACTAACGAGGTCTTCGAAAGATTCAAGAGTGAATTGAATGTAAAACACACTCTTATAATTGTTGTTTTGGACGAAATTGATGCCCTCGTTAAAGCACAGGGAGACGCTTTACTTTATGAGTTAACCAGGATAAATGAGAATCTTAAAAATGGTCGACTTTCAATAATTGGTATTTCAAATGATTTACGCTTTAAAGAGCTTCTGGATCCTCGAGTATTAAGTAGCTTGAGTGAGGAAGAGGTTATTTTTAAACCATATATTGCCACAGAGATTAAGGACATTCTTCTAGAGAGAGCTAAGATCTCATTTGTTGAAAATACTTTATCTGATGGTGCATTAAATCTCTGCTCGGCTTTGGCTGCTGCTGAGCATGGAGATGCTAGAAGGGCTCTAGATCTTTTGCGGATTGCTGGTGAATTAGCTGAAAGAGAAGGGAGTCTCGTGGTTAATGAAAGTCATATTCGCCACGCCGGAGAAGAAATTGAGCAGGATAGAGTAGTTACAGTCTTGAAAACTCTTCCATTGCATTCTAAACTTGTGGTTTGTGGTACGTATTTAATGAAGAAAGTAAGAACTGAAGGATCTATTACTGGCGATATCTATGAAGTCTATAAAGAGTTATGTGGGCAACTTAATCTAGAGGCTCTGACGCAGAGGCGGGTAAGTGGTCTAATAAATGAGTTAGATATTATTGGTCTCTTGAATGCACGGGTTGTTAATTTAGGCAGATATGGTAGGACTAAGAAAGTCCGTTTAGGTGTTTCGTATAGCATTGTCAAAGATGTTTTTAATGAAGACGTTTGGCTTAATCAAGTTATGACTTATTCTCCAAAATGTATTGGTGAGAAAAATAACTAATTTTTATTTTTGCTTGCTTATTTCGTATGCAAGGATACGCGCTATTCTAATTGGTTCAGGTTGTTTTCCGAAAATAGTTAATTTTTTAATTATCTTCGCAGCTCTTATGAACGAGATACCAGCAATTTGTAAGTATATATTTTCAGTTTTTCTGAGAATTAATTTCATAGGCTTTTTTGTTTTTTCTATTATTAGTAAACGTTCTTGCCAATCGAAGAAGTGACGCCATATCGCTCTTTCGATGGCACCTTCCTTTGGTTTTTTAGAGTTAACGACTATTATAGGAACTTTTAAGGTCGAATAGACTTTCATTATGTCTATTAAATTAAAGCCAGCAAAAGAAATAGCTCCTAAAATGATTAAGTCTAAATGCAATTTTTGATTTTTGGCTATTTTAATTAATTTTGATGTAGCATCTAATCCATCTATTTGAACATGTGAGATAATTAACTTCTCAATATAAAAATCACAGGTAAAAACTCCTACTAATAGAGCTCTTCCCTTTTTTTTTAATGCATCTAATTTAAATCCGCCATCTTCTATTGCAAGAATTCTCATAGTACTCAACCATTAATAAATAATTAATTATATACTATTAGTTTTGGTTATTAGAGTCTATGAACTATGTTTTTTCCATGAATAATTATACAAAATTAATTGGGGTAACTTGGTATGTTTTTAAATCTATGATTGGAGCTATTCCGGGAGTAGGTTCAAGTCCCATTTTCCTTTGAAATTCAGTCTGTCCTTGCCATGTACCAGAATTGATGAGTAGTGTTCCCCTATATGTATCGTATCCATTTACATGTATATGTCCCGTGTGAAAGACGTCTGGGGGTGTGTCAATCACAAGTAAGTCGTTTGGTTCTGGTGCTATGGGCGTTTTCTTTCCGTATATTGGGGCTAGATGGCGTACTTTGAGGAGATATCTCATAGCTACTGTTATTGTTTCATTAATGTTCTTATATGAGATTTCAGGAACAACCCCAATCACATCGTCTAAGCTTCGACCATGGTATAGGAGAAAATTTACTTTGTTCAAATTGATTTTCGTCGGATTTCCAAGCATAGTGATTCTTCTTGCCTCATAGATTGGTTCTGCATATTTCATTGGTATGGCTGGTTGAGGTAGTGATTGACGTGTTGCATCATGATTACCTGGACTGATAATAACTTCAATGTATTCAGGGATTTTTTGGAGGATTCTTGCAGCAACTCTATATTGCTCGTATACGTCTCCTATGGAGAGTTCCTTTTCCTGATCGGGGTAGATACCTATTCCGTCCACAATATCACCGCAAATAATTATGTATTTTACATTACCAGCCATTTCTCTTTGTCGGTTATTGCCTTCTTGACCCTTTAGCCATCTAATGAAGTGATTGAAGTTATCTTCTAGAAATTTGTTACTTCCAATATGTAAATCGGATAATAGAGCAGCACAGATATTAGTTGTCGCAGTCCTAGGTCTTCTTTCAGGAATGTCTGGGCTTATGAAATCGGTAGCGATAATAAGGTCTCTATTTCCTCGCTTGCCTTGAACGCATACTACCTGATCTAGAAATATCCTCTGAGCTTTTTCGAATATTGACTTATCAACTGTTGGTAGAACAAGAACTGTTACAGTACTCTCAAAGTCTTCAAGACTCATAAAAATCATTCTATTTCTTTCTCTAATCTCGGTTACAATACCGATGGTTTTTACATTAGAGTTTAAGGCCGCATCAAGGACTATTTTTATTGGTACAGCGTCTTTGACATCAAGTCTTTGCTTTAATATCTTCTCAAGTCGGGTAAACCTGTCTCTAAAGTATTTAAGAAAGTCTCCAACTTCACCCGCAGAGCTAATTTTATCTGTAGGATCATCAACAATCTCAATCTCGGCTTCCATGTCTTTTGCGGGTGGTTGAAATATTTTACCCACTCCTTCACTGACGGTTTTAAAGTCTTCGTCCTCTGGAATGGATTCTTTTATGATTTCCTCTATCATTTCTCTTGTTATGAAGAGAGGTCTTTCTTTGAGTTTCGCAGTCTTATCTATAGTAGCTTCCAGGATTTCTTTTATTTCCTTGGTTTGAGCTATAGTCTTAAGAAGAGCGAAAGCAGTTCCGTCAAGCTGGTATCCAGCATTTATAGTTAGGGAAAGAGCAATTTTAAGGCGATTGTTGATGAGTTTCTGTTCTTCCATGTTTAGGTTTCAGCTCAAATTCTTGAGTTCTACCTCTTCATAAAAGTTGAATTGCTTGGAATATAACTTTATTTTATATGAAAATTCCTAAATTTTACTTATTTTGATGATTTCTTCTCGCTGAGTATTTAATTTCTAAAAAATGGTATCAGAGAATTAAAATGATGGATTTATTTAGTTTTCATAAAGAGAAATTTTTTTCTTTAAAGAATGTTTGATTAATTTAGGGGCTGAAAAATCTTGGAGTTTCGGAAAGTTCAGGAGACTGGGGGCACATTTCTAATATCTCTACCGAGGGATTGGGCTAAGAGGAGAGGACTTGTTAAGGGTTCTATATTGAGTGTTATTGAGCGGGAGAATGGTTGTCTTCTTATTGATCCGCAGTATAAACTTGAAAAAAGTGTTGAAGTGACGACAATAGTCCCTTCTCCGTATATTGAAAGGGAAATCGCTGGGAAATATCTTCTTGGATCAGATGTCATCAGGATAGAGAGTAATGTTAGGCTGTCTACAGGCGTGTCTGAACGGGTGCGGGAGACTGTACGTAGCTTGATAGGTTTGGAAATAGTGGAAGAAGATGCTCATCAGATTACGCTACAGTGTCTTTTAGACCCCATTTCCTTTCCACCAGAGAAAATTCTTAGAAGGGAGTACCTCTTTGCATCTAGTATGCATAAAGACGCTCTTAGTTCTCTTTTAGAGCATGATATTTCTCTTGCGAAGATGGTGGTTGAGCGAGATGATGAAGTTGATAGATTGTTCTTCCTTATCGTTCGCCTCTTAAGAACCGCTGTTCTAAACCCTGGATTAAGTGAAAAAATGAGTCTCTCCCCAATTGAATGTTTAGATTATCGTCTCGTGGCAAGCCACATTGAGTCCATTGCAGATAATTCAAGTGATATTGCTCGGAATGTAATCGAATTCGAAGATACTTTTCTTTCGGGAGAGGTTATGCAGCTTCTTAATCGACTGGGTGAGATATCTTATGAAATGCATCAAAACGCTTTACAAGCTGTTTTTTCTAAGAGTCTAGATTTAGTTGGAAAAACATTGGAGTCGGATTTAGCTGCGAGAGATACGATTAGGAAGCTCGATAGGTTATTTACGGGGGAATCACCGAGGACAATCTCTTATGCATCATCTGTTGCTGCTGCTCTGAATAGGATATGTAATAATGGTATTGACTTGGTAGACTTGGCTATGCCAAGGTAATCTACTTATTTTAGAAGTTAAGAGTATGACTTATGAATTTGATATTGAATGATAAGGTAGTAGCTGAATACTTGTCAAAATTATTTCACAATCCTGTCTCTGTTTTAGTCTTTAAAGAACTTGGTACTGGTGTTCTGGGAATTGCATATCTTATTGAGTTCGAAATAAATGGCGAGAGGAAGAAGGTCGTATTAAAGACTCTTAGTCAAAAAGGATTTGGGCAGGACTTCCCCGCTGATCGAGCTAACACGTTGTTATATGCTCACACCGTATACAATAAGATGGAAAATCATGTTAAGTCTTATGATACAGGAGCCATATTAGCAGATGGATCTCTAACTTCTCTTAGAGACGCTAGCGAATTTTTTATTCTTATGGATTTTGTGTGTGGAGAGGAATACGCTAAGGATCTGGATAGGATAAAGGAAACTGGAAAACTGCAAGCACTGGACGTTGAGAGAACAAGAATTTTGGCTGATTATGAGGCGAAGATACATTCTGTAAAAAGAGATGACCCGATTTTATATGATCGTCGTATCAGAGATTTGGTTGGGCGTGGAGATTGTATAATGGGGATAATTGATACTTACCCTAAGGATAAAAGAACTTATAGTTTTACGAATGTTGAGGAATTCGAGACTATAGAGAAGAAGTGTATCAAGTGGCGGTGGAAGATAAAGGATAAGTCTCATAGGCTTTGTCAGGTTCATGGGGATATTCATCCTTTTAACATTCTCTGGCAGGATGATTTGGTTTTCTCTCTCTTGGATAGGAGCAGGGGGGAATGGGGAGAGGCTGCGGATGACGTGAGCTGTCTATCGATCAACTATATTTTCTGGTCACTAATGGATAGTGGTAGATTAGGTGGCTCTTTTGAGAGGCTCTTTGAATTCTTTTTCCGTAGATATATGGAGTTAACGGGGGACGTGGAAATGATGGAGGTTATTCAACCCTTTTTCGCCTTTCGCTCTTTAGTCATTGCTCATCCTCTCTTTTATCCAGAGATTAGTGTTGAGAATAGACGGAAGATCTTTAACTTCTTGAATGTGGTTTTAGAGACTGAGAAATTCGATTATAAGAAGATTAATTCGTATCTGAAAGGCTGAAGTTCAAAGACTTCTTGGCTTTGGTTGGAGAAATACGATGATGGTTACGTTACCGTAAACGTCCTTTTATATCATATCTATTTTTTTGTTAGATGCCTAGAAAGTTCCGTTTGCGTTCTTCTGGGAAGCGTGAATAGTGTTCGTGGACTATCTTCCACTCTGAATCTTGTTTCTGAAGGATAGTTGTTACTCTTGAGTATACGTCGAAGGTTTGGCGTCGCATCTCTGCTGTGTAGTGAATGTAAAAAGTGGAAATAGCAACTGTTCCAAGTTCTTCAGTTTTAAAGTTTTTAATCTCATAGTTGTAATTAGTTAGAACTTTATATGCTCCGAATTCGTTCTTTAGGGCGTCGGCGTAGATTTGAAGTCCGTACGGAGGCCAGTCGTCGAACTTTGAGTAACTAGACTGGTCGAGTATACTGCTTATTCCATTTTCATCCTTATTCTTTATGCATTCAAATCTTTTTGTGATTACGTTCTTCATTTCATCATCTGAAGTTAAGGTCACTGGCTGGGTGGATGATTGAATGGATGATTGAACCACCGTATTTCGATTCAGTGGTGCTCCACAGAACTTGCAGAAATTGTATTCCTCGCGGGCTAGATTACCGCATTTTGGGCAATAAGTCATTCAGGATCACCTCACTATCAAACAATCTCACTATTAAGATAGTAGAGGATTTTATTCCTTTCTTTGATTGGATCCTAGAACTTTATAGTTCTTCTATTGGAAAAATGTAAGCTTAAAAGACTAAAATGAGCATATACCGTCATTCAATTCAATGATTAGTAATTCATGAAGTAGAGGTTGATTAAATGTCTGAAGAGCATAGGTGTCCTAAGTGTAATGGGAAAATGAAAGCGGGGCAACTTTATGTGACAGCTACCTTCGAGCAGCCTGTAACCCGCGTAGCTGCAGCAGCCTCAATGAACCCTCTTCAAGATATGGGGATGACATTGCAGGGTCTAGATGTGAATGTGGAGGGGCCTTCGTGGCGTGAAGAGACGGATACGGAGGAGGGTTGGCTGTTGAAGAGAAAGGGGAAACGAGTTCTTCCTATTAAGGGGATGCGCTGTTTAGAGTGTGGCTACATAGAGTTTTATGTTGTGAAGTGAGGGTTGCCTAGTCCTTCGAAGTCTCTCGGAATAGTGCTTGTGTGCAAAGTTTTTTCTATGCCGTATCTGCAAAAAGGTTTTGTTAGGTGTCTGTGTGCTCTGGGAGGAGGAATATATAGGCCTTCGCTGATTTTCCTCGGGACTTGAGTGGCTGTTTTTTTAGCATTGTCTTCTCTGTTATTGCATTTTTTGCATCTGAGTCCTTGGCCTTTTCCCATAGACTCCATGCGTCCTCCGCAGACTCTACAGTGTGGGTTTATGAGAGTCGTTTTGGTGGTTAGGCTTATTATCTTAATTTTTTCTAGGTTGATTGTAATGAGGTTTCTTATGGAGGGAGGTCTGACTCCACCATAGACTTCTATTTGATCTCCGATGCTTAGTTGTCTTATTATGTTTCTGAATTTGCCTGTAGGCTCGTAGGCGGCACAGTCAATTTTTGCAGTATTGTCTTGTATGGTGAAGATTACGTGTCTACCAGGAATCATGTGTGGCTCTTGAACTAGGGAGCCAACCGCTATTACGGGTCGGTAGGGACGTATCTCTTTTATTGATTCTATCTTTCTGAGGTGAGCGTCTGTCGCTTGGTTGGTTCTGAAAACAATCCATCTCTCGATTTTCTCGTTGACCTTTATCATGCTGTAGGCTATTTTGACTGCTTGTGGGTCTTCCCCTCTTATACCTAGGAGGACGGGGTCTTTGCCTCTAGGGGTTATTAGGACACGTTTCTTGTCAGGGTCAGTGTTGTTGTATGTCTGGCCTTTCATCTTCACATCCATTTGGAGGACTGATTTATCATCGACTCTTCTAGGGCTTCCTATGTTTGCAGGAATTCGGTAGGCGATGAACTCATAGGTGTGGTCACCTTCTAGAGTCTCACCTATGGCTGCCAATGCACCTATTATACCTCGACCACTGTTGAATCCATATGCCTCGGCACTATAGTGTTTGATTAGTTTTAGGGCTTCGCTCTTCTTTACAACATCTTGGATGGTTCTTCTGGCGAAGGTTTTGATATCTTGGGGGACTGGTTTTCCCTGATAAAAGACGATTCCCGGGTCGGTTCGGGGATGGGATAAGTCTGACTCTCTTTCTACAATTCTTAATGTCTCTTCGATGGCTTTACGTAAAGCGTTTTGATTGATATTGACTCGCAGACTTAAAGCAGCGTTTCCTCGGGTCTTCCACGGGATGTTAGGGTTTAGACGAATGAGGTTTGGATAATCGAAGAAGTCTGCGCCTAACTGGATCAGTTTCTGGGTTAGTAGGGCTGCAATGTATGTTGTGCATCCTTGGCGGGTTGAGTCTGTGTCGTCGATGCCTATATGCAGTGGAATCCTATTTGGTTCATTAGTGGTTGATGTCTGGTTGGTCATTCTAGGGGTTCACTTGGCAGCTGTGAGGCTCTGCCTATGATGCTCTTACGGCCGTCTTTGATTTCAATAAGGTATATGTCGTTGTCTCTTAGGCCTTTGATTTTTCTTTTGATGAATTTAACTATCTCTTGAAGGTCTTCTGTTTTGACTGGGGAGGTATTTTCTTTGTTTTCTATTGTAATGGTGCCTTTGAAGGGCTCTCCTTCTTTGAGGGTTCTCATCTTCTTGAAGGCAGTTACGTCTTCTTGTGTAGCGTAGTCTATCGCGATTATTCCGACTTGTTTACCGTCGAAGGTAATGGTATGATTTGTTCTGAAGCCTGGTTTTGAGTCAGGCAGTGGGGTTGAGATATCTGCTCTGGACTCCTCTGTCTCGGCGAGAGCTTCGAAGCCTTCCAGACGTATCATGCTACTACAGCTTTTGCATTTGATGAGCATGTTCTCTGGGATTTCGCCTTCTCCCATGACGATGTCTACTATTGTGTAGGTCTTCTCTTCCTCGTCTTCGGGGGATATTCTGTTGCTGCATTTGGGGCATGGGAAGTCCCCTTCACCTTCGATCTTGTCCAGGCGGACTATGAACAATTTTTCCTTCAATGGTGTGACAACTGCCTGCTTTGATTTTGGTATTCGGAGAAAGAGGTATAAAAGGTTACTTTATTCTGTAGTGTCAATTGCTTTTTGATTCCATCTTGTTTTTGCCGTGTTTGGGATGTTGCTTCTCTCTCAAGTCTATTTCTTAGCTTGTCAGATGTGTTCTGATGTCTTGGGCGTGTTACAGTTACTGTCAGCACCTGTTTCTCTCTGAAGCTTAGGCTCTTTTGTTGGGGGGTGTGGGGTCGGCTTTTTTGGGTCTTTATTTAGGAGAAAGGGTTTTTGTGTGTTTATTGGTTTGGGAAAAAGTGCAAAAACGTATTCGAATTCATGGGATTGTGTATGGAAACGGACTGTTATTCATCATGAATTTTTTCACTGCTCGTCTATTATTTCCGGGATGTTTTATATAGCATGTTGTTGTCTTTTTGATTTCATGATTGTTTTGCATCATGCTCTAAAGGCGTCTTAGTGTCAACTGTTCCTCTATTGAATGTCTGATTAATATGTGTCACAAAGCTGTATGAATAAAGGTTGCTTTAAATAGTGTTATCACTTTTGCATTGACTTTGCTTCTTGATTAAGAGTGTTCTTATAAGATTGAATGGAAGACAACTCTAGTATTCTTGGGAGGCTTAGTGACTTGTCGGTGCAAAGAAAGAGGCTCCTTAAAAGAGCTTCGGAGTCTCTTGGACGAAGAATTGGAAATGGTAGGGAATACTCCGTCATCTCTGAGCAGGATGAGCCTCATCACATGCACGGAGGTCGTATTCAGGAGACCTGGGTTTACCAAGAAGAGTATTCCAACGCGATGAAGCTGAAGAGCAAGCTTGTTCAACAGTTTAAGGGAAAAGCTCTTGAGGACGTGATTCCAGGGAAAATTATCTCTAATAATCAAGGTGCTTGCTACTGTATAGAAGCTGAATGTGACACTCACATAAAGAATACGAGTCTTAGGAAGAGTAGAGAAGTTATCCTTTCAGACTTAAAACTTCTCTCTGGAGTAGGCCCTGCTCGCGAGAGAAAACTGAAACAGCAAGGATATCAGAGCATAAGGGATTTGACGAAGCATCCCATATGGCGTGAGTCTGCTCAGGAGTTCCTAAGCAGAGTGGACTTGAAGGACGTTAGCTCTTTGCAGAGTTGGTTTAACAGTCGTCTTCCAAAGTCGCATCCGCTAGCGCACTATTTAGCAGGCTTCTGCAGGAGCGAAGATTTTGCAATAATTGACATTGAGACTATGGGGCTTTTCGGAAGACCCATCATCTTGCTTGGTATTGCAAAGTCGAGAGCAAGTGGTCTGGGCATTAGCCAGTTTCTACTGAGGGATATCTCAGACGAGGCAGGCGCCCTGTGGGAGCTTGTTTCTCATCTTGATGGGAACTCAGCTTTTATAACGTATAATGGCAGGGCTTTCGACATACCGTACATTCAGGAGAGACTTGCATACTATGGGATCAGGTCTTCCTTGAATAATCCACATTTTGACGCTTTGCACTTTGCACGACGCGCATGGAGAAGCAGACTGGATAACTGTCGCCTCGAAACTGTGGAGAAGTACTTTGGCGTCCAGCGGGAGATTGACATTCCTAGTACCCTGATCCCAGAGTTCTATGAGAGTTATCTTAAAAGCCGAAATGTGGGACCTCTCGTAGCCATCGTGGAGCATAACAGGCAGGATCTAATCACTCTAGCTAACATCTTCTCAAAACTCTATGATGAGTGGAACATATGATAGAAGAATTCGTTGAAAGCCTAAAGCGGTTTGAATCCTACAAGGGACAGATAGAGCACGTAGAGGTCATTCCAGCCAGCACAGCGTGTTACGGTAAACTCGAAGAGCCTCTGCCAAAGACGATAGAAGACTATCTCAGCCGAAAGAAAATTCAATTGTACTCACATCAAGCAACGGCGATCAATAGACTACGGCAGGGTAGAAACGTTATCATAGCCACTCCTACTGCCTCGGGTAAAACCCTCGCCTTCAACATACCCGTCTTCGAAGTCATGAGCACGGACCAGTTTGCAACAGCCCTCTACATTTATCCAACGAAAGCTCTGACGAACGATCAGCTACAAGTCTTAAGGAGCTTGGAGAAGGAAACAGGAATCAGGGCGGTTCCGAATGTTTATGATGGAGACACTCCTTCGAGTCAGCGCTCGAGTATCCGTGAGAAATCGCGAATAATTCTTAGCAATCCTTACGGACTGCATCAGTATCTTCCGTGGCATTACAAGTGGAACAGTTTTCTGGAGAATCTGAAGTTTATTGTTATCGATGAGGCTCACGTGTACAGAGGTGTCTTCGGCTCAAACATGGCATTGCTAATGAGGAGACTGCTGAGGATATGTGAGCACTACGGCTCTGACCCACAATTCATTCTCTCATCAGCGACGATAGCAAATCCGCAGGAGCACTCTGAGAAGCTTACGGGAAGAGAGTTCGAAGTGATCTCAGACGATGGCTCTGCGAGAGGAAGGAAGTTCTTTGTATTCTGGAACCCGCCATTCATAGATATAGACAGAACGATCAGGCGTTCAGCTCATCAGGAAACACGAGAACTGCTTGTCCTAAACGTGTCCAAAAGATTTCAAACACTCTGTTTCACCGTATCTAGGCAGATGGCAGAGTTAATTTCCAGATGGACGAGGGAAGACCTTACTCAGAAATCTCCTAAACTCGTGGGTGCAGTCGCGGCATATAGGGCGGGTTACCTCCCCGAAGAGAGGAGGGAAATAGAGAGTAAATTCAAGACCAAGGGACTGATCGGAGTTGTCTCTACGAATGCATTGGAGCTTGGAATAGACATTGGGTCTATGGACTCAGTTATAATATCAGGGTACCCCGGCACATTCATCTCGACTTGGCAGCAAGCAGGCAGAGCTGGCAGAACGACAGCGGACTCCCTTGCGACTCTAGTAGCGTTTCAGAACCCGTTAGACCAGTACTTCATGAAGTATCCCAAAGACTTCTTTGGCAGGCCCCATGAGCAGGCAATAATTGACTTAAACAACCAGTACATCGACTTGGGGCATGTAATGTGCGCCTCAGCCGAATTACCCGTGACATCCAAAGACGAGAAGTATTTTTCAAATCTTGATTCAAGCTTGGCGGCATTGAAGAGTCAGAATCTGGTTAGGGAGACTACTAGAGGATACGTCTATTCGGGTTTGTCCAGACCGGTTGAAACAGTCAAGCTGGACAACATTTCGGATAGGATAGTGAAGGTTGTCTGCAGCGGAAAAGTGCTTGAGACGCTTGATTTGACTAAGGCATATGACGAGGCTTTTGAGGGGGCTGTCCTACTTCATCAAGGAGACACTTACATCGTCACCGAACTGGATCTTGCTACACAGATAGCCAAGGTCAAGCAGGAGGACGTGGACTACTACACGGAACCACTGAAGACAATTGACATATCCGTCATAAAGAAGTACGAAGAGAAGAACGAGAGTGTTAATTTCGGTCTTGGGGAGTTGGAGGTTACGGAGTCCTACTATCAATACCTGATCAAGAAGTACGATGAGGTGATAGGGAGGCAGCCGCTGAATCTGTCGCCATTAAGCTTCGTAACAGTGGGAATGTGGTTCACGATAACGAAAGAAATAGAATCCGAAATCGAAGGGCAAAACCTCGACTTCGAGGGGGGACTACACGCGGTCGAGCATGCCATGATAGCGATGGCACCACTCTATGCAATGTGCGACAGATGGGATATCGGAGGCGTTTCAACGCCCATTCACCCCGACACGGGACAGCCTACAATATTCATCTACGACGGCTTCGAGGGAGGTATAGGAATCTCCGAGGTGCTCTATTACGCGATTGAACAATTGTTCACAGCGACGCTGCGTCTGATTGAGAATTGCGAGTGCAGCGAAGGCTGCCCATCCTGCATCTACTCGCCCAAATGCGGAAACGAAAATAGCCCTCTAGATAAGAAGGCTGCAATAATAATCTTAGAAAAACTTTTGAACACAATGAGGAAAGACTCCAATCGACCTAAACAGCAAGATAAAAGCTCCACTCACAAGAAAGAATGAGGCAAATTCCAAGAAACAACATGTTTAGCGCGTGCTGATACGAACGAAAGTCGACCAGACTATGTTAAATATCACGTGCACTCCCTACTTTCTATTGTTGTAATTATACAATCACACCCCCTTATGTTACAAGTTATTTCTATTGTACTTAATGGAGGGCAAAAAGAATGGTTTTAGGCGATAAGTTGTGGGAAGGAAAAGGAAAGAGTATGAGCACAGTTGTGAAGGGCGCCAATGCTGATGGAGTTACTTTGGAAGCGACTTGGAGTGCTCAACTCAGGGGAATGGGGCGAGCTAAGGGCTTAGATGGACAGGTAACGTTCACAGGAAACATACTAATGGGGCCAACTGGTTCCGGTAATAGCATAGGTCAGGGTATAATGAACACAATGACTGGTGATATGGCAGTCGTAAAGGGCTACGGATATGGCTATGTGGAGGGTGGCAAGAGCAAGAGTGTTGGAATTTGGAACTTTATGACGATGTCTCAGAAACTAACTTGGATGAACTCAGCTGTTGCGATAGTCACCTTGGAAGGTGACCCACAGTGGATGGAATTTGATATAGTCGTCCACGAATGGAAGTAAACAACCACTGAAAAAACATTGCATTCCCGATAATTAATATACTAAAGTGTTTAAGATTTTTTTATTTCTCTTTTTTGTGTGATATATATGATATACACTATCCGTGTGGTGATGGTGTACGGTGAACATGATTGAAAGCGAATATAAGAATAGGATAATAGGAAAGGGAATAGAATAGAAAATGTGTGTGAAGATTAATTTTAAATCCACGCGCGCGCGACAAAAGCTTCTCTGGTGAAACAGTTCAATGTTATGGACTTAAGAGGAAGAGAAAATTCATGTTGAGAGAAACTGGGTCAGAAAATGGTTCCGAGAACTGGAAAAAATTCTTAAGAAAACATTGGAACATCGTTGCTTTATTTGCTGTGGTAGGCATTGTAGCTTTTGTCGGTGCAATTTATGTCTACTTATGGTTCGTTGCAGATGCTCAAGCAACAAATATGGTGCCAACGAGTTTAGGTTTATGGACAATGGGATATTTGGTGACGTTTATACTCCATTTGATTTTCTGGGAACTTCTCTTCATCGGAGTTCCAGCAGGTTTAGGCGCACTGGCAGGTTGGCGGTGGTGGAGAAAGTTACTAGATGAGGAAAAAGCGGAATACCATTTCTTTGGCAAACGCTCACGCACGACAAGCGGAGGAAGTGGAGTATCGGTGTTTTTTTATTGCATTCTTCATCAAGATTTTCATAGATGGGAACTGGAATGTGGCTTTTGCAACTTGGACTTTAAACTATGTTGTAGGTTCCACGATTTCAATACTAGTCGGGGGTCTCATTATTTTCGGAATTCCGATAGCTATAGGAATCATCTGGTGGATACATCATGAGATGAAAAAGATGCCATAGAATCTTTTTCATTTGCATCTTTACTGAGACTTTCAAAAAAGTAGTATCATATGTATTGCAAGTTCAGATGATATCATTATAGAAGATAACAATAAAGAAGTTTTCTAGCTAATATCAAGGAAAAATTGATTTATTTACTTACTTACTGGGACAATTTTTTGTGAAAAGTGCTAAAAATAATATTATTAATTTTTAATCGTGCACACCAATTAGTGTGTCTTCTTGGTTAGTGCTACTATGATGGGTAGCCGCCATGTTGAGAACTGTTCTTGGCTGGTTACTATGAATCCAGCATTCTTTAGGATTTCTTGGAGAGGGATTGGGCGACAGTCAACGTATTTTGGGAGTCTACGGTGCATCCACTCGTAGAGTCTCATTGTAAACGTGTCCTTCTCGGTCTTGTTTTTCGACATTGCAACAACTGAGAGGCGACCGTCTTTGTTGAGTACTCGCTTGCATTCGAATAGGACGAGTGGGATTTCGGGTGTGTCGAATAGTTCTAAAGTGAAGCTCATAAAGACTGCTTTGAAAGAGTCTTCTTTGAATGGGAGGTTCGCAGCATCACTGCACACTAACTCCACTCGATCTGAAAGTTTTACTTTTTTAATCCTCTTCTGCGTAATGCTAAGCATACCAATTGACAGGTCAATTCCGACAACTTCTCCATCTTCGCCGACGGACTCTGCTAGAGTCTCCATGGAACTGCCGGTTCCACATCCGACTTCGAGGACAGTTTTCCCAACCTCTACTGCTAGTTCTCTTAAGCCAGTTTTCTTCGCCTTCTCTTCGCCTCTGCTGGCTAGGAGATCATACCATCTGCTAAGCCTGTCATAAGCTGATTTAGCTTCAGACTTAGACCTTGTAACAGGGCTTACATCCGATTCATCAGTCATAAGCAATTCACGTAACCAATTTCATACCCCATACCAATGCAATATCATTGGTTTACTGAATGGAAGTCTCTCAGTTTTTCTTCTTCTCTTTAATGATCTTTGAGTATTCTTTGTTATGGTGTTTATATTTCTAGGGTATTTGGTATTGTGTGGTGATTTGTATGGAGTTTATGGATGTTGTTGTAAAAAGGAGGAGTATTAGAAAGTATAAGTCAGATCCTATTCCTGAGGCAAAGCTCAAGAGAGTACTTGAGGCAGCACGTCTTGCGCCGTCTTGGGGTAATAGGCAGTGCTGGCGCTACATCATCGTGTCGGATGAAGCTCTCAGAAAGAAGATTGTTGAGAGAGCTGGGCCTGCTCCTGCTGATGGGCGACCTATTAGGCCACGGGACTGGATTGCTCAGGCGCCGATAATAATTGTGGGATGCGCTGATCCAACCAAGTCCGGGGATAAAGAAGGGAAGTTATACTACCTCCTAGACATGGGAATCAGTATTGAACATTTGATTTTGGCCGCGGCGAATGAGGGGTTAGGAACCTGCTGGATAGGAGGAGGATTTGACGAGACTGTTGTTAAGGAGGCACTAGGAATCCTGAAGGAAATCAAAGTTGTTGCTTTGGTTCCTTTAGGCTATCCTGATGAGGCACCTGATCCCCGCACTAGAAATAGTCTTGAAGAGATAACCACTAAAAACCACTGGTAAAAATCTTTTACTTTCTCTTTTTCTTTCTTTTTTAATTGTTTGTACTCAGGACTCGATATGTAGTGTTTTAGGTTATAGTACTCTGTGATAATTCGTAAGCAAAATTAAGAGAATTTCACTAATGTATTTGGTAATTGGTCAGCTATCTTACTAGTCACATCTAAGAGAGGTTGTAGAAAGGAGATATCCTGAAGAATGAAATTCCCGACTTAACTGTTAGAATAAAGTATATTTCAGCTCTTGATGCTTTATCAGCTTCTTAAAAGTAAGGAAGTTGTGTAGATGTTTTCGCTGTAGGCGATAGGTAAAATCTGGGGGTGTGGAGAAGAGGTTACTACATCTCGGATCGAGTTTATGGTTCCATGACTATCATAGTGAGGGTCGATCGGACTCTGTCTAGCCGCCTGATGTTCCATGTCACGATATCTTTTAGTTTGTCCATGGTTTCAGCTTCGATTTTAGCTACGATATCATAGACGCCATAGACTGTGTATGCCTCTTTTACGTTAGCTACTTTCTTTAAGGCTTCTAGGATTTGGCTTTCGGAGCCTATTTCCGCGTTTATTAAAACAAAGGCCATGGGCATCTAATTTTTCCTCCAATATTCTATATAATTTATTGTGTATCCTCCTTTTTATTCCTTTTATAACACTTTCAGGTTCAACTGAAATTTTATCGAGCCTTTTTAAATGTCAGAAGCATCTTCATCTATTAGCAAATGGTGCGTGAAAGATTTGTCGTTTCAAGGTGAAGATATAACGGGTAGAATAATGGCTGCTTTAGAAGCTAATGCTGAATACTTCGGCGTCTCAACACTTCAGATGATGGAGAACGCTGGAAGCAGCGTCGCAAAAGAGATTACAGCTCGCTTCAAGTCAGATGGGACGCGAGTTGTCATTGTTGCTGGGACAGGTGGTAATGGTGGAGACGGAATGGTTGCTGCGAGGCATCTCGCATATCTAGGCTTTAGGATTGAGCTGATCCTCATAGGCAGGCCTGAGGATGTCAAAAGAGAGATTGTTCAAAGGAATTGGATGGCTCTCCAATTCATTGGCGACTCTGTGAAAACGGTTGTCGCTACTGATTCAGCCCTTATCCCGAAGTTGGAAGGTGAAGTAATCGTCGACGCTCTTTTAGGAACAGGGGCTAAAGGTCGCCTCAGACCGCCAATTCTTGAGGCTGTCAAAGCAATTAATGAAGCATCGGGTTTTAAAGTGGCGATTGACCTTCCAACTGGAGTTGACTCCGACTCAGGTGAGATTCAAGGCGAAGCTGTGAAAGCTGATTTAACCGTCGCCCTACATAGGTCGAAGACCGGTCTATCGAGTTCTAGTGCTAAGAGTTTTATTGGGGAGTTGGTAGTGGCAGGTATTGGTGTTCCAAGGGAGGCTGAATATTACATTGGGCCTGGAGACGTATTCTTGACTCGTAAGCCCCGGCTTTCTGATTCGCATAAGGGTGATTATGGTCGTTTACTTGTCGTAGGGGGCAGTGAGACTTATGCCGGCGCTCCGACTTTGGCTGCGATGGCTGCAATGAGGGTGGGTGTGGACTTGGTTTTTTTGGCTGCTCCTTCTGCAACCGCCCATGATATCGCATCTTTCTCTCCAAGTCTTATTACGCTAAAGTTGAAAGGAGATCATCTTTCAAGTCGTAACATTGCTTTTCTGCGAGGGTTTGTGGAGAAGTCCTCAGCAGTAATATTGGGGCCTGGTTTGGGGCTTCACAAGGATACAATAGAAGCTGTCAGGAGCCTCGTGGACCTCGTAGGAAAAATGAGGATTCCATTGTTGCTTGACGCGGATGGTTTGAAGGCTTTTGCAGAATCTAAGAGGCACCTTGACTTTCCAGTCGTGTTTACACCTCATGCTGGAGAGTACAAGATTCTGGTTGGTGAAGAGCCTCCTAGAGAGCTTGAGAAGAAAATTGAGCATGTTCGAAGATCAGCTAAAGAACTTAATTCTGTTATCTTGCTGAAGGGTGCGGTTGACGTGGTCAGCGATGGGGTGAGATTGAAGTTGAATAAGGTGGTTCACAATCCTGGGATGACTGTGGGAGGGACTGGAGACGTATTGTCTGGCATCGTGGGAGCGTTTCTCTCGCAGGGCTTTAACCCATTTGAGTCAGCGGCTGCTGGAGTGTTCATCAATGGGGCTGCTGGCGACTTTGTTGTCCAGGAAAAAGGATATCACATGCTTGCTGCGGATCTTATCGACTGGATTCCAAGAGTGATGGATAACCCGATGTCCCACATACAAGTGAGGAAAAAATCCACCTAATGCTATCTAAAGAAGTATTCAACGCGCAGAAAATTGAACACAAAGAAGTTAGGTTGTGCTTATGTCTGAAGAATCAGAGACAATATATACGATCGGGCACTCAACGCGACCTTTAACTGATTTTGTTAAGATACTGAAGTCTTACTCTATAACTTTACTCTGCGATGTTCGCAGCATTACTAAATCCAGGCATAATCCTCAGTTCAATGGAGACAGTCTTGAAATAGATTTGAAGAAGGACGGAATCAGCTATCTTCATTTGGAGGGCTTGGGTGGATTTCGAAGGGCAAACAAGAACTCTGCTAATTCTGCTTGGACTAATACGAGTTTTAGAGGCTTTACCGATTATATGCAGACGGAAAGGTTTGAGACTTCTCTGGAGCAGCTTATAGCATTGGGTAGTAAGGAAAAAGTGGTCATAATGTGCGCTGAAGCAAACCCGTTCCGATGCCATAGACTATTAATTGCAGATGCCTTGATTAGTAGAAGAATTAGAGTTTTTCACATTTCTAGCAAGACTTCCAAGAGGGAACACGTAATTACTGGATTTGCAAAAGTGGTACATGAAAAAGTCACTTACCCTGGCTGAATAGGATGCAATTATGATTGAATACAAGTTTTCAAAGGATATACGGATACTGTTCGTGGGCATAAACCCGCATTTTGGCTCCTTTGAAAAGGGAGTTCCTTTCTCAAATAACAAAATGTTCTGGTACCTGTTGAGAAGAAGCGGAGTCATAAACGATAAACTAGAGGATTTGAAGTCTGACTTGAAATTGAAGAAAATTTACAATGAAAAATTTAATCAAGTATACAATCTAGGTTTCGTGAATATAATAGATAGACCGGCAAAAAACATTTTTCAACTAAAGAAAGGAGAAGAAAAACAGGGAATAGAAAGAATCCTAAAAATAATAAATGAGTGTACACCAAAAGTCGTTTGTTTCATCGGAAAATTCACCTACGAAAGATTCTTAGCTTCTAAAGCCTTCGACTTTGGCTGGCAGAAGAACATTTACAATTCAAAAGTCTTTGTTATGCATTTTCCAACAAGAGGCGAAGCCGTAGTAAGAATAGAGGAATTAAAAGAAATCTCCTCAAAAATCCTAGATTAGGCTCTAGTAAGGTCGACAGCGCTATTACTGAGTGAAATTAAGTATGGAATTGTAAGAGGTTATACGAGAATAAATGTGTAGATCTGTAGTTTTTGAGACCATTTTTAAACCCTAAACTTCTAAAATTCTAAAGCCCCGTAAATTCTAGTTATTTATAATGGAAGCAATGGTTTTTGTTTTAGCTTTTTTGCCTTGTATACCCGATAACGTTTTAGAATATATGCTCCCACTGTGGCAAGGAAGAGTATGTCGTATGTTATTCTTAGCGGGATGCTACTGAAGTCGACTCCCAAGAGGTTGGCATGTATTACCGCGAAGAACAATGCTACAATAACCAGCTGATGTATCTTTCTAAAGTATTTCGGTATTCTCTTCATCAACAAGGCGACTGTAAAAGACACGTAGATTAGAATTAGAGCTACACTGCCTCCCATGGTAAAGAAATCGGTTATAGATCCTAGATTAGGCAGAAACACTCTAAGATTGAGAGTTTGTATGACGTATACTATGGGATGCAGGGTGATAAGAGTCAGACCAATCGCCGCGAAAACATGGTGAACCCGCAGAAATGGTTTACCTAGAGCCTTATAAATTTCCTTGATAAACGCGGACATTATACTAGTTATACTAAGAAGGAAAAATCCGTTAAGTGCAAGCAAGCGTAAGATTAGGTCAAATGAGCCAAAAACCACGTTGGAATAAGTAAAAATAGAGACGATAAGGTTAAAAAGGAAAATGGAAACGATAAAAATGGCTCCTGCTCTTGTTAAGGACATAATAAAACAACCGACAGCTTATTTCATATTCCATAATTAAGAGAAAAATCCGTGTATATAGTAATTATGTAAAAAACGGATTTAATGATCAGTTTATCGGTTTATCGAAATTGGGAATTAATTGTGCTGTGCTGAGAAAGCATGTCGAAGATGGAGCAAAGATAGCTGGGACCTGGCTAAGCAGAGAAAGAATTGCAGGATTTCAAATAGAAGATAGATACTTTAGATAAGCTGATTTTTGAAGTGTAAAGCTCAAAATTTAGTAAGTGTGAATTGGTGTACTCCTCAGTTGATGGATGGCTAACTATGTGGGTTCTTCAAGAAACTTGCGGCAAGTACCGAGACAGCGGAGACTAGACCAACATATATGAAGCCAATTTGGAATCCAAAGGAATCTGCTAGATAGCCTAAAATCACAGGCCCGAGAGAACCTATCGTATAGGCTAGTGTGAAATAGATTCCATATATTAGGTCACGATTCTCCTTTTTCGTCGCTGCTCCAACAAAAGCCTGAATGATTCCTCCAACACCCTGACAGACAAATCCGAGTGGTACAAAGACTAGTACGAGTTGAGCTGTGTTTCTGCTGAACGGAACAAGGAACCACAAAACGCTTGCGACGCCCATCGTTAACATCAGAATCTTCCTTCTCTCAAATCTGTCTGATAGATATCCCCAGACATATGGTGCAGGCAGTCCCGAACCAACGAAAATAGTGAACAACACGCCTGCTTCAAGAGATGACAATGCCACGTCTTGCACGAGATATGATGGTATGAAGTCCCTCGCCCCCATCCTAAAAGCCATCACCATCTCAACCACCATAACCACCAATACAGTCCTGTTATGCAGTACCTCGCGCAAACCATCTAAGAGAAAGCTCATACTGGATAAACCTCTCCAATCTCCAGAACGTTTGGATTCTGAAATAAACAGGAATGCAATCCCAACTAGAATTCCAGGAATAGTGAATGCCAGCATTGCGGTTCTCCAGCCAAACACTGACAGAAGGAGACTTCCTACAAAGGGTGTAATGAAACTTCCAAGCTGTGCAGCGGTTATGTTTGTCCCCAGCGCTCTACCAAGCCGTTCCTTGGAAAATGTTTCTGTAATATATGCGGCTCCTGTTGGATGCTGAGGACTAGCCCCTATCCCGGCTAGGGTGCGGCTGACAAACAAGCCATCAAATCCACTGGATATTGAACCGAAGGAATTTGCGGCAGATTGCCAGAGCATGCCAAAAGCCAGTAGGACTTTTCTTCTCACATATCTTCCCAAGAAGCCCATCATAATTTGTAGTGCTCCACTGGATAACCTATACCCCATGGATAGCATCCCTACCAGACCATAGGATAGATTTAATTCCGAGATTATTGAGGGATAGAGAACAGGCATCAGAGTGTCGTAGACGTGATTTAAAACGTGAGATGTAATCACCAGAGCAAATCCCGAGTTTATCCTACTCTTCTTCACAAGAGTCGTACTTGAATCCATAAATGTAGTACACTCCAATCAAAGGATTAGGTTAAAACACTCAAAGATATGATGCGATAATTAAAGACTTTCATCCAAGAACGATACTTTTGCAAAGAAATGGATTTTTCATAAATAACGACTGAAAATGCTAGTGAACCCGTAATGACTCATGTGTCTAGAACTCTCCTGAATCCTTAGATGCCTCCGTCCATCTGAGAACGCTCTATTTTCAAAACTTTACTTATTAACTTGATAGTAAATTTAAGCGCGCAAATTTTATAGTGTAAACAAGTTCTTTAAATCGCGCTACAAAATCAAGAATTATTGAAGGTAATAACTCATGGTGAGAATCTTTGTTGTTTATGACACAAAGTATGGCAACACAAAGCTTGTAGCAGGAAAGATCGTGGAAGGGATTAATGAAATTGGTGGATTAGAGACTACAATAAGCGATGTTAAAGAAGTAGACCTCGAAAGGTTAGCTGATTATGATGCAATATTGATAGGGGCGCCAGCTCATTTTGGTGCACCTACTAGAACTATTACAAAATTTATTGATAAACTTGGCAAACTTGACTTGAAGGCGAAATGGACAGCTGTTTTCGACACCTATCTTAAAGAAGACTTCGAGAAAGCTGTAAAGAAGATGGAGATAAGAATAAACGAAAAAGTTCCTAAAATAAAACAAATCGTTCCTGGGTTGTCGATAAAAGTTAACGGAATGAAAGGCCCAATCGCAGAAGGAGAACTTCCTGAATGCATAGATTTCGGGATGAAAATAGCAACCCAATTAAAAATCTGACATAGTACAAGTTAAAATTTAATCTTTTTTCCATCTCTAGGTTTTTTATATTTATCACTATGTCGCACTCAAATCCATACTCCTCTCCTACGTAAGTAAGGAAGAAAGAAAATACTGCGTGACAGCGTAATAAAAAAGGCAGAGGATCAATGAAAAGGAAGTCTTGCACGCGCTACTAGTGTCATCTATGTTCTCATTAGGACAACAACGGCTATCATTGTTCCTACTACGCCAGGAATATTATGGACGTTAGAGACTACTTGTTCAAGATTTGTTCTATCTTCGGCTCTGACTGGGCAGATAATGTCATAAGGTCCAAATACTGTATCAGCAGATATTACTTCAGGAATAGTCATAAGAGATTTTCTCACATTTTCTAAATTTCGAGGTTGAGTATGCAAGAACAGAAAGGCAAAAGGGTCTTCAGCAAATAATAGTCCTTCCTCTATTACAATACAAGTCAACGTCTTGGTAATCAAAGCCTCCTCTGCACCAACCATCCTTATGGATTGAACCATTTCTTTTTGAACTCATTCAGACTCTTTAATTCAACTAATTGGATAAGTATATCTACAGGACCGAAGAGTAGAAATGTGTCTCCCTTTGGAATGTCCAAGTTTAAGAGTTATTTCAAGACTCTATTGTAAGCACTATCTTACAAGTTAAACCCATATAAGCCTCCATTTCTAGTCACTATCCACATTATTCATGCTTGATACATAAGTGCGCACGTTTAGCCAATTATTTTTGTTTAGTTTGTACGCTAATAAAAACCGGTGTGATTGTAGTATAACAGTTACATGTTCATATATTGAAGGTGTCACTATTGTTAAGTTGCGCGCAAAAACGTACATGCAATAGAGTAGCCACCCTCGGAACGCATTAGATAGGGCTGAGGTTTTTGCATAGTTTTTTCCTCAACCCTAAACTAGTACCTGTCCGCGGGTATCACTAGTGGTAGAAGGTACCATTGACTCGCTCGATGCGCTTGTTTTAGATGTGAGATTAGAAGATGTTCAGTTGGGAGTAACACCTATACACATGTCTATGTAAGCTTCATTTGATGTCTCAATCTTCCCCGCTGAATACTCGAGGAATAGCCTCAAATGGTCCATGCTTCTGGAATTCTTAATTGATATTCCCTTTCTAATTGTTGTAGTGCTCTCAGGTGGAGAACCTGACCTAGTATTGCTTCTTGTCTTGTTAATCCCTTTATTGATCTCAGGGCTGATAGTCTATTCATCCTACTCTGCTGGGAGGATGAATTATGTTCTTGAAGAGACTGATTTGAAGGTGAACTTCCCCTTATCACCTCTCAATATCAACTACAATAGGATTA
Source organism: Thermoproteota archaeon (assembly GCA_030837285.1). Classification (GTDB taxonomy): domain Archaea; phylum Thermoproteota; class Bathyarchaeia; order RBG-16-48-13; genus JAUPKU01. Next base: position 19,153 of record JAUPKU010000010.1, on the reverse strand, counting down.
AAAGCGCGAGAAAGGTAGAGACGAACCTCCGATTCCGCCTGTTTGGAGGAAGCCTCCCGGGAAACATTCACGACGAGGAACCTCGGGATCATTCAGGTCTATGCGACCAGGTACAATGGCGAATTTATACTCCTAGAGCTATCTGACAGAGATAAAATACTCATCTCTCCGCAGAAGCCAGAAGTTTTCCTTGAAGCACTTAAGGAGAAGTTCGCATTTGCACCTTCAATCACAACCAAGATGGTTGAGCCTCAGAGCAATAGGCGACTAATCTATCCACAGGTCGCCTTTGTCACGTTTTGCATGGTTAGTCCTTGTCTTCTACGTCGCCTTAATCTACTCAGGTTTACCCGAAATAATACCAGTTCACTTTGGACTCAATGGTATCCCAAACAGATATGGGAGCAAGACGGAACTTATCCTCCTAGTAGTTGTCTCAGCTCTCTTCCCCACGCTCAACGCCATCTTTGTAGTAAAGTTTGGAAAGTACAATAAAGTTCTCACACTGTCCCTTAGCATCATCTTCTTGCTAGTCATCGGCCTTTTTGCTCTAATAGTCAACCAAATCCTGCAGGCAATTTAAGAAAGAGTTTAGATTTAAGACTTTTCCATTGCAACTTTAAAAGAGTACTACTGACTTGTAGTCATGACGGAACACAATAGATATGCTATTTATAATGAAAATGAGAAATCAATTGTAGCTCGCTAATCAAGCTTTTTTTAGAAAGTAATAAAAGTTTTATTGTGAGAAAGCCCTAGTATAAGATTTGTGATATGCTTTGTCAAGTGAGATTTTGGTTGTAACAACGCAGACGCTACCCAACTATAGAATTGTTCGGATAATCGGCCCTGTCTATGGGATGACGATAAGATCTAGGGGTGTTGGTGGTAAGTTTGTCGCTGGGATTCAGAGTATATTCGGTGGTGAGATAACTTCCTATGTTTCAGAGCTTGAGAACGCTAGAAGAGAATCTCTGCAGCGGCTTATGGAAAACGCGAAGAACATGGGCGCGAACGCTGTATTAGCTTCAGACTTCGAGACCAGTGACATTCTTCAGAGCACCGCCATAGTCTTCTCAGTGTATGGCACAGCCGTCGTCGTCGAAGCAATTGGACAACAAGAGACTATGAAAGGCCGTTGTCCAAGCTGCGGAACTGAGAATTCTCCCGAGGCACACTATTGTACAAAGTGTGGCACAGCCCTAAAATGATGTCACACTATCTTTTATGGATGCAAAGAGTCTTTAAAATGTAATTAGTTCATAAGGATTTTTTATGGCAGCATTACTTGACTCTCGCCACTTCTCACTCTGTTGAACAGGCTCTGAACGAACATATTTACGCCCATCTTGAGCATGTTTTTGTCAAGAAAGGCCTGGAGTTCTTCATTCGTCTTAAATGAGAGAATGCCTCTCCGCTGGTTCTTCCGCGTCTGGCCTACTAGTTTCTTCATTAGTTGTGAATAGACTTCTATGGCTGGCTTTCCGCTTGTTTGAAATAGTCCGATGGCTTTTGCAGCAAGTCTCCCACTTAACGCGGCAGCGTCCATGCCTACTCCTCTAGTCAAGTCAATGAGTCCTGCAGCGTCACCAACCATGAGAAAATTTCTTTCTCCAAGCCAGATTCTCTCCTCGTCAGTAAAGGACATACTACTGCTGTACCCTTCCTTCTTAACGATCTTAACATTTCTTAGGTGATAGAATTCTTTTATATGGTCAAAGAAATTGTCCAGCCGTTGATAAATATCCCTATCATAACCCGTACCAATAACCCAGTAATCATTCCCATCACTGAGCATCTTGTTATAAATCCACGCGAACATCATGTTGTTGTATTCAATATTCCAGAACTGATAGAGTTTGTCAGACTCAAGATTTCCATTAGCAATGAAGTAATAGTTCAGGGCTGCGCCTGTGCTGCCATTTTGGAATCCATCTGATTTCCTGAGTTTTCGCCTAATAGCAGGTCTCATCCCAGTTGCATCTACGACGTACTTTGCCCTTATGTCTTCAGCGCCTTCATTCATTTCCAGATGAATAATAACACCGTCGTCTAGCTCCTCAAAGTCTTTGAAGGAACAGCCATCCCTAAACTCAGCTCCATAGCTTTGTGCGAGACAACAAAGCCACTCGTCAAAAGTGTCTCTCATAAAGTTGAGCATGGGAAACCTCGTTGAAATCACCCTTCCATTCGGAAAATGCATCTCAACTTTCGATAGTGTATTATTGCATAGCCTATTTGGTGGTATGTGCTCTCCTATTATCTTCTCAAAATATGGGAATTGAATCCCTGAGCAGGGTTTTTGACGGGGGTACTCTTTCTCTTTCAATAAGTAGAGTTCTGAGATTCTGCATAGCACAGAACTTTGCTGCAATAGGTCCCGCTACAGCTCCGCCGGCAATGAATACGTCGTACTCCTTCATCCCTGATTCTCCTCGATAATATCAAGCTAGGGTAAATGCTGTTTTAAACAATCCATTAACTAAAGTATCATAGGTTTTCTTAGAGTACACTCTAAACCTAATAGCTTCACAAGGGTTTATTGCCTTGTAGAAAATGTGATCGGCTATGACTTCGTTGGTGATTAGAGCAGCAACGGTCAAGGACGTTTCATCTCGGTAAGAATTAGGTTGCAGGCGTTGACTGATGAGGAAATTCGAGGATTTTCTCCTTCTGAACCATCTATTTATTGTTCGACAGAAAAGCTGCAGCAAGCATGGGATAGGGGGAACGCGTTGAAAGATGGTTTCGAGGTTTTTGTAGCCGAGGATGAGCGGGGGATTCTCGGCTTCATAGTATTAAAAATGGAATGCGAGTATGGTTACATTGATAACATCATAGTTGCTAAGGATAAACAGGGAAAAGGAATAGGTAGAGCGCTTGTCACATACGTGAAAGGCATTACAAAATCCAATGGCTACTATCTGATGAAGACTGACACAATAGAGAACACTGAAGGTGTTCTATGGAAGTCATATGACTTCTGAATAAATATGGAATATAGAGAATACCGGAAAGCGATTGCCTACAAACTATGATTTCAAAGAGATTCCCCTAATCAAGAGATTAAAATGATCGACTGTAGCATTAAGGCTGCCCTTCGCTATTTTTTAATAGGATTAATCTTCATAATTTATCAACATGCCCGGAATACTTGGAACTAAGGCAGATCTCCGCTTCGATCTGAATCTACTCCTTCAAATTCTGATTCTAACTTTGGTCTTGGTTGGCTCATTGTATGCAAAGAAGAAGAAATTTGTAACACACGGAAAAATAATGACTACCGCAATAGCCATTCACACGGCATTAATCCTATTGGTTATGGGACCATCATTCATCATTTACTTCAACCTGCTCTTACAACCTCAGCAGTTATTCGGGGTAATAGTGACCTGGGTCCACGTAATCCTTGGAACTCTGGCAGAAGTCTTAGGATTTTACATTGTTCTGAAATGGAAGTACAACATAAAATCAATTTCAGCTTGTGCAAAAAGAAGAAAACTAATGATTCCAGTAAGAATATTCTGGGTGACTTCTCTTATTCTTGGAATAGCATTCTACATATATTACTATCTTTAGGCAATGAGTATTCCTACTCTTGCGATTTTTTCTGCCAAAATAGAATGGCAGAAAAATGTTAGTCGGATTGGATGGAAGCAAGAATTATAGAGGTTTTAAAAAGAAATGTTTTAGATTATGAGTATCGCGTTTGATAGTTCAAATAGAATTATAAATAAATTGGTAATGTTATGACAGTAAAGGTCTAATACTTCTCTTATGAATTATCTGCATAGCTTTTGCTGGGCCGGTCGTCTAGCTTGGTTAGGATATCGCCCTGACGCGGCGGTGGTCGTGGGTTCGAATCCCTCCCGGCCCACCATTCAAAGCTTTCTTTTAAAGAAAGGTTTGATAGAAAGAACCTAAATTGAGCGTATCTTTAGTCTTGTTTTTGACTATTCTTATTATTATTATTATTATCGATACAGTATCGACACTCACTTGATAGCAGAGATTGAAGGAATTTGGAAATAGAACAATCTGTTCATTCGCCTTTGATTTCAAAAATTGATACAAGTCTGTTGGAATAAGAATTTGATTATATGCTTTATTTTGTGTTTAGCAGCGTGCGCTAGGAAGCTTCTATTCGATCCATGTGTTTTCGCCGATGTCCTTGAGGTTTAAGAGCGAATTTCCTTTTTTTTAGTCTGCGAACTGGATTTTTCTTTTTCCTTTAGCTCAGGCATTTTTAGTCTAGTGTTTTTACTCATCTATTTCGAAACCGACCATCAATTTCTTAATGGAATCCCAACGACCAACAGTCAATTTACTCTAACTAATAGGTTTTCTAGTAGCGCGCGCTAAAAAGCATGCTTTTTTAAACGTACAGTTATCTCGTAGGATCGTCGTTTGCTTTGGGTTTTGTGACGAAAATTTATTCTAACCAGCGCGTGCTAATTCAAGCTTGCCCTCGTTCTAATGATAGCTTTATAAATTAAATGAAATGATTAGAAAAATAATGGATACAAAATACAGAAGGATTATCTATAATTCTAGTGTGAGATATTCTCTATTTTTGTATTCTCTTTTCTATTCACACGAGATGCTTAAACCAATAATCATTTCAGCAATGACTAATCGAGGCCAAACCCATGTTGAATAGTAAGTATACTCTCCCTCCTATACTTTTATTTGTCTTATGCTCAGTCGATGTCCTCACAACCCATATTGGCCTTAATATGGGAGCGTATGAGACGAGGGCCTTAGGTGGATCCGTATTTGAGTACCTTATCCCATTCTCCTTTATGCTCTTACTATACCTGATTCCCCGATTATCTAAAAGAGATTCTAGGGTATTCTTAATTATCCATTTAGCGTTTCCGTTAATATTCATAAGTTCTATTGTGAACAATATCATCATTATTGCTACACTTTACATTTCGTGATCGCGCACGCTAACACAAATATGTATTACAAAGTGCTCGCACAAAATGAGATAGCAACCCTTTTACTGAGGAAGTTATAAATAGGATTGTAAGTCATGCTGGTTTAAACTAGATAACCAAAAGAAAGAATTTTTCAAGACCGAAGCAAATCAAGCCCTAAAAGCCTGAAAGCAAATTCGTGAAATAATAAAGAATTAGAAACCAGCTGCGAAAACATAAAGAAAGCGCTTGCGACGTTTTCTTAGGAGCGGTAAGAATGGAGTTGAATGTCGGAGACAGCTTTGAATGCCCTGAAGGTCATAATGCTAGGATAGTATGGCTTAGCGAAGACAAGAAGGTTGTAGCTGTCAGATGTTCTCATGAACACTTAAGCAAAGTGTTGAAAGTAGTTAAACACCCAGAATCTACACCATCATATAGAAACCAATCTCGAGAAGAAAGAAAAATCTTCCTTAAGAACCTAGTTTTTGTTATTAAAGTCTAATCAGGTGTTGTCTCCAGAAGTAACAAGCGGAGAATGCTATAGTCTGACATTATCCTGCATTGTAATTGAATCAAAGTTGAATGTTTACTAGTACATTAAGATTTAGCTTCATAAAAGTAGAAAGCATTTTCGTGTTGAAATATAAACTGGAAAATGCCTTAAACTCAAAAAAATCAGAAACCGACTAAATACGAGGGAGTTTCAATTCTATCTCGCTATACAACGCCAGTCCACGTTTTATCGATCGCTAACGAAAGAAATCTCGTACGCACTAACTATAAATTAATTGAAACAAGTGTTAATGGCACGCGTGCTCGTTCTGAACATTATGTTTAAAAATGTCTTTGGAAGTTGAATCGATAAATGCTAGAGAGTCTCACAGAATCTTTTAAGAAACTGGATAGAAGGGTTAAAGTTGCGATTGTTGCCACAGGGCTGTCTAATTTTGGAAATCGGATGACGACAAGGTATGACCCTATTTATAGCGAGAAGTTGGGTGCAGATCCTATTGACATTGGATTGTTAACAAGTATTAGTCAGGCAGCCAGCGCAGTTATAGCAATTCCTATGGGTTGGGCTGTTGAAAACTATAGCGTAAAAAAAGTTATGCTTCTCAACATAGCATTGTTTTCTCTACATCTAGCACTTATGTTTGTGTCTGGAAACTGGCTAATGCTCATTCCAGCATACATCATCAGTACAAGATTGCTCAGAATGAGTCCTCTAGCGGATATAATCTTTGTTACAGCTGCAGAGCCTAACAAAAGAGGCACTATCATCAGCTTAGCACGTGTGATTTATAATGTTTTGAACATCTTTGCGCCAATAGTGGCAGCTATAGTTATCACTTTTTTTGGTGGAGAAAAAATAACTGCTGAAGGCATCCGGCCACTATATTTTATTGAGTTGGCTTTGTCTATATTCGTCTTCTTTCTTGTGGCTCGGTTTCTCCCTCCAACATTAGGAAGCGTTGATAAAAAGGCCAGGCTAGGTTCAAAGAAAACCAGTATGGTACGAGACTATTTGGGTGCCTTGAAAGGTGAAAAATATCTCAAGGGATGGGTGGTGTTGAGAATTGTTCAGACATTTGCGACGAGCTTAGTCGCACCTTTTGCCGTCTTATGGTTAGTTGATTCTAAAGGGGCTGATGCCTATACATTTGGCGTCATAGGCTCAACATCTCTTATAGTCACTTTAATCTTGCAGATTCCAGCTGGTAGGTTAGCTGATAAATATGGTCGGAGAATAACATATTTTACACTTCGTCCTATGTCCTATCTAGGAAGCTTCATAGCAATCATTGCCCAGAGCCCTGAATTGCTGATATTCTCTGCACTTTTAGGAGGCTATGCATCAACTAGCGGGCAACAAGATGCAGGGATAAGTGGTGTATCCTCGCCCTTACTTGTTACTTGGTGGTGGGAGTCTGTTCCAGAGGAGAAGAGAGGCAGATTCTTTGGCATAGAAGGTTTATTAGGCCTCGCAGCGATTCCAGCCTCAATCATAGGGGGTATTCTATGGCAGCAAGGGTATATAATGTACGTACTGCTCATCCCTATTGTACTGGAAGTTGCCATAGTAATGCCATTGCTAGCTACGGTCCCTGACATTATTAGATCTAAATAGTATTCACCCTAGTGCACAGATTCAAGTACAGCAGACACCTAACTCCTTTCTGTTATGGATTCAATAAAGCCTATTTCATAGTTACTACAGACCCGATGAGAGTAGTGTCTCTACCATACAGTCTAAACGGCGCGTACTAGTTAAGAAGAGGGTTTTTCAGTCTTAGGAAAACAATAGTAGTTAGAGAAGGAACATTTTATCCACCACCTTCTGATGCTGAGCATGGCCTTAAGAACATCGGAGATAAAATGATGAAAATTCTGACTTGTATGTCCCACCCGTCGGTCCTTACCCTGAATGGAAGACAAAGTCTGAGCAAAACACATCATAGGTGATAGAGCTTTGCTTTCCTCAATCATCTTTTGTTACAATGTCAAAGTTAACAATAAATCAGATATATCCTTAAGTTTAAAATACATTCGGTGGTTAAATTGGCCGAGTTAAAGATTACGGATGTTAGAGCATTCACCGTTTACGGTGATTTTCCCTTTGAAGGCGAACGGTATATGGAGGAGAGGCTTGTCAGGCCTGTAGACATTTACCCTGAACACTTCGAAATCGGACCGGAATCGACTAAGAAGACATCCGAGAAAACGATGGAATTAGCGAGAAATTTCTTGGAAATCACAACTGAAGTTGGAATTGTTGGTCTAGCTCCCTTAACGCTTGAGAATTGGTGGGTAATAGATAATGCCTTGAAACCCCTCCTAATTGGTAGAGACGCCTTAACCATAGAGAAGATTTGGGATCAAATGTATAGAGTCCAAGTACATGGTCGAAAATGTCAGACTATGATTGCGATAAGCGCTGTCGACTGCTGCCTCTGGGACTTAATTGGGAAGTATCGGAAAGAGCCGGTTCACCGACTTTTAGGCGGGCCAGTCAAAGAAAAGATTAGAATTTACGCTAGCATGTTAGGACACAGTCTGGAGCCAAAGTTAGTGGCTGAGAGAGCACAGGAGATGGCTGACTTAGGCTACACCGCTCAGAAATGGTTCTTCAGGTATGGGCCATCGAGGGGTATAGAAGGCGAAAAAATGAATTTGGAGTTAGCCAAGACTTTCAGAGACTCAGTAGGGTATGACTCAGAGCTTATGCTCGACTGCTGGATGAGCTGGAACATCCCCTACACAATAAAAATGGCTAAGAAATTAGAGCGGTATGAGCTCGCTTGGTTGGAAGAAGTTTTACTGCCAGACCAGATTGATGGCTACGCAGAGATCAGATCTAAGGTGGATATTCCCCTCTCAGGTGCTGAACATGAGTACACCAGATGGGGTTTCATGGAATACCTTCAGAAGAAGGCCCTTGACTTCTGGCAACCTGACATCACATGGGCAGGCGGAATAAGTGAAGTCAACAAGATTTGTACACTGGGCTCAACAGTAGGCATACCCATCATACCCCACTCTGGAAACGCGAGGATGAGCAGTCCAATCTGGTTCAGCCACAACATGGACACAAGTCCAATAGGAGAATACCTCGTGAAGCACAACGCCCTAGCCCAGTACTTCTACAAGAAACCTCTCACACCAAGTAAAGGCTACATACAAGCACCTACAGAGCCAGGTTTAGGAATAGACCTTGACGAAGAAAAAATACTCAAAAAGGAATATCTAAAATAAATCTCCTCTTCCACTTTTTTAGAAGAAGCACTTGGAAAGCATCGACATGATCTCACAAACTAAAACCAAAAATCTTCTTACTATTAGTACGCCTAGATCAGGTTTTAGCTCTTGACAAGTCTGGGATGATGGTTTCCGAGTCTCTCATATCTCTTATCCTTCTGATCTTATCTGTAACAATGCTAGCTATGACCTCCGGATAATGCGGATACAACAGTGGCTTCTTAACCTCCAAGATGGCGAGTATATCATATGAACCTGTGATCATGTGGGTCTCTATTACCTCGTTTATCTTGAGAACCTCCGTTATAAAATGTCTCTCTCTGCCAGGCTTAACCTTCAAGAGGACAAACCCCCTTGCATACTCGCCGAAGTCAAACTCGCTACTCCTTTTGATTTCAGAGGATATAGGTATCATCGTCTTCGTGTCCAACACATTCTCCATTTTCCTTATCTTCTGAGACAATGCTTCGACTATTTTCTCATTAGGATAACGTGCAAGATCCTCCTCTTTGGCGCTCATCACAGCCATAAGATCATAATCTCCCGTAATCGCGTGAACCTCCAATACCTCAGGAACCGTGAAGAGAGCGTCAAATTGAGCTTCTTCTGTCCCACTTTTGACTTTAATCAGGACGAATGCCTTCGTCAAAAATAACCCTCCAAGTCTAAAAGGCGACTAGAGTCAATTAAAAATCAGAGTTTCTAGGATATATCAATTTTCATCGATAACACTGAAGTTGGCTTCATATCAGGAAAATCCAGTTACCTACTAGCTCTTACTGTTAAATGCACTTAATTGGAGGGTTGTGGGGGATTCAAAAAATCATATGGGTGTTATTAAGATTCTTTTCCGCTCATTCTTTTTACTGGTTGATTTGATAATTGTGGATCTTTAAGCCCAGCTTTGGCGAATGCATCTGTTCTCTCAGAACATTGTACACATCTCTGGCATGGCTCATTTCCATCATAGTAGCAGCTCCATGTTAGCTCATAAGGGACTCCTAGAGTACTTCCAATCTTCAAGACATCCTGTTTGGTTCTGTGAAGGAAAGGCATAACCAGTTGAATTCCATTCAAAGAATCATTATCTCGCTTTAACTTGGTTTCGTTTATGAGTTGCTCCATCAGTTGGAAGAACCTTGGCGTCGCATCTGGGAAACCTATTGAATCTGTTTCTATATGCCCCGCCACTATGAAACTTGCATTATAGATCTCAGCAAAGTAAGTTGCTACAGAGTAGAAAATGGTATTCCTAGCAGGAATAAAACCTTCAGGAATCTTTGCATTACCTAATAGAGAAGGGTTCTCTTTCATTATCTCTGCAGCGGTTCTCAAGAATGGCAGTTCAACCTCAATGCAGTTGACTCCTGCACACTGTTTTATATTTCGAACAGCCTCAAGTTCTTTAGCAGGTCGGGAGGGATACTTACAGGTTATGGACAAAATTGTGAACTCCTGTTTCATAGCCCAGTACAGGGCGGTAGTGGAGTCGATTCCTCCTGACAATAACACAATAGCAATAGGCATTTACTTAGACTCCTCGTCTCTTTCTGCTCTAACAGCCACACGAATGGCTTCATCCAGAGAAGTGGACTTAATGTTGAAGTCGCGAGTAAATTGCTCGGGGTTTCCCAATACATCGCACATCATCACGTCAACCTCTTCTTTAGACAAGTCCATCACTCTCATCGCCTCCTCAGGCAATAAATCCACTATCTTATAGTGTGGAACATCAAATCCTTCCTGTTGCATTATTCCAGCCACTCTGTGTATTAACTCTAATAATGATACCACTTCAGGTCCTACAAGATCGTAAATAGAGTTCACTTTTCCCCAGCCAATCGCTGCTCGCAGGAACACTTCCGTCGCATCCCCTACAAACAATGGCTGCATGGGCGTCTTTCCTCCATTGACCGTGAATGCTTTTCCACTGTGTATAGCATCTACAAGGCTTGGTAGCAGCTCGTCGCCTGGTCCAAGTATGTAAGTCGGTCGAAAAATAACATAAGGTACAGAGCTAGACTGGCACATTCTCTCAATCTCCATTTTTGAGGCGAAATATCCATTTGTCGCCCAAGGCTTCCTGCTATACTGGTCCACTCCTAAACCTGAGGGTGTAACGAATCTTGGCACTTGGCTTTTGTTAGTGCACTTCAAAACGATTCTTGTTCCCCTTACATTGGTCTCTTCGAAGGTTCCATACTTCTCATTGACAATTCCAATCAAGTGTATGACTCCGTCGCAACCCTGAAAAGCATTCATTAAAGTGTCTTCATCAAAATTTTTCACGATTATTGATTCTGCCCCGAGTTCCTTGACTATCTTCGCGGTTTCCGGGCGGCGAACTACCCCTCTCACCCTGAAGCCCATTTTCATCGCTTTCGACAGGCAATTACGACCTAAGAATCCATTTGCACCTGTCACAGCAATTGTCTTATTTTGCGACAAAACATTCCACATGAGAATGAGCAGACTGGATGATATTTTAGTTTTTATAATAAGGAGTGTTCCTGGGTCGTTATTATGCAGATAAATGTCAATATAGCACGATTAACTTGAAGGAAAACCGTGTTCTGAGAGCGATTCTCTTATCATTTTTCCCCGCTTTGTCAAAGTTAGTTTGATATTTCATAACTATGATTTCAGCTCGCACTGGCGGAATGTAAGTTATGGTGCTGTTGCTTCATGATATAATAGGAAGAGCCATAAAAAAAGGCGTTCAAGAATTATCGATGTTCTAAATGTGACAGTATCTAAATAGTGATACTATACGCGACATAGCAGACTCTTTAGCGCGAACAAAGTTGCATACAAGATTTGTTCTTGTACGGGCTAATTCCTCTTGATTTATATACTCAGCAGGAGTATTATATTTTGCATCACGGACTCTTTTCTAGATGCCCGCGCTGGAAGAATCAATAGCAATCTTGTTAGATAATATGAGAATAACTCTTGGCTCTGAAAAAAATGTGGAATTATTCGGAGAACAGTCCCATTTCTACATGAAATATAATTTCTTTGTCCTAAATACACTGAAAAAACCTTTATTTCAAAGGTTTCTTAATTGGATGTTGAAAAAAGAAGAAATAGACGAATATAGGGTTAAGGACGTTCAAATCAGGATGTTTCCATTCAAAAAGGAGAATGGAAATGGACTTGTCGGAAGCTGCAACAGTAAAGGGAAAATCATTCTATACCCGAAGGGACCAGAATTCTGTCAAGGACCAATGCTAAGACTTGGGCGTGAAAACGCAAAGTACTATGTTAAAAGCAGAGCTAGAGCTGCTCTAATCCATGAGCTACTACACCTGAAATACGAACATGATGAAGAAAAGGTCAGAGAACTTACAAGAAAATATTTTAACATCTATGCTAAACATCAAGGCACCCGTAGCCCGGAAGAACGTCGTATTGCAAGCATGATCCTAAACGGCGACATCCACCGCTCAAATAAATCAAGTACCAATGAAGGAAATGAAACATAAAAAATAAACTAGCCATTTAGGCAAAATATTTTCGGCAATAAACAATAATTCTACATGATATATGCAAGCTGTATATACAAGCAAAAACAACATATCGTCTTCAACAAAGTCTTAAAGCCAGTCAGCTTCTAGATATACATAAGAAAGAGAAGTGAACGAAATGGGTTATAGGGGTAAGCGAAGTTTTAGCCGCGACCGTGGTCCCAGAGGTAGACAAGGTTTCGATCGGCACTCCAAAGAAATGTATAAAAGTGTTTGCTCTGACTGCGGTAGGGAATGTGAAGTTCCATTCCGACCAACAGGAGATCGTCCGGTATACTGCCAAGAGTGCTGGACTAAGAGAAGATCGTCAAGACCAGAAGGCCGCATCCAAAGAGAATATCCTCAGGAAAGCCATCAGAGAAGACCATCACCTGGTTCAGAAAATGTTGACCTCCAAATTTTGGCTGAGTTAAAACGTATTCGAGAAGTCCTAGAGAAGAGGGATGCTTAGCTAAGAGGCGGAAAGGATTTCGCATCAAATACACGCGGTAAGATGTTTTAACTATTCATCTTTCTTGCTATTTCTTCTAATCAGTAGGAAATTTATAATTTTGACTCCAATCTACCTTTAAATTATCCGAATCGATATCGCTACAAACGGTAAAATGAGTTTTCTGAAAAGCCAAAACAAAGCAAGAGTAGACTTATGTAATTTGTTGGCGTTGTCAGACTCAGTAGAAAAAAGAGACAAAAAATGCATACATGTGACTGGAGTTTAGAGTATTTTTATCTTCTGATTTTTTCTAGTCGGTTTTTCACTCCATCCATAAGATACGGACGCCAGCCCATTGTAAATAGTCTGAATCCCTTAGCTATGAACTTGTTAGGGTCTATCGCTCCTGGAATAAACCATGCGCCAGGTGTAACCCCCGTTTTCTTGCAGGCTCTGACAACCTTATCAAGCGCTTCCTGATACTTTGGATTTCCATAGTCCTCAGTCAATCCCATACTTACCGAGAGGTCAAGAGGTCCCACTAATGCCACATCAATGCCGGACACAGAAGTAATCTCGTCAATATTCTTGACAGACTCCGCCGTCTCAATCTGAGGAAGCACCAGCACCCCACTATTTGCAGCTGCAGAGTAATCGCGAAAAGTCTTAAACGTTCCCCAGTACTCCACCGCTCCGGTCATGGCACCGCTCCTATTTCCCTCAGGTGGATACTTGCAACTCCGAACTGCCCTTTCAGCGTCTTCTCTCGTGTCGACCATGGGAATTATTACGCCCTTAGCTCCGATGTCAAGGGCATAACAGATCAATGCAGGATCATTCTCTCCAACCCGAATGATAGGTACAGCCCTCTTTCCCTTCATAGCCTGCATTGCAGGCACTAACTCTTTAATATCTACAGGTGCATGCTGTGTATCAAAGAAAATATGGTCAAACCCCGCCTCCGCTAAGAGTGCCACTGGATCTCTTGGTCCACAACTTGTTCCAACAGCTACTTTTCCATCCTTCAACAATTCCTTGACAACATTCAAACTCATAACCCACACAACCCCCTATCCTAATAATCCTATAAACCGATATAACTTTCTCTCATAACGTGCATTGTAGAAATAATATAATCTTAATTTCTATCTTAGAATCATGCTTTTAGCAGTGTGATATCTATTGAAGAATCTAACATCTGACGAAGATGCTTATGGACAGGAGATTTGGGCGCATTATAATTGAATCTATAGCCCTGAAATAGTCGAGAGAGATGACGGTTATTTCAGCTTGTCTACAGGAGGCAAATTATACTTTTCGAGTTACGAGTAATGGCCATCCTACGAGAAGAAGGCGATAGAATATATTAAAAGTAGAGTTCTAGATGTTGGCTGTGGCGTAGGAAGACACTCTCTGTAACTACAGGAGAAAGACTACGATATTCTAGGGATCGACGTTTTACCTCTTTCCATCAAGATTTGCAGGCTTAGAGGACTGAAAAAGTTATGTCTATAGAAGAAGTGAAATTTAAGCCAAATTCCTTCGATACTATCATAATGTTTGGTAACAACTTTGGCTTATTAGGTATCTTCAATAAGGCTAGAGGGCTCCTCAAGAGTTATGAAGAATAACTTCCAGAGATGCTTTGATAATAGCTGGGACATGCGATCCATACAAGACAGACGACCAGGATCATCTAGACTATCAGGAGCTTAACAGGAGAAGAGGTAGAATGAGTGGCCAACTAAGAATCAAGATAAGATACAGGAAATACGCTACTCCATGGTTAGATTATCTTCTAGCGTCAAAGGACGAAGTGAAGGAGATAATTAAAGGGACAGGGTGGAGGGCGAGGGAGTTCATAGATTCTGAAGGCTCTTCCTATATCTTAGTAATGGAAAAAGAAGAATGTAACCTCGCGAAAACGATAATACACATACCAATTAAGAATAAAAAAGGAAATCTATTTTGATTGTCCTTTGGTCTCATCAGTTTTTTCTTTATCGGTCTTAGTCTCGCTTTTTTCTACTTTAGCATCCTTCTCTTTGTCTTCAACCTTGACTGTCACATTTTGCTGAATTGTTTGATTTGGCGTCTTATTTCCTCTTCCCATTGCTCCAGAGGCTATTGAATAAATCAGCCACGCTATGAAACCGTAGACAACTCCATTGAATACCGCAGGCACCAAAGTTGTGATAGGTATCCCTAGTATTGGATAATTAATATTGACTCCTCCTACTGCATTGTATATTTGACTTCCAAAAGGCAAAGTCGGATATCCCAAAGTAACCGCGATAAATATTATGAAGACTGCTAAAAACACTATTGCACCTTTCATTGTATCTCCCTATCCTATTAATGATAATTGATTCAAAAAGATTTCTATAAGAGTCTTTCTGTCTCATTTAATAATAATTTAGCACTAAATTTACTTTTACTTTCTTACATACTTCTTCCTTTTCTTCCTTATTTTCTCTCTTATACAAGATCCACCATCACATTAAAATTTAGATTGAAAATAAAAAGCATAGTTTGTTTATATAGAGACTAAACTTTAAGTCAGGAAGCTTAACATTAAATGGTGATAAAAGATGAGCACAGACTCGATTGTTAAAAGAAGCACAATAACAAGGACGGGGAAAGGCTTCAGCAAAGCAGAATTGAAAGATGCGGGATTAAGCATCGACCAAGCTTTGAAGAGTGGTATATCGATCGACCCGCGAAGATCAAGTAAACACGAAGAAAATGTGAAGACCCTTAAAACCTATATTGAAAAGAAAGCTTCTGGGACAAATGCAAAAGTAGAAAAAGCTAGAAGAGCCACGTCAAAAATTGAGGACATCGAGGGAATAGGTCCAGTCTACGTTGGGAAACTAGTCGAAGCAGGAATTAAAACGACCGCCGACCTTCTAGATGCTGGTTCAACGCCAAAAGGACGGAAAACACTTGCAGAGAAGATGGAGATTAGTGAGAAGCTGATTCTCAAGTGGGTTAACATGGCTGATCTGTTCAGGATTAAGGGTGTGGGTGAAGAGTACTCTGAGTTCTTGGAAGTAGCAGGAGTTGACACTGTAGTTGAACTTTCGAAAAGAGTTGCAGAGAATCTCCACGCCAAAATGCTGGAAGTGAACGAGACGAAGAAGCTTGTCCGTAGACCACCGACCCTAAGCGAAGTAAAACAGTGGATTGAACAGGCAAAGACACTCTCAAGGAAAATAGAATATTAAACGACCATTTTCCCCTTCGTTATTTAATAGAATAGTTCCTGATAATGTTCGCACACAAACACAAATAAGACATTTTTCGATAAGATTAACTGTTCATTATGACCCTTCTATGATTATGACCCTTCTATGAGATACGAATGTGCTAAATCATAATTCTTAAAAATCATCGGGTTCTTACAAGTTCTCTTACTCCATCGCAAGGTCGATAGCAACCGATGATCTCGCTGGTTTTCACAAGAAATCTTTTATCTCGAAGAAGTTTTACGTAAAAACATCACTATATTTATAGGAATCCACTGGATAGAAGAGTTGAGATTGCTCTATTCTATTATACAATGCTCATCTGAGATGGTTGTTGATGGCATTTGAAAAATTAGGCGTGTTCTATCTGGGTCGACCCTATGATATATTCAAAAAAGCTCCTGTTGAAGGTATGCTACTCTATAACTCAAAAGATCTTGTAACCCACGCTGTCTGCATAGGTATGACTGGAAGCGGGAAAACAGGCCTATGCATATGCCTCCTCGAAGAGGCAGCCATAGACAATATCCCTTCGATAATAATAGACCCTAAAGGTGATATGACAAATCTGCTTTTGACTTTCCCCGAACTCAGACAGGAAGACTTCATGCCGTGGATAAATGAGGAAGACGCCCTAAGGAAGGGTTTTTCTCCACAGGACTATGCTAAGCAGCAAGCAGAATTTTGGAGTAACGGTCTCAAGACATGGGGTGAAGATGGCGAGCGGATAAAGAGACTTCGAGGAGCAGTGGACTTTAAAATATATACTCCTGGAAGCAGTGCAGGAATCCCAATATCGATCCTCCGATCCTTCTCAGCCCCCCCAACTGAAATCGTCAATGATGAAGAGTTGCTGCAAGAACAAGTAACAACCACAGTTTCAAGTCTCCTCGGTTTATTGGGGATAGAGGCAGACCCCCTCCAATCCAAAGAACACATTCTAATCTCGACAATACTAAATTATGCTTGGAAACAAGGAGAAGACTTGGATTTGGTTAAACTTGTCCAGCGAATCCAAAATCCTCCGATGAAACGCATCGGTCTTCTCGACATAGAATCCTTCTTCCCGTCCAAAGAACGTTTCGAGGTAGTCACAAAAGTCAACAATCTCCTAGCAGCACCTGGGTTCCAGCTCTGGCTAGAAGGTGAATCTCTAAACATCGATCGACTCATACACAATCAGAATGGAAAGCCAAAAGCTACAATCTTTTATATAGCCCACCTTAGCGATCCTGAACGAATGTTCTTCGTGTCGCTTCTCCTCAATCAGATAGTGGGCTGGATGAGAACCCAGTCTGGAACAACCAGCCTGCGAACAATCGTCTATATGGATGAAGTATTCGGTTATCTGCCACCAGTCGCCAATCCTCCATCAAAAACGCCACTAATGACTCTTCTAAAGCAAGCTAGAGCCTTTGGAGTCGGAGTGGTATTGGCAACACAAAATCCCGTGGATCTGGATTACAAAGCTCTATCAAATACAGGTACCTGGTTCATAGGTCGCCTGCAAACCGAAAGAGACAAAGCAAGGGTTTTAGAGGCTCTAGAAGGCGTTGCAGCCAGCACAACAGGGAAATTCGAAAGGGAGACAGTTGATCATATCCTCTCCTCACTCCAAAATCGAATATTTCTGATGCATAATGTGAACTTGGATCAGCCAACCGTATTCGAGACAAGATGGGCCATGTCATACCTACGCGGTCCCTTAACCCGGAATCAGATAAAGACACTGATGGATCCAATCAAGAAAACCGCAATCAACCAAGCATCTACTGAAAAAACAACAGAGATTTTCGATGTCTCTGCAACTCCTATACAGAAAGCAGCTGATGAAAGACCTGTTTTACCCCCTGACATTCCCCAATATTTCATACAAGCACCGGAGGAGAAAACTATTGGGCAGAATCCCTTAGTTCTTCAACCAACTGTCCTGGGAGCCGCGCAAGTTCATTTCACAGATGTGAAGACGAGTATAGACTTAACGAAGGAACTGACATTCCTTACCCCTATAACCACTGATCCAGTACCAGTCAGATGGGATCAGGCAAAAGAAACAAGCGTGAACATTTCCAGTCTTAAGACTGTTCCTCTTGAAGGAGTAAAGTACTCTGAATTGTCACTCTCTGCTTCTAAAGCTAAAAACTATAATCTGTGGCAGCGAGACTTCATAGCGTGGCTAGTGAACACCCAGAAAATCGAGCTTCTCCAAAGCCCTAGTTCAGGAGAGTACTCCAAACCCGGAGAGAGTGAACGTGAATTTAGAGTACGACTTCAGCTGATATCTAGAGAAAAGCGAGACAAGTTTTCCGACGAGCTTCAGAAGAAATATGCTTCAAAGTTTTCAAGCTTAGATCAACGTATAGGCAGAGCAAAACTGGTTTTGGCGCATCAATCAGCGCAGTCCAGAGAAAAGAAGATAGATGCTATTACATCAATAGGTTCCGCCTTACTCGGATCTTTTCTAGGTGGCAGAAGAAGTGTGACAAAGAGCTTAAATCAGAGCTTCAAAGAAGCAGAAGACGTTAGAGCCGCTGAAGTTCAACTTGACTCACTCCAGAAGCAACGATCGGAATTAGAGAAACAATTCCAAGCTGACATCAATGACAATATGAAAAGAACCGATCCTTTGACTGAGAACTTAGAGAAGGTCTTGATCGCTCCTGCAAGAAAAGATGTCCTAGTAAGATTAGTCGCGCTCACTTGGGTTCCTGCTTAGTATCACTCTGAACATCATGCTTGTGCAAATTAGCGATTCACAGCGCTAATGTGGTTGTAGAACACAAACTAAACAAAACAGTTTAGACCGTATCCTCCAAACAATTCTCCTGTTTGTAAAAAACAAGATTATAGAAATGAGCTACGAAGACTATTAAATAGAAAGGTCTAAAATAATAAGTGAGGAGTGAATATATGAAAGGTTTTAAGTCTAATATCGAGAAAGCCACTCTAAACAATGGCAATTTTAGACATGTACTCTATACGGGGAAGTACAGTCAGCTTGTGCTGATGAGTCTCAAGCCAGGTGAAGAGATTGGCGAGGAAGTCCACAAGACTGTTGACCAATTCTTCAGATTCGAGAGAGGTGAAGGCGTAGTTACCATAGATGGTGCTAAATACAAGGTTTCTGATGGAGATGCGGTCGTAGTACCAGCTGGTGCTAAACATAATATTATGAACACGTCAAAAACGGAAGAACTCAAACTATACACGATATATTCCCCGCCAGAGCATCAAGACGGTACTGTACGCAAGACGAAATCTGAC
>JAUPKU010000080.1 GCA_030837285.1 Thermoproteota archaeon | reverse complement strand
GTGTCAAGCATAGGCCCGGGAGGAGAAAACCTCTCAAGAATTGGATGCTTGATTAATGATTTTTCAAGAGCGGCCGGAAGAACTGGTCTAGGAGCAGTAATGGGATCAAAGAAGCTGAAGGCAGTTGCTGTTAGAGGAACACACGATGTTAAGGTAGCTGATCCTAAAGCTTTACAGGATCTTTGTAGAGATCTTTATGAACGCTGTAAAGGCCCAAAGACAAGCAAGTATAGAACCCTTGGTACACCAGCGAATATCCTCTCAATGAACAGTCAAGCAGCACTTCCCACAAGAAACTATCAAAGTGCTACATTCGAAGGAGCAGAGAAGATTAGTGGCGAATATCTTAATGAACACTATGTCGTCAAAATACAGGGCTGTACATCTTGCGCTATGAGATGCGAACACGTTGCGACAGTTCCCGAGGGAGAATTCAAGGGAGCGACAGCAAGAGTAGAATACGAACCCACTATGGCCTTCGGATCAGACTGTGGTGTTGATAGACTAGACGCAATAATAAAGGCTATTGAGCAATGCAACGTCTATGGTATTGATGCCATATCCACAGGAATCATTATTGGCTTCGCTATGGAATGCTTTGAGAGAGGTATAATAAACGAAAAAGATACAGGCGGACTTGTATTAAAGTTCGGGAACGCCGAGGCTATGGTCGAGATGGTAAAGAAGATCGCGTTAAGGCAAGATGTTGGAAATATACTTGCTGAAGGTTCAAAGCTAGCATCTCAGAAACTTGGTCATGGTTCAGAAGAGTTTGCAATGCAGATCAAAGGACTTGAGATGACTGGATATGATGTTAGAGGCCTCAAGACAGCTGCTTTAGGATACGCTGTATCGCGGAGAGGAGCTGATCATCAGAGGCATGGAAGTTATGGACCAGACCTTGATGGAAAGGTAGATAGGTTCAAGGCTGACAAGCTGAGAGGAAAGATAGTGATGGATAATGAGGACAACTATTGCATCTTTGATTCAATAATACTGTGCAAGTTCTCAAGAGGTATATGGAATGGCTATGACGAGATTGCGAAGATCTACAACCTTGTGACGGGAATACCCATGACAGGAAGTGAACTTCAAACAGCCGGAGAGAGAATGAGTAACTTGGCCAGACTTTACAATATTCGCGAGGGATTAACAAGGAAGGATGATAATCTTCCACCAAGAGCAATGAAAGACCCGATTCCAGATGGTGTTGCTAAAGGCAGCTTTGTGAGCCAGCAGGATCTGGATATTCTCTTAGACGGTTACTATGAGGCAAGAGGATGGTCTATGAGTGGTATTCCAAAACAAGATAAACTAAACGGATTGAAACTTGGAGCTTATGAGAGTATAGTTAAGGGAAAAACGTGAAAGGTGGTAGATGATGGTTAGACATAATTTTGTAGCTGTTGACCCTGACAAGTGTGTCGGATGCAGAATATGCGAATTCATGTGCTCATTAGAGAAAGAGAAATGCTTCAACCCCACTAAATCAAGGATACGAACTGTCCGAATCTACCCTGACATTAACGCTTCCATAGCATGTAGACTTTGCGAAGATGCTCCATGCGTCATTGCTTGTCCACGCAAGGCGTTAGAGCAATCTGCTGAGAATGGAACAATCATGGTCGATAAAGACAAATGTAATGGTTGTGGTTGGTGTATCGAGGCCTGCGACTTCGGGGCTTTAACACTTGATCTGGAGAAGAAGACCGTGAAGGTTTGCGACCTTTGTAATGGAAGCCCCAAATGCGTTGAATGGTGTCCGGAAGAAGCTTTGGAACTCACGAATAAAGATGTTCTAGCTCAAAAAGCTCGAATTGATGCTGTGAAGAAACTCTTCAAAGCGTCTCTTGAAGGTAAGACATAGTCTCTTTTCACTTCTTTTTTGTTTTTCCTATCTTCTCAGCAACTCTTTGAATGAATTCTCTAATTTTTTCTTTATCTCCGTAAATAATAACTGAGTCGTTGTCCTGTTGTCTGGATAGGAGTCCAAAATTATGCGCTAATTCTTCAACTTCTGTTCTATTCATATTGTCATCTGTTTTAAACCTGATCCAATCCATTCCTCGTGGAATTCCTGTCACAAATCTTGGAGAAAAAATGTTATCTTGATCAGAAAATCCAGCTCTAGCATCAATTATCCTCTTTGAGTATTCATTAGCATATTCTTTACCGAAGTCTGCTTCAGCAAGATATAGTAGAGTCGATTCTATTTTTCCCAATAGAATCTCAACTTCTGTAATAGTATCAATAGAAGATGGGTCTGCATCGAGAATACTTATCATACTCTTGGAGGTTCTTAGTTCCTCAATTAATTCTTGAGGGACAGCACCTCCCCTTCGCTTGAATTCAGTTATCAAAACATCTAACATCTTCCATAATGCAGCGTAGCCAACCAAATAGAGTATCACCCATTTATCTAATGTCTCAATTACTTCATTGACAATGAATTTGTTACTTTTCAAGGTTATTAGATAAATTTTTCTAAGCTAGTCTGTGTGTGATGTTTAACCTCATTCTCTACTAGTTCATTACTTTTTGTTTCGAATAATGATAATTTACCATAGACACCATCATATCCTGGCACAACTGTGACCTGATCCTGTCTAACTCTGACAATCGCCTCTGCAAGTTTTGGATCAACTATCTTCGCCAATTGTTCTAGAGGAGAATCTAGTAATACAGTGTACTCGTTTCCAAATTGGAATATTAGTGAATTGTATATTTTCCATATATTAGATGTAGAAAGATTTTCAGTGCCAAGAATTGTCCCAATTATCTCTTGTAAGGGTAGAAGATGCACATAACCGATAGAACTTTTCGGTTTGAAGCTGACGGGGCGGTCAGCCAGTTCTTCTACACGCTCATCTACGCCACGTGTTAGGGGTCTATTGCAGACAGGGCATCTGCCACCTAGTTTCTTGGATTCGCTGGGAGGCATTGAGGCATTACAATTCCTATGGCCTGTCCAGTGATACTTCCCATACGCAGGGTTAGTCTCTATGGTGAACCTGAAACGCTTTGGATCCCTCTGACGAATAGAGTCTACTATTTCGTGATACGATAATTTTTTTAATTCGAAGACATTGGCTTCCCGCCCAATTCTATAGGGGTATGGAGAGTGTGAATCACTATTCGACACAAAGCAATAGTTGTCCAAGGCGCTTAACCTCCAATTCATAGGAGGATCTGAGGACAAGCCAGTCTCAAGAGCAAAAATATGCTTTGTCATATCCTGATAACAATCGCTTAAGCTGTTAAAGCCATTTATTGAACCAAACAGGCTGAACCAGGGGGTCCAAGCATGAGCTGGAAAGATCACATTATCGTCTGAGACAGACATTATTTCCTCAACCAACTCGGGAGCAGACATACTAAGAGTTGGTCGACCGTCAACACTTAAATTTCCTTTTTTTCTAAGAACGTTATTTATTTGCTCTGCTACTTCTATACTGGCGGTCAAGATAACATGATGAATCTTTCTCGTCTTTCCTTCAAAGCCAAATATCGTACAAACTTCAGTGGTCAACATGAAGTGGACACATTCTTGATCTTTACCTTGTAGGCAAAATAGACTAGTATCAGACGCTTCTGTGAGGGTTTTCTTTAGATTCTCTAGCCATAAAGGATGGGTGAAATCTCCCGTCCCAACGACATTCAATCCTTTAATTTGGGCATATCTGTTTATCGAGGGGATATCCATATTCTGACTTGTAGCTCGACTGTACTTACTGTGAATATGCAGGTCAGCGATCACTTTCATACCCAGACATCCCTCGTATACAAATACATTTAGAAGTAATATGATTTCCAGAAAAGAAAAGAAAGAAATTTTGTGTTTACTCACCGAACTTCTTTGACTTACCTATGAGATCCATCAGAATAGGTGTTATATTTATTCCTCTAATTCTTCCCAGTCCTCCTTGAGCGCAGTCCACCTCTGAAAATCTCTCAACAGAGTCAACCCGTATTTCAGGTCCAGTAATTGATATTGGAACCGGATCACCCATATGTTCTTTCCAATCACATGAGGTTGTGTGATCAGCTGTAATAGCTATGAATGTCTCACTCAAATCGACGTTCTTCAGCAAGTAATCTATCAAAGCATCAATCTTCTCAATCATTGCTATCTTCTGTTTAAAATTACCATCATGGGCTGCGTTGTCTGTTCCCTTAACGTGGACAAGAATGTAATCATATTTGCTAAGGCTTTCAACTGCCGCTCTCGCTTTGGCGACAGTGTCAGTTTCGTAGGTGCCAGTTGCCCCTTTGACTTCTATAGTGTCCATTCCAACAGCGCGGCATACCCCCTTATACAAGGCGCCTGCTGCGATGACCAATGCTTTTATGTTATAAGTTTCTGTTATTGGTGTTGCCTTTGGAACTGTTCCAGCTCCTCTGAAGAGTATGGCATTTGCGGGTGGAAGCCCTGCTACTCGTCTCCGGGTGTTGACGGGATGATTTTCAAGAATCTGATGGAATCTCTTTGTTAATTCGTTTATAATCGAAGATGTCCTGAGTGCTTCAGATGATTGGTCAAGATTCTTTACTACGTGTATCTTCTGTCTTTCACCTTCTGGATCTGAGTCACTCACCATTCTTGAAAGGCGAGGGCCTTTCAGGATAATCGCACATCTATGCTCAACCGTATGTTTGAAGACTACTTGGACATCTGGAAAATCATCAAGGCGAATTCCATCCAGGGATTTAGCTAATTCGTCAGCGTCAGAATTACCAATTCTTCCAGCTCTCCTGTCTGTAACGACGAGGTCATTATCAACCGTTGCGAAGTTCCCCCTAAACGATATATCCCCAAGACCAACCTCTAAACCAGCACCCAATGCCTCAAAAGCACCTCTACCCTGATAGTATTTGTAGGGATCATAGCCAAGAATGGCGAGATGAGATGTGTCACTACCAGCTGGTATTCCAGGGGATATTGGATCCATTATTCCACTTATCCCCAGTCTAGGTAATTTGTCGATTGATGGTTTTCTGGCAACTTGAAGCGGAGTCTTACCTCCCAACTCACTGATAGGCCGATCAGCCATTCCGTCACCGATAACTATTATAGCTTTCATTGATCATCACACACTTTTTAGAATAATAACGTAATACAAAGAATATTTAAAGAATCATTTCCATCTCACATGTAAAGTAATCAATTGTAAAAAAGAGAAAGAAAAAATTATTGTTTTATTTTCGTTTAAAGCAAAGTAGCTCTATCATACAGCCAGGAACGTCCATGTAAGCTGTTCCTTCGCCAGGATTTATATTGTCAATTTGTAAGGCGTTGATTCCGAGTTTCTCCCACTTCTCGATTTCAGTTTCCAGGGGAACGGGAGCGTCTACCGCTATGTGGTGTATTCCTTCACCTTGCTTCTTCAAGAATTCTTCAAAAAGCGAGTTACCCTCCATAGGTTGGAGGAGTTCAAACGTTGTAGAACCAATTTTTGCATGCGCGATTTTTGCCTTGTATTTCATAGGTTTACCATGGAGCAGCCCTGAATGCTCCATTATTCTTATATTGAATGTTAACCCCAATTTCTCAGAATAGAATTCCGCAGTCTTCTCAATGTCCCTCACGACGATACCGATGTGACGAGAGTCATTGAACAACATTTGCTTCGTAATCGTATTTGTGCTTGATTCTGAAACATTTTTTAAAGCCATTTTTAACTCACTAGCATATCTAATGTTTGATGATAGACTATGAAGCTACTTATATATAGATTAGGACTAAAATCTAAAATAATCACATTGATCCTAAGATTGATTGAATGAAAGTGGAAATATAGGTTGCTTTTTGATAGAGAGTATCTCGTCCGGCGGATAAGTTAGAAGAGATTATTAGACT
>JAUPKU010000079.1 GCA_030837285.1 Thermoproteota archaeon | reverse complement strand
GCTTCTTCGACGGCTCTGGATAAGTCACCCTTTTTGCCACCAAATCTCTCGATCGTCTTGAACCTAAGTTCCTTCTCCAACTCATCTGGAATGTCCACGCTGATTCGACCCATCTTAACCACCATCACTTCTCTACTTTTTGATATGTATTCCCGGTTCCCTCGTGTTAACTGATTTCTAGTAAGCAAATCCTTGTACGCCAAGTGTTACATTTGCTTGTTTTAGTATTCAATTCTTTCAGATTTGCCTATGCTTATAAGTTATTATACTATTACAAGCTTATAAGTATAGTGATATAAGTGCTTAAGTATCAAAAATATATATGTAGAACTGTAAAAAACATTACATTCCTGAAAACGCTTCTGTCACAAAAGAAAATGTAGGATTTCCATGTAGATGCTTTCTATGAACCATGCGAACTCAATAAGCTATTTAGCAATATTTTGACTTCATTACTCTGTTTCTTGGAGTGACCATATTCGAAGATGGTTCGTTCTTTCTTGAGTCTTCAACCGATCCTGTTTAATTAAATAATTAAACTTGAGTGTATTTTTCCCATCATATTTGCATATTTCGTTGGTATTCCAAACGATTGTAAAATTGATGTTAATGTGCTCTATAATTTATATTTCGGCTATTAGGTGTTGTTTAGTGGCATCATGGTTCTATATTTGGATGGTGTGACATTCCCGAGGGTAGATACTACTAGGGAGAGAAGTTTGTCGATTTCTTTTCCTGTAGATGCGCTAATCGCAACTATTGGCAGTGCTGGAAAGAAGCCCTCAATCTCCTTCTCCGCGTTATCCAAGGCTTCTTCATTGATCGTATCTACCTTGTTTGCGCAGATTATCGTCCTATGCATTATATCAGTCTGCATGATGATCTTTCTACTTGTTACAAGTTTACGTCTTATCGTTGACAAATCTTCGCTCACATCTATGAAGAGTAAAATAATATCAGCTTGTATAATCTCTCCCAGTGTAGTGTTGAATGCATCGAGTATGATTGGATCCATATCCTCGATAAAGCCTATTGAATCAACTAAAATGAAGGACTTGTTACCACTGTCATCCTGCACTGTTATCCGCCTTGCAGACGTTGATAAAGTTGTAAATGGTCCTAAACCGATGGTTTTCTTTTCTCTGCTAAGCCTATTGAAGAATGTTGTCTTTCCACTTTGCGTGTATCCTGCTAGGGCGACTACTAGAAAGCCCTGGGCGTGTCTTCGCTCCCTCAAATTATCTTTCCTAGTGTAGAGGTCTCTTAATTGTAACTCTAGATGGCTTATCCTCTTCCTATACTCTCGCTCATAATCAAAATAAGGATACTCTCCTGGACCACCCCATCCAACTTGCTGACCTTGAAGCCCTCCCGCCTTAATGAATTCTCGTCCCCAAGAGAAGGTATATTTTAGACGTGCAAGCTCTATCTGAAGCTTCGCCTCTGTTGTCATAGCTCTCTTGTCAAATACTTCAAGGATCAGAAGATTACGATCTATCACGTTAATGTCTCTTCCAAGAACCTTTTGAATCCTAAAGATCTTAGAGCTGGACAAAGCATTCGCAAAAATCACCTTTTGAACAGACTTGTCATCAACTAGCTTCTTTATCTCTTCGAGCTTTCCAGGACCCACACAAGTACCACCATGAACAGTACGCCTGTTTTGAGCCTCTATTCCTATAACCTCATAGCCGATACTCTTGGCCATTGAAGCAACCTCATCTGACCTTGAGGGCGCTTGAGGGGTTCTACACTCAACAATAATGGTCTTCAATCAATAAACACACTCTTACCACAAGTCACGTGTATACACATAGATACTGCCTAACTAATTAATAGAACTGCAGTGAAGAATTCTGTCAAATTTCCCAATTTTATACGTACATAGTCACTATAATCTGGTTAGCAGTTAAAAAATAGAAAAAAGTAGATGAATATCTACCAAGATATTCAAAAATGACTAATATTGCCTATGCTTTGGATAGCATTCTCTACAATAGACTGGCCGTCCCTCTTTAGGCTCAAAAGGAACTTCACATTCCTTCTTGCAATCTGCGCATACTGCCTTGTGCATTGTTCTCGGTCCGAAGCTACGTCTTTGAAAACCCATTAATTTTTCACCTCAATTCGATAACTATACAAAAAGAAATCTTCCAAAAAACAAAAACCTTGAAAAATATTCCCATTGTACGTGTAACCCATAAGATATTACACGGTTATTTAAAGTTGAGCATTCTAAAAAGAAGATTCTCCCCTGATATATGTTACTCTAACTTTAGGATAACCTAAATTTTAGATCAGGTTATGTATAGTCCGCCGCGTGCGAAGGCAGTCAAGAATCCACTAGCCCGCGACGAGAAATAATGTCTTGTAATGTATCCTATCTACTTTTTCTTTCTTTGATTTTTAATTAGCACTAGGAAGATAAATAAACAATGAAACATAGTAAAACCTTATGCACTTTAAAGTCAATTAATGTAAGGGAATAAAATGGCAATTCTTTATCTTAAATGTAAGACATGTGGTGTTAGATTTTATTCAGGGATTGCATCAGACATAAAAAACTTTAACACTCTATCGCTAATAAACAAAACGCATCAATGTCCAAAAGGACATGTGAACGTCTATAATAAAATTGACTATTCCTTTTAGATTGCGTGCGTTAAAATGATAAAATGGATACTATAGAGCGTACTTTCCTCGGACACAGAAGCATTGTAAATATAATGATATACATTGATCTCGAAAAAGCCAAATTTCCGAGAAGGAAACGAGGAATATATCTGTAAAGTTGCTACAATAGTCAAAGAAGCGAAACCTTTGATTGAAGCTGGATTTGAGTATGTCTGCAAGATTGATGAAACAAGAATGCTTAGGAAACGGAAATAGGAAAATGTCCAAGGAGAATTTGGTGGTGCCCAGGGAGAGCTAAAAGTTCAAGTTTAAATTTATCAAATTACTATAAATATTGCTTCTGAATTGCGTTGATATTGCCTAATTAAAGCCACTAACAGTAGCTGTAAAGTAACCCTAACACTGTACAGGTTTAGATGCTTATTCAACGCATTTTTTTGCGTTTCAGAATACGAATATAATCCCATGGATTAATTTCTTCCATCTTTAAGAGCCTGGGCTCCCCTTGTATGATATCAATATGTTTAATTAATTTACATTGTGTACATTCTAAATAGTGATTGTGTTGAGATTGAAGCTTAAGGACATATCTACTGAAGTCATCAAAGAGAAAGATGGAAGCTTCGGAATTGCATGTTCTGCGTTAGGTATTTATTGCATAGGTAAAACTCTGGATGAAGCTAAGAAGAATTTTGAAGCTGCCTTAGACCTTCACCTCGCTGTTCTAAGGGAGAAGGCCTTGAAAGAAATTGAAGTATCTGCGTAACGGTTGAGGAAGTTTGCCTCGGCTAAGACCTATTCCCGGGTCAACGCTTACTAAAATTCTCTGTAATCAGTTTGGCTTTTCAAAGGTCAGACAGAGAGGTAGTCATGTTACGCTTTGTCGTGATAAATCATACATAACTGTTCCAGTGGGCGAGATCCAAGTTGGCCTTCTCAACAGGATTCTAAGGGATTGTGAAATTTCAAGGGAAGAATTCCTCAAATACTATTCGTGATTGCAATCATATATCAATTTAAGGCTGAATTGTTATGGGAAAATGAAGATACAACGTTCTACAAAGCAGTGAGAAACGATTATAATTCGTCATGGACATTCTTAGAGCTTTGATAAAATCCAATTGTTATGATAAATTTAAATCTAGACACAAAATTAAAAAGCTATATTTTTCAACTATTGGCTTAAAATAAGCGTAAATATTTGGTG
Source organism: Thermoproteota archaeon (assembly GCA_030837285.1). GTDB lineage: Archaea > Thermoproteota > Bathyarchaeia > RBG-16-48-13 > JAUPKU01. The sequence goes on along the minus strand of JAUPKU010000079.1, from coordinate 39,822 downwards.
CCCAAGGAGAGCTGAAAGTTTCCGTTTAAATTTGTCAAATTACTACAAAAACTGCTCTGAACTTAATATAATATTGCATAGCCCATGCCAATTCATTACTTTTCGCGCGCACTACGTAGTGAAATAGAGTTGAGATTCATAAAATTGATATATTCTCTCTAAATAGCTTATTTTAGGTTAGAATTTAAATGTTGAACAGGTAGTAGTTTTGTTTACTCGAGTTACCACTGACATAGGTGGTCTAGACGAAATCGTTGACGGTGGTCTCCCCAGACCAGCAGCAATCAGCCTGGTCGGTGAGATGGGCAGCGGCAAATCTCTACTGGCTCGACAAATCAGTTGGAACCTCCTAAGGAAAGGGTTCGATGTACTCTATTATTCCGTGGACGATAGCGCAATGGACGTGCGAGACTACATGAGATATCAAGGCTGGGACATAACAAGATATGAGCAGGAAGGCAAATTCCACTTTGTAGATATATTTTTACATGCAACTGATGTAACTAATAACTTTCCAGACATTCCGTTTTCAGAACAGATGAAACAAATCTTTGACTTCAATGAACTTCTGAAAGAAGGTAATGACTTTTGTCTCCGGAAAATGGCGGGAAAAGATCTCCTAATCATAGTAGACTCCTTAGACCCGCTCATCACACTCCTAGATGAGGAAGCTGCACTAGGTTTCCTAAAGGAGATGAAGTCCATAACCAGAGCATCACAGTGCATTGGCATAGCCATCGCCAACGTAGAAACCCACGATTCGAGGTTTAAGAAATCTTATATTCAAATAGCTGACATGGTCATAGAGCTCAACAAAATTGGGTATAAAAGATACATAAGGATTTCGAAATCCCCTGAAATATCCCGAGACAAACCCTATTATCTCGAAATTGATAGAAAACATGGGATTACAATATACCCAACTGAAGAACTTTCATTATGAAAACAAAGCCCACGTGCTTAGATTCATCAAACTACTATAAAGACTGTTCTAGAATTGCTGTAATATTGCTAGTTTTTGGATCATCTATAGATCAAGCTAGTTATTTATGACAATTGAGGCCAATGGATAAACTGCCATAGATGTTGGATCCCAGGAATAGCTTCATTCCGATCAATTAAATTAGGATAAGGCGTAGAAGAGTCTCGCGGCACACGCTATCCCGAGGAGAGTGATCTTGAAAGCACCTGTGGAGCGATCCGTGGAGGAGTATAATGAGATTAAGCCTGCCCCACTAGGTATAGGAAGGCTGTCCGGCTAAGATGTTACCTAAAGGTTTCTCAAAATGCTGAGTATAGCCGTTCTGATTCGATATCGCGAGTCCTGCTCTGAAGGATTTAAGAAACTAATGATAATCAGAGAAGACTCAGACGTTTTATCAAAGAATGCCAAGACAAGACGGTGGGTAGATGAAGTTATACTTTCTGTTACTAAAAACAGTAACGGCGTTATAGAATATAGTAACATAAGCCTAAAACAAGATAATGCTGTTTTCAGTTTGCCTATTAAAAATAAGACAGCAGATTACTCGGAATATTTGGTGCCCAGGGAGAGATTTGAACTCTCGACAATTCGGTCTTCAGCCGAACGCTCTCCCAGTCTGAGCTACCTGGGCGGTCTAAGATTGATTTTGAGTTCACCCTTTTAAAAATTTCTAAAAGAAAATCCTCATTCAACTTACCAGTCATAGGTTGTCCACCATAATTAATCTTTTGACATGCTACCCCAACAGCTATCATTATTACATCTATCACGTTTACACTCTCTTGAAAAATGGTGAACCAGTGCGCTAAAGCCTCCGTCTCATAGAGAGTGAAAAAGACACAGGTCTATCTAAGAAACAAGACAATAGGAGACAGCACAGCAGAGAACCAACTCACACCTATAAAATCAGAAGAAAACCGTTATTAGATGTTTCAAACAATCATTCTTTGGAGGGTGTAGGAGATGCTAAGTATAAGAAAGATCTTAGTGCCAACTGACGGCTCAACTCACGCCCTAAAAGCAGCGGCTTTCGCAACTGAGATCGCCAAAAACTTTGACTCCCAAATCCACATTCTAAACGTCATGATGCCACCTCTTAGACTCGGCGATAAAGAAACATCTTGGGACATCCTGAACAAGACCAAAGAGGTTCTGGATAAGGCTGGAGTTAAAGCCATAATCAAAGACCCAGTAAGCGGTAACCCAGCAGCGACAATCTGCAATATCTCGGAGAAAGAGAAATTCGATATGATAGTCATAGGCAGCCGAGGCTTAAGCGATCTAAAATCCTTCTTCCTAGGAGGAATCTCAGATAAGGTCAGCCACCACGCCGTCTGCCCAGTACTGATAGTCCGCTGAACAATCCAAAGATTCTACTCTTCCAATCATAACTATGCTCATTCTCTATCCTTCTTTCATCTTAAAACAGTGGAAAAAGACTTGTGAGAAGATAGAGTTACACAAGACTATGTCTAGGCAAAGATATAACCAAAAATAGTGAAAAAGAGAAGAATATTATCGAAGTATCATCAATCATTCTCCAATCTTAGAGGAGTGATATCTTCTGGATAACAGGTTTATTAAGTTCATAATTGGTTTAGCGCTTGAATGTGAATTATACAACAGACGGTTCAATCGAAACCTAATCAACCTCTATTCTAATCCAAACATTGAAGGAATAAAGACCCTTCACCGCAGTCTCATAGTATCCAAAAGCCATTTAGACAGGGAAATTGCCTTCTGGCTTGAACCCGCACTAGAGCAGACTCAGACCAAACTAGACATAACTGGCCTAATAATAGAGGTAAGGGGAATCGAGATGGAACTTTCCAGCCTACTAGGACGAGTGAACCCTAGTATAATTAGAGATATTAATTATTGGCTGGACTACATCGCAAATGCTGGGCATAGAATTGAGGATGGAGATTGGCTTGGCGCAAAGATATTCATGAGCAACGCATTTCAAAGCTCAAAGACAGACTCAATCGAGAAGATTAAGACCAACGTCAACTTGAGATACACTCTTGAAGTGCTTCAAGCAGAGACTCTGAAATGCTTCGACCAGACAAAGAAAGCCACCTCAACCATAAAGGTACCAGAAGAACGCTTGAACGTAATTGTCGAATTACAAGAAATACTCGTTGAACTAATGAAGAAATACTATCTTGAAGGTTTAGAAGAGAAGGCTGGCGATCAAATCCACTATCCAATTCAGAGGCTTAGCACCGCCATCCAGCATTTAATGCGATTCAACATCAAAACAGAAAGAGCAAGACAAGAAATCATGCTTGCATCTCAACACCTAGAAGAAACCGCGAAGGAGACAATAGACAAGAAGATCAAAGAATTAGCCAAGAAGACATTCGAGAAGATAAAGATAATATCCCAACAACTAACAGAAATCCCAAATTAGAATTAATAGTTCCATCACAAAAGCGTATTCATTAAACTTTTTCTAAATCGTTCTTCACCAGTTCCCAGCCTAGACGATAGAGGAATTGAAGGTTATAAGACGAAGTACAGTAAACAGTATATTCCAGCGTGACTCATGAGAATCAAAGATAGAGTGAAAAAGACCATTTTAGGACAGACGAAGAGGATGAAGCTGAAGATAGATCTTCACGTCCACACAAACCACTCAGACGCTATAACCTCAGTGGGAGAAGTTGTAGAGGCTGCCAGGCTAAGACATCTTGATGGAATAGCCATTACTGATCATGGAACTACGTCAGCCTTCGCCCAAGCCCAGAAGCTAGCTCCAGATCTCATAGTTATTCAGGGAATGGAAGTTGAATCAAGGGAAGGCCACATTCTAGTGTTAGGCGTAAAAGAGGCTCCTCCAAAGGATTTAGAGGCGACTGAAGTTGCCAAGTATGCAAGGCAGAAGGGAGGAGTGATAATCATAGCCCATCCGAATATGCCTTTCATCAGCGTACCAAAAGATATCATCGGTCGGATAAAGCCAGATGCAATTGAGACATGTAACGCGAAGACGCCTTTCTTCTGGCATTACAAGAAGAAGAATATTGAACTCGCAGAAGGTTTGAGTCTTCCGCAGACTGGCGGAAGCGATTCGCATAGCCCTCAAACTGTTGGAGACATGTACACGATTGTTGAGGCTGATTCGAGGAATACAGAAGCGGTTCTTGAGGCGATTCGGGCTGGCAGAACTCAGCCTGCTGGAAAGACATCTTCATTCAAAGAGAAGATTAGGGTGGACGTACGCATGGCACTTATGAGACTTCACATTACCAGAAAAGATAAGACAAAAGATAAAGAGGAATGAGAAAGATTGGCTAAAGAGAAGGCTGTAGAATATGCCTGTAACGCATTTAGAGAGGTGATGGACGCCTACTCGGGGGAGAAGCTCCTCATCTTATGCGATGATGTCAGAAGGGATGTAGGATGGATCTTCGCTGAGGCAGGACTTGAAACAGGCTTAAACACGCGACTCATAACTCTCAAGACTAATCCGAAAGAGTTCAGAAAGAAGTTACCAGAATCTCTAATTGAAGCGATAGTCCAAACTAAGCCAGACGTGGCGGTTAACTGTCTCCGAGGACCAGCTGAGGAGACGCTATTTCGCATAAAGCTGATACACTTGGAGACGAAGGATAAGACTGTTCGTCTTGGACATGGCCCAGGTATAACCTTGGACATGCTGACTGAGGGAGCGCTGGCTTTGAATACCGAAGAGTATCAGGTTATGAACACTCATTCAGATGAGATTATTGCATTAACCGAGGGCGCTAAAGAGATTAGAATAACCACTCCCGGAGGCACAGACGTTAGACTCTCCATTGAGAGAAGGGGCTTCTTCAAAGATATGAATATTACTAGGGAGAAGTGGGGTAACCTGCCCACAGGCGAAGTGGCTGTGGGCCCAATCGAGAACAGTCTTGAAGGAATACTTGTATGCGACATGGCTATAGGAGGAATAGGCCTTTTGAAGAAGCCTGTGACGATAGTTTGTAAGGAGGGAAAGGCTCAAAGTGTCAGAGGCGATGATGAGGGAGTTGTATCTAAGGTCAAAGAGAACTTATCTATAGATCAGTTGGCTTCAGTGGTAGGTGAAATGGCTATTGGAATGAATCCCAAGGCAAGAGTCATCAAAGAATTCTTAGAAACAGAGAAAGTCTATGGCACAGCCCACATAGCCTTCGGGAGCAACATCGACTATCCTACTGGAGGAAAGAATAATTCAGCTAACCACATGGACTTCCTGATGGACAAGCCTACAGTAGTAGCATCTTTCTCAAACGGAAGAGAAAGAGAAATTGTTGCTACTGGAAGAATAATCAGATAATCTTAGATAGACCAGTCTCACCAATTCTGCCATGTAGTCTTTCTAACCACTTAGCGATATCGCGATTACATTTGACTCTGAGAACCAGTCGTCTATAACGCCTTTACTTGCTTCGCCATAATATTTGCGATAGAGTGCGTGCTTACCTATTTCGAAGATTTCACCCTTCTTGACTATTCTGGCTTTTCCCTTAAACGAAACGTCATGTATTTTAAAGTTAACATTGTCGTCTTTGAGGATGTTCTTCATCCAGTCTGTGAAATCACCCTCGTGACTGAGGTAAACTTTACCCGCGGCTACAGCAAACCACAATTCAACTGTGTGCCGCTTCCCAGTCTTTCGACCACTTGTAGTCAGGTAGACGTATTTTTCTGTAGTAAGTTTAGAGATATCTTTGTCGATCATTCTTTATTTCCTTCATATCCAATTTTAATAATTCAGAGATCGCAATGTAAAGAATAGGAAAATGAGGCTTCCGGTCTTTAGCTTGTCTTCTTCTTGTATGTCCTCGTCGCTCTAATAACGGCGTCCCACTTGTCCTCTGTGACAACAAGGGGGACTACGCAGCCTGGAGCGACTATTATCCGGCTTCCGTCTGTCTCAGATATAGATCCTACAACTTCCTTCTCAACATCTCTGGTTGAACCTCTAGTCATGGTTTCAACCTCGTTTATACCGCCCAGTAGGACTCCTTTGAACTTGCTGAACGCTTCCTTAAGAGTCGGCTCGGTTCTGTGAACGTGCCAGTTGACTCCACTCACAGGATAATTATCGATTAGGAGGTTGAACATGGTGTTAAAGCCGTGAATGTGAAGGATGTTGAAGAATGCTTTGCCCTCAACAGCTTTCAGAACAGGGAGATCATACTTCATGCCAAAGCTTCGATACTCATCTTCACTGAGCATGTTGAAAGTAGCCATCTGGGTTGCGAAGAATATGCCATTTGCCCCACTGTCAAGTGCAGCCTTAGCGAACTCAACCTCAGTCTTACTAATGACTCCTAATGCCTTGTGAAGAATCTCTGGTTTCATCCTAAGATCGCTAACAACTCGGTCTCCGGCGATCTGACGGCATATAGTCAGAGGTGAAAACATCGTTTCTACAAAAGGAACCTCTCCCTTTGACCCCTTAGCAAAGAGTTTAACCGCCTTAAGCATTTCTCCAAAGATGCCCTCTTGAACATCGAGAACCTCAAGATTTTCCCAATCTTTCACCGAGTTGACCACGTATCGCTTAGTTCTAGTAGAACCATCAATCGCACCAACATACTCAACATCTCCACCAAAGGCTATAGTGTTATATCCTCCGCCAGCAGAGAACTTGACCAAATCGAAGTTGAAACGCTTCTGAAGGTTGATATGCTTCTCATAGAGTGAGTCAGCCTTAAGGTCATCTCCTGGAAAATGCCTCCAAAGACTCACAGGAGTCTCATCTAAGACCGCGCCTCTCATAACTGCTTTAATCTTCTCGAACTTTGACAAAACAGCTAACCCCTATCATATCTAACCAGATTTCAATACTTAAATAATGATTGTTATAGAATGTTGATGAACATGGGATACTGCTATTTGTATCCGATGATCTTCATGCTAATGTCTAATGGCTTGGCTGCAAGAGTTATCTGGCTAGTGGAAACAATATCCACTCCAGCTTCAACATAGGCTCTTATATTCTTAGAAGTCACTCCACCAGAAGATTCTATTAGAATTCCTTCTCCAGCTTCTCTTCTAATGGCTTTAACACATTGTGTAACATTCTGTGGAGTCATATTGTCCAGTAAGATCATATCAGGCACTCCTTCTACTCTATGAATCTTCGCTGCAACAAGGGCTTGCGCCAACGACTCAACCTCCACCTCAATGAAACAATCCTCAAGATTGTGGCTAAGTCTATACTCTTTCGCTCGCTTCAACGCCTCCCTTATCGCCATGATCTTCTTCTCCTCAGTGGCATCATCATCACCGTAAAGCTCCCGTATAATAGCCGCTAAATGATTGTCCTTGATGAGAAAACCGTCATAAAGTCCAAGTCTATGAGAAAAACCACCGCCCGCCTGAATCGCCCGCTTCTCACTGTAGCATAGTCCTGGATGAGTCTTCCTTAATCCAGCAACTCTCCCTGGAAACCGACGTGCAAGATGATGAGTTGCCGTGGCTATACCACTTAGAACCTGTAGATAATCCAGAGCAGTTCTCTCCCGCATCACAATCTCTTTAACATTTCCCCGAACTTTCGCAATGACTTCTCCCTTCTTAATGACATCACCTTCCTTCTTGTAACCCTTAAAATCTAAACCACCTTCTTCAAGAACTGCCTCAGCCTCTTGGAGACCGCATAGAATACCCGTAGCCTTTGCGATTATTACTGCATCCTCAAGTCTCGCGACATCTCTTATCAGAGCTTGAGTAGTAATATCTCCAGAACCAACATCATCATCAAGGGCTAAATTAGCCTGAGAAATCATCCTAACTTTATATTTTGCTAGGTTCCGATTGTAGGCTCTCTCCTTGTTCATAGTCTCGCGCTCTTTCATGGAACTTATTAAAAGGAGGTTATTCTAGAAATAAATGCATTTTCTATAATCTGTCGTAAAACTCGATTAAATATAGTTTACACCAAATGACTACACAAACTATTTGGAAGAGAATAGCTTATAAAATTCACTTATATATTATTAATTTAGAAAAATAAAAGTTTTGGCTGTGGGAATAATTCAGTAATAATATAGATGCGGAATTCATAAAGAATATATTAAATTAGTTTAACTATTAAACTATAATTATATTCATATGAGGCAGAATTATTGGAAAAGATTGAAACAGATATCTTTAATTTTGATAAGATATCGGGAGGAGGATTGCTTATACCTGCAGCTTTGGCTCTAATCGGTAATGTTGGTAGTATAAAGGAAATATTTGTTAGACAGATTGTTTGGAATTTTCTTCAAAAAAGATCAAAAGTCTTATACTATAGCGTAAGCCAGTCAGCTGAAGATTTACGAAATGATATGGCGAGGTTTAAGTGGGACGTAACAGAATTTGAAAAAGAAAAATTATTACATATAGAAGACGTTTTCACAGACACAGCTGAAAAGGCTTTAAAAATCCCACAAGAAATTTCTTCAAATGATGAAGTGCCTGAAATATTATTCAATAAAGACTTGTACGATTTAAAATCTATAGTTAGAGCTGGAGTTAAATTCATGCCAGCTATTTCAGGTAATTCAAAACCTAGACTTATAATCTTTGACTCAATTTCCCCAATTCTCACGACTAACGCTAAAGGTGTATTTCAACTTCTTCATACATTGAAATTCGCTACTAGATTTACCAAGGCTATTGGTATTGGTTTAATGCACACTGGAATGCATGAACCCAAAACTGAACAGAATTTCAAATCTCTTGGTGATGGAGTAATTGAAATAGTTGAGAATCCAAACGGATCTAATACCATATTTTTGGACAAATATATTGGGGAATATAAGAAAGGCCCTTTCCCAATTGAAATAAACAGCAAGGGGATAGATATATTTCCGATTACAATGATCGAATTCCCCTCGCACGAACACCAAATAAATGTCTAACTAAACAAAATAAATTCCTGCGGCACTAATTAATAAAGTAAGGTTGCTCATTGCCATATATTGAGCATATTTTTTCCAGGGGCTTGTGGTTTTTAAGTCTTTTATTGGCTTCAATAATACACCTACTCTTAAAGCAGTCACAAGAGCCAATAAAGGTAAACCTAATATTGATATATAATTGAGAATTATTGCTATTATGAGAATGACTGGCAAAATAATATTGACTACTAATTCTAAATCTATTGCGGCTTCAATAGAATATCTAGAGGCGAAATTATGGACATTCATTTGGAGATCTTTTTCAAAGTCTGGAATATGTCTCAAAGATGTGATGGCTCCAAAGAATAGAAACATAAAGCAAAGAAGAACTGAGTGAGGAAAAATAAAACTAGCAGTTGTATTTATATACACAAATAAAAATGGTAGAGCTTGATGTAGTGGAGTGATGAGAATTCCTGAAGGTCTGTCTTTCATTCTAAATGGTTTAATATCATAGAGTATAACCAGTCCTATACCTATGAGAGTAAAAACTATCCAGTAAAAGCCAGCAAAAAAACTTGTAGTTATAGCGAGTGTCACTGTAATATAATTTATCGATTGAGCTTCTTGTATAGTTAACTCATTAGTTACAATAGGATTTTGGTTATTCATAATTTTACTAACAGTATCAAAGGTAACATCACAAGTATTATTTACACTTGCCATAAAGAAATGGAGGAAAACATAGGATAGAGATGCCCAGAATAATTGAATGAGATTATAATTTCCCGTTAGAACATAACCCGATGCGATGGCTAGTAGTCCCAAGGACACGAAAGGCGCTCTAAATTGTTTGAAAATTCCTATTATTTTTGTCAAACACTTGTCACCGATTAGAAGATTAACAGTTATATAGTTAGACTATATATCTCAAATATATAATGATTCTCTATAAAAATTTTAGAGCAAGTACTATAGAAACCTATATTCAGTCTTCATAATCCAATTAGGCGAGAATTTTACTTTATAGATTATGAATATAGAAAATATACTGATACGTCTGATTCAAACAGAAATTTTGATTTTAATAGATTCAGTAAGCATCGCATCTTACTTCTTCTCTTTGATATTGGGCATAGCTCTACAGCTTGACTTCAAACTAACAGTAAACATCGGAATTTTCTTAATGACTATTTTCCTTCTGCTATCGACATTCCTACGTATATTTCGGAGGGCTTCATTACATAAATGGATCCGACTTAGAATGTTTAATCCTAATTTTAAACCACCCTTAAATTAGATTAAATATACTAGAATGAAGCCACATCTTCAAATTTTAAATAATATAATTTGCATCATCCAACTTCAACTCTATTCTCATTACATATTGTAGAGAGCAGTACTTCTAGAATAGCATTAGTCTCTAATTGGTTAAAGGACATGAGAGCGATTATGTAAACCCATGACTAGTAGTCGAATTCAAAATAGAGCTAAGCTACGTGAAATAATAATTGAGATAAAAGATAGATTGAGGCTCCATAAAGAACTTGAGATAGAAAAAGAGATATCAACTTAGAAACCGATTATCTAATACGCTCTAATATCTGCATGTCGGAGTGTAAAACTGGTGAATCAAGTAGCATATAACTTTCCAGTTCTGAAACCTTTAGGAATTGAAGAGTTATCCTTTGGCAGAAATATTATCGCCGCTGGTCCACCTGGAGTTGGGAAATCAGTTCTTTGTGACAATCTGGTAATTGATTGTCTAGCAAAGGGAATACACGTAATATATATTACTCTTGACACTGCACCAAAAGAAATAATGGGCAGGTTAGAATTGCTATGTTCAAAGGAGTCAGGAAAAAAAGAAAGACCTTCTTTCATCGATGGGTATTCTTGGCTTTTGGGAGAGGTAACCGAGGATAACCCTGTTGCTCATCTTTCAAATCTAAATAATCTTGGCGTGAGAATCTTTAGTACTTTAAATGAGCGGGCAAGTCCTCATATTCTTCTTTTCGATTCAATTTCAACCCTCTTTATATATAATGGCGAAAACGAAATTACGCGTTTCATGCAGGTTAATATGGCGCGAATTAAACAGAGTGGAAGCATAGGTTTCTGGACTGTTGGAGAAGGTATGCACACTCAAACATTTTCTAATCTTTTACGCCATCTGGCTGATGGCATAATTGAAATGAAGTTTGAAGAAGAATCCGAGCTGAAACGATTAATTAGAGTTCATACTCTAAAGGGATATTCCGTTAAAACTAATTGGTATCAATTCATGATCAACAACGGTGGACATCTTGACATAATCGATTCCCCAATTGCTCATAAGAGTTGAGCCGAGAAAATGATGGGTGGAACAATTCTCCGATAGAATTAAAACAATGAAAAAGTATTTAGATAGTATCACTATAAAAATGCGGTTATGACTATGATAATTCATTCTGGAATAAAGGGGTTTGATGAAATCTGTGGTGGAGGGCTTGCTAGAGGAAGCTGTATTCTATTACATGGTGGACCTGGAAGTGGAAAAACAACCTTTTCCACCCAGTTCCTATACAATGGAGTAGTTGAGAACAAGGAGCCTGGAATATATGTTACTCTTTGCGAGAACCCTGACGAGATCAGAAAGAATATGCTTGTCTATGGCTGGGATTTAAAAAAGCTTGAAGATAAGAAGAAGCTTGTGATAATTGACGCTCGACCTGTCGGTTTCACAGAAGACGGATACATAGTTCCAAATAACACCCTATTCAAGGGTGAAGGTGTGCCATTCAGCCAAATAACCCGTCTGATCGTAGACACAGTAAAGAAAGTCGGCGCCAAACGATTAGTCATTGACTCCATCACAGTACTAACGACTCAGTATGAAAGTCAATCATACGTTCGACAAGGGTTGCTGGGATTAATTCAGGTGCTCAGCAGCCTAGATTGCACTTCTCTACTAATCACCGAAAGCCAAATAGAGTCGGATAATGCCCAACTGGAAAGAGCTTTGGTTCAAGGTGTAGTTGTACTATACTACACTCGAAAAGGGTCTTCTATGGCAAGGGCGATTCAAGTTCTCAAGTTGAGAGGCAACAAGCACAGTTCAGACATATACCTCATGGAGATTTCCAACACTGGAATTGTCGTTCACCCTGAGGAGAGAATAGAAATCTCATAACTCAATAGTACTGAAGAACCTTAAAGTAGATTTTTCTGCCCCTTCTCTCCTTGTTTAGATATCCTAGCCTAACCAGCTGATTCAAGTAAATGGTTTCAACAGTTCTATCTCTTCCTGTCTTTTCAGCTACTTCATTCGATGTAGCGTCCTTCAAACTCTGAGCTGTCAGGATAGTTTTTTGTAGACTGCTGGGAAGAGATAGCAGATCATTCATGTTTATTGATCTTGGTTGATCTCTTGAAGATGAAAATCCAAGAGCTTTTATCGTTCCTTCCAGAGCGTCTAAGCGTTCCTCAATCTTCTTTATTCTCTGTGAAACTTCGCTCATCTTACCACGAGGCCGTTTTATGATTTAAGTTGTTGAACTGTTCAAACAAATAATATGGTAAATGAGTGAATGGTTTATAAATCCTTTCTAACGCACCTAACTCGTATGCACATTCCTAAACTGGTTTTCTAAATATCAAATATAATTTGCTCTCCCTAACATGAGATGAGAGTGGCTTGACAAGCTAGAAGCATTGCAGCATAAAGAGTTGAGAACGAAATTCAGTCTTCCTCAGAAGCCTAAGCTCCTTGTACAGAAAGACTCGCTGATGAGAACTTGCTAAGAAAAAATGATGCACATGTTAAACAAACAAACTAGCCTTTTGTTAATAAGGGTCTTCAGAAGCTCTGACCTTCATCTCACACTATTCATGCAGTCCTAAAACAACAATGCCTACAAAGCACCCTGTAAAAAAGTTAAGAAATCTAAAACAGCAATGCTGTATATATCATCTCAGAAAACAATTGAGAAGCTATGTGAAAATTTATAATGAATAAGAGTCCGTTTCCATATTATATCCCATGATTTCGAATCCTTTTTAGCGCTTTTTCGCAGCCCAATAGGCACGTAAAACTAAGTTTCAAAAATAAAGCTTGGAAATAGCCTATCAACTCTCCTACCCTCCGAAAATAGAGAGCCTCAGACACAGAGAGACAGGAAAAGAGACATCAGCATACATGAAGTGCTCAGTGTATTTTCTTTTCTTTTTTCTTTAAAAGAGCCATCTAATCATTTGATAATGATGTCACTTTATTTCTACGTTTTCATTCTCAAAGACTATGTGCTTCAGCCAGTTTTCATCATCCTGCTTAGGCTGTTCAACGAGATAGTGGGTTCCGCGGCTTTCTTTTCTGATAGAAGCGGCTTTTGTTATTAGTTTAGCGATAGTAATCATATTCCGTAGTTCGATCATGCTGCTGTGAAGAATGTCTTTATCAAGCTTCGTTATTGTCTCCTCCAAACGCTGAAGCCTCAAAAGAGCATGAGTCAGATCACTAGTCCTCCTGACTACACCCACAAACTCCCACATCAAGCTCTGCAGTTCCCCCTTAACCGTATCCTTTTGAGAGTCAACATCCTCAAATTCAACAGACATTTCCCTGAGAGTTGGAGGTGAAGAGTCTCTCTTGAGGTATGCTGTGGCTCTGGAGACGCCAAGAGTACTAAAAACTACTGATTCGAGTAGAGAATTGCTTGCCAGTCTATTGGCTCCATGGATGCCAGTACATGAACACTCTCCAAAGGCGAAGAGACCAGCTATACTTGATTCACCGTTAAGGTCAACTTTGACTCCTCCGCACAGATAGTGCTCCGCGGGTACAACAGGGATTAAGTCCTCTGCAACGTCTATCCCGTGAAGGAGGCATTCCTGATAAATTGTTGGGAATCGTCGTTGAATGAAGTTTCTATTCTTATGGCGTAAATCAAGGTAGACAGCCCCTTTCTTGAGTTCTTCGAAGACGGCCCTTGAAACCACATCCCTAGGCGCGAGCTCCTTGGCTATATCATATTTCGTCATGAATGCTTCGCCAGAAGCGTTCCTTAAGATTCCACCTTCGCCTCTCACTGTCTCCGAAATGAGAAAGTTGGGTTCACCCTTCCGCTGAAGTGTCGTCGGATGAAATTGGACGAACTCCATATCCTCCAATTTCGCGCCTGCCCTATACGCCATCGCGATTCCATCGCCAGTAGCAATATACGGATTAGAGGTTTGCGCGTAAACTTGACCTATACCCCCAGTTGCGAGAATTGTGGCTTTAGCAAAGAAAACGATTAGTCTTCTCTCGTTAAGAGCCATAACTTCTGCACCATAGCATCGTCCATCTTTCGTAAGTAGATCCAGAGCAAGACAGTTCTCAAAAATGTAAACATCATTGCTTCTGAGAGAAGCGACCAGAGCCTCTTCGATCTCCCTTCCAGTGTAGTCGCCTTTGTGGACGATTCTCTTCTTGGAGTGACCACTCTCCATACTAAGTGCCAGTTTGTCTCGAGTTTTATCAAATTCGACACCTTGAGTAATCAGCCATTCGATAGCTTTCGGTCCATTTTCTACAAGCGTCTCAACAGCCTTAATATTTGATAGACCACATCCCACCCGAAGCGTATCACTAATGTGAAGCTTAAAAGAATCTCGCGTACCCAAGACAGCAGCTATGCCACCCTGAGCCAAGTTAGTATTTGACTCCATCAGCTCCTTCTTTGTAATAATGGTAACTCGGCCTTTCTTAGACGCTTGAATAGCGAAGCTTAATCCTGCTATTCCACTGCCAATAACTAGGAAGTCTACCTCAAAAATTTCAGGCATCTTATTGACATCTTCAAGTTGTTTTCAATGAACACATATCAATGCTAGCAGTATTGACCGACCTTTTATTAATAAGCTAAGTGGTCAATCCACGATAATAGTAAATCTTTTAGTCGTGAAACACTTATTTTTAAAAATATATTTGGCTAGGTGAGCAGATGAGCACAGAAGAACTAGTAAAAGAGATAGGGAAGCTAAGGAAAGAAAAGAAAGCTGTGATACTAGCGCATAACTATCAGAGACCTGAAGTTCAAGATATCGCTGATTACGTTGGAGACAGTATTGAATTAGCCAGAAGGGCTATGGACGAGAAGGAAGCGAAGATCCTTGTAGTAGCAGCGGTTGACTTTATGGCTGAGAACGCCTTTCTCCTAAATCCCACTAAGAAGATTTTAATTCCGAGTTTGTATGCCCACTGCCCCATGGCTAGAATGCTGAGTCTAGACGATATCAGACGATACAGAAAGAAGTACCTCCGAATTCCATTGGTCTTATACGTTAACACATTTGCAGAAGCAAAGGCTAGCTGTGAGGTTTGCTGTACATCGGCTAACGCAGTGAAGATCGTGGAGCGCGTGGAGGGAGACACGATAATCTTCGGTCCAGATTGTAATCTAGCAGAATACGTCCAAGAGAAGACAAAAAAGAAGATCATACCGATTCCAGAGCACGGCTTCTGTCCAACCCACTCCGTGTTTGACATAGAAAGCATTCGTCTCCTCAAAGAGCAGTATCCAGATGCTCCTGTACTCGTTCATCCAGAATGCTCCAGAGAAGTCCGGCATTCAGCTAACTTTGTTGGAAGCACCTCTCAGATCATTCGCTACGCGCAAGAGGCTAAAGCTAAGAGATACATTATTGGAACTGAAGAGGGAATTCTCCACAGGCTTAGAAAAGATAATCCTAACAAAGAGTTCATATTAGCAAGTGTCCTAGGAATATGCCCTAACATGAAGATGAACACTCTAGAAAACATATATAAATCATTAAGAGACGAAGTCTATCCAGTAACTGTTCCAAAAGGCATTGCCACTAGAGCTAGACGCGCATTAGAGAGAATGGTTGAATTATCATAAGACAAAAATGACCGCTTAATATCCAACGGTTCTGATTGTATCATGACGGCTAGGATTATTTGAGCTCTAAAGATCTGAAGCATTCCATTTCTTATAGGTACTTGTTTTTCACTCTTTATTGTCTTAATAGAATATCAATATTCTAATACTTAATAAAAAGTGGTATTAGGAGATCATTCTTTTTAGATCTTCAGCGGTCTTCTCGTATCTAGCCATTCCTTCTTTTGTAAGACTGGGGCTTACGGCTTTGAGTGCTGCTTCAAAGTGTATTGCTTTCACTTCTTTTGCTTCTTTATTCTCTCTCGCGGCGATCATGGCAGCTTCCCTACAAACCGCCTCAATATCCGCTCCAGTATAACCTTCGGTCATATCAGACAGTTTTGTTAGATCAACATCTTTGGCAAGAGGCATAGCCTTTGCATGGATCTTGAATATTTCCAGACGACCAATTTTGTTAGGTGGAGGAACGTATATCACTCGGTCGAAGCGTCCTGGCCTTAATAGTGCAGCGTCGATGAGGTCAGCGCGGTTTGTGGCTCCTACAACTACGACGTTCTTCAGAATCACAAGACCATCCATCTCAGTCAAAAGTTGATTGACTATTCGCTCTGTCACACCTGAGTCACCCATTCGACTTCCCCTCTGCGGAACTATAGAGTCTAACTCATCGAAGAAGATGATGCAGGGAGAAGTCTGCCTAGCCTTTTGGAAAATCTCCCTAACAGCTTTCTCACTCTCACCAACCCACTTTGATAGGACTTCGGGTCCACGTACACTTATGAAGTTAGCTTCACTCTCATTCGCCACTGCTTTAACCAATAGCGTCTTCCCTGTTCCAGGTGGGCCATATAGGAGTATCCCTTTTACCGGGCGGACGCCAAGTCTGGTGAATATTTCAGGGCTCTTTATAGGCCATTCAACCGCTTCTTTCAATTGCTGCTTAACCGTTTCTAAGTCGCCGACATCACTCCAATGGACATCAGGCACTTCAACATAGACTTCCCTCATGGCTGATGGTTGCGTAGTTTTCAAAGCATCAGAGAAGTCATTAGAGGTAACTTTTATCTTTTCAAGAATCTCAGTGGGTATTGTCTCCTTCTCCAGGTCAACTTGGGGCAAATATCTCCTAAGAGCATTCATAGCTGCTTCTCTACACAAGGCTGCTAGATCAGCGCCAACGAAGCCATGTGTTAGTTCCGCAAGTTCGGTTAGGTTCACATCGCTATCCAAAGGCATGTGACGGGCGTGGATGCGGATTATCTCCTCTCTACCTTCCTTATCTGGAACGCCAATTGCGATCTCTCGATCAAATCTTCCGGGCCGCCTTAACGCGGGATCAACAGCGTCAACACGGTTCGTAGCTCCTATGACTATCACTCGACCCCTACCTTTCAGACCATCCATCACCGTTAGAAGCTGAGAGACGATGCGTTTCTCCACTTCGCCGGTGACCTCTTCTCTCTTAGGGGCTAGAGTGTCTATTTCATCGATGAATATTATGCTAGGCGCGTTTTCCTCTGCTTCTTTGAATATCTGTCTGAGCCTTTCTTCAGACTCGCCGTAGTACTTACTCATTATCTCAGGACCGTTAATTGAAGTGAAGTGAGCTCCTGCCTCATTTGCAACTGCCTTCGCTATGAGTGTTTTTCCTGTTCCTGGAGGACCGTAGAGGAGAACACCTTTAGGCGGTTCTATACCGACGTGTTTGAATAGTTCGGGGTGCTTCAGAGGTAGTTCTATAGTTTCCCGTATTCTTTGTAGCTCATTCTTGAGGCCGCCTATATCCTCGTAGGTGACTTCTGGAGCTGCTACCTCGCCTCCTGGCTCAGTGCTAACAGTTACCTTCGTTCCC
This sequence comes from Thermoproteota archaeon, assembly GCA_030837285.1. Classification (GTDB taxonomy): domain Archaea; phylum Thermoproteota; class Bathyarchaeia; order RBG-16-48-13; genus JAUPKU01. Next base: position 22,236 of record JAUPKU010000079.1, on the reverse strand, counting down.
TCGCCTACCACTACATTGGGCGATGGAACAGTCGATGTAATCTGCATCTGCAATGCCTCTCCCAAAACCGAAATGGTAACAGTGTCTCCACGAGATATTGGCCGACCTAGGAGCTGGCGTTTCACATACTCTTCAAAGTCTTCACTGAAGCGTATGGCCATTGGTGGTGCTAACGTAATCCTTGAAGCGACTTTTATCTCAGCCTTCCTCACATATACCAACTCTTCAATTGAGACGCCTAGATTATGACGGGTGATACCGTCAACCCTTATAATTTCCATGCCTTCATCATCGGGGTAACCTGGCCAGAAGGTAGCTACAGTTGTTCGTTTGCCTTCAATAGCTAAAACATCTCCTGGAGTAAGGCCTAAGACTTTTTGAGCCCTAGAACCAACTCGAACAATTCCTCTACCGACGTCTCGAGACCTAGCCTCTACAATTCGCAATCTAACATTCTTATAATCTGACATATTAAATCCCTCATAAAGAATTGAAGTAATCGTTTAATTTTGATTTAATAAAGCTGCTAACCTAGAAGTATTGGTAAATTTTAAACTTATATGTTATTGTGGTTGTGTCTATACAATTACAGAAGAACTCCATTTCCGCATATTACATATCGGGTAGAAATACACTATTATCTATGTCTAAAGTTTCTCCGCTTTTGTAATTTTAGAGTCGATCAGTCGCATAGACTATTTCACGCGTGAAGGAAAACCTCTGGATGAAACACTATAAAATCCTCTTAGCAAATTGGATTTTTGTTTCTTGCGCCTAGTTAAGGAGTCTCTCTAATCGCGTTGTGGATGTACTTTGTGATTGGCAGATTGTACGGACATATGGCTTCGCATTTGCCACAGTCATCACACTTCTTCGCAACTCCTATGAACTCTCTCCATCGCTTTTCAGCGTTGGGTGATAGGCCATACTTCTTTCTGTAGTAGTACAAGGTCATAATCATTGGTGAGTTGATTGCGTATGGACATGTCGTCGTAGTCCCAGTCATCTCGCGCCAAGAGAGGCATAAACCGCATTTCCTGCAGCCAGTCCAACCAAGCTCTCTGGCTTGTAACTGAAGTTCTTCCCATTCGGTCTTCGTTGGGGATTTCGATGCTAACGCCACGTTATAGTCGATTACCTCTGGAGTGTACATTCCTGAAACCACGATGTCTAGGGGAGAAGAGAATAGGAAGCGTAGGTTCCTCTCTGCGTGATTGTCAAGCATGCCATCTTCAAGAGGTCTCATACAGAAGGTGTCCACATTATACTCCTTGCACAGAGGAAGCATGTCCTGTAGAGGATTCTGAAGAGCCCAGTTGAAGACGAAGAGTGCACATTCAATATGTCCAGTCTTTATTGCCTTCTCTAAGGCTTCTGGCCTATGACCTGTTACACCTATGTGCCCAATTTTTCCCTCTTTCTTAGCCTCAAGAAGTGCTTCAAGAGCTCCACCTGGAGCTAAAGCCTGATCTATGATCTCTGGCTTCCTGATACCACCGATGTTATAGATATCAATGTAATCTGTCTTGAAAATCTTTAAACTCTCGTCAATCTGCTTAGAAGCGTGTTCTGCATCGCGGTAATCGGTCGTCGAAACTATATAGAACTCTTTTCGCCTATCTCCGACAGCTGCTGTGATCTTAGCTTCTGCAACCATGTAGGCGGCGCTTGTGAATATCAGATTAACACCATGGTCAAGGGCGGTATTGTAGGCTATGTTACACTGCTCTTGCGACATCTGCTGTATATGGCTGCCACTAGCTACAGCGGAGACTTTAAACCCAGTCCGTTTGAGTTTCTTGTATCTCATAATCATTATTACCTCAACAACTAATCTCTCTACAATACTTACTCATCACTATTACTAAGTTTTTTATTTTTCAAACTAATTCTTAAGCTTAAAGAGAACCATTCTTTCCTTCTCAAAGTCTTTACATTATTCTCATTAATGAGGGAGTCAAGATGAGCTAGAACTGTCATTTTAAGTGTTTGAGTTGGAATAATGTAACCTGGTTCCAGACGGGTTACTATGAAGTTCGACATCTATTTTGGAGAAATGTGAGAAAAAATAGTCGCGATTAAAAATAGTTTTTACATGAACTCTCCGAGTTTAATCTGTTTCACATTATTCTTCTCTTCTTTGAATAGCGAGTTAATCTCATCTCTGACTAAGGCGATTCTTTGCTGGTAATATACTCCAATGTCGTACTTTTTAGTCAGCTCTTCAGCTATGTCTAGGTATTTCTCGATGCCCTTCTGGTGGACGGTTAGAAGGATGCCACCCCCACATCTACTGCATTTTCCTGATAGGGGTATCCTTCGGTATTTTGTGTTGCATTTCTTGCATCTGAACTTTTGACCTGTGAAAGCTTTGAGATTGCCAGCCATATCTCTGATGAAATGGGTTGTAAGAACCTTTTTCGCCACTTCTCTGGAATCCACCGCTCTTAGCTTCTCAGCTAAGCCTAGCTGTCCCATGAGCTTGTTTGTCATCGTTCCCAATTTTATGTAGGAGCTTTCTAGATTTCCTTCATTAATGTCATTAGTCATTTGGGTGAAAGAGTAGCCTTCAAATTGGGCAGGAGTTCCAAGCCTATGTTCGACTACATCTATTATTTTCCCCACAACCTTTGAATCAGCATGCTCCAGTGTCTTCTCATAGAAGGCGATGGGATATGAGGAAGCTACATCCAGATTCTGGGCTTCATCAACCTCGAAAGGGTTGACTACAGATATTAGGAGTAGAGGAGCATCCATCATTCCACCTATTTGAGAAGGGAGATATGCTTTGGAGAAGTTTAACAAAACGTCAAGAACGAGCATAATAGAGTCCTCATCTCCATCACAGTCCCGCCTCTTGACATTATGCCATAATGGATGTGCATAGCAGACGTTGGTACTGGTGAAGCCTAGGACCCTACCTACGACGCCCGCAGAAGTGTGAGGAGCGAATCCAATTATAAGTTGGCCTATAAGGTCTTGCTCAGTCTGCACGTTATAGCATGGCGGGAGTTTGTAGACCTTCTGGAGCAACTCATCTATGAACTTGGATTCTCTTACTAGGTATTCTGCACACGATTTTGGAATTATCACATCTTGAACTTTGAGCTCAAACATTTGGCCTGGATTTTGGAGCGGTTGGCCGCAAGTGTCGTGAGTGTAACCTAGACTCCTCAGTATATCTAGTGGAGCGTCTACTTCTGAAGGCCGGAAGTGAGTAAGGGGTGCGTTTGTGGCATCGAAGCGGATTGTGCCATCTTTGAAGACTGATAGATCATGCTTAGCTCGAAGTATTCCTTTCTCTAGGGCTTCGGGGGTTTTGAGGGCACTTGTTAAACCTTTGACACCTTTGACCAGCCCGAGGGATTGCACTCCTAGAGACCTGGAGGCCTTCTCATAGATTTCTCTAATGTTTATTATACGTTCTTCGAAACCAACGGTTTGAGATTTGCAAACTGGGCATACTTCTCCGTCGATGACTCGGGCACAACGGGGACAGACCTTCTCCTGATGAGTCTCTACACCGCAGTTAGGGCATATAAGCTGATAGAACTCTTCTTCGCATTCGGGGCATTTTCTCTTTGTTATTTCAACTTGTATCAGCTTCTTCCCAGCAGCCTCAACTATATTCCTACGGGAACCTCCAGCTAATCCTATGGGGAACAATGCATGGACTGGTGGAGACATGTCACGTTTCTTTGCCTTTTCAGGTCTCCCCATTCTGGCTCCGATGTAGGTTAAACCTTTTTCTCGAAGGGTTATACCTGATAACTCTTTGAGTGTCTCTATCACAGTCTTCTGTTTTTTAACTCGCTCTTCTTGATTATCTATTCGTAGGAGAGTGGAGAGGATTAAGGCGTCATTCTGCTCTATTATTATTCTCTTGTCGTAGACTCTGTGGGATACACATAGTTTTTCCAAGATGGCTTTGATCTTTAAGTTAAGGGGGAGTTCTAATCCAGTTAGAATTCCTTTTTCTATTTTCCTATCAGATTCACGTAGAGCGTGCCTCAATGTGGAGAGATCTTCAATCTCTATTTCCTTCCAAAAGTAAGTGAAGTGGGGATGAAGAGGTATACCTAAGCTTTTGGAAATGATTATTGCTTCTTGAGCTGTTGGCTTAGAGACAAGGGGACTTGTGAGTAATTCTTCCAGAAGACTGGATGAAATTGGGATGGTTTCAGCTGCCTTCCCCAAAGAGCCTTGAAAGTCATTCTGTATCTTTGCCTGGACCTCTTTTGCCCACCACTCCTCAGTGTAGCCAGATGGAGAGAGAGGTTTATTGTTCTCTAGGAATTCGCCGAAGGCTACGAGGAGGTCACCTAGGAATAGAATCTCATGGATATCGTTGCTTAGTTTCTTTCCTTCTGAGTAGGATTCGACTCTTACCACCGAGCCATCATTTAGTTTTACAACTGGAGGCTCTATCGTATCCACTGGGACGACTATGCAGCCTTTTCCGGGTTTTTCAATACGCATCTGGGTTCCGGTGGCGAGGAAGTCCTGTAAAACAGACATAGTTGCAGGGTGTATGCCCATGGAGGCTAACCCAGTGTTCCTTGAACGGCCATATCTTAAGCGGAATCCGCTGCTTCTAGATGGAAAAGAAAAGATTGGACGACCGGCTATAGCTTCTTCCATATATCCTGCTTGACTGCTCTCATTCCCAGTTCCTCCATTCTGGATGTCCTTCATCCGCTTGAGCCAGTCCCAGCCTTCTATGCCAATCGTCTCGATTATCTTTAAAACCTTCTGAGATCTTCCTACTATGCCATCGTTAACGACCCTTAAAGCTCCAGCCCTCACCCGATTCGTCTCTATCCTAGGAAGATTTCTAAATGAGGAAACCTCAATTGGATCGCTTTCCGTCCCGGTCACTTCGACGGGAACACTTCTTAGAGCTGCTTCCAACTCCTGGTCAGAAACATGATACTGAAATCTTCCAACTTCCCGCTCGTAGAGCCTGACTTCTTCAATGAATCGTTGAATCTCATCATTAGTTGGCTTATAACGGTCAAGGCCTAAACGACTTCTGACAAAGTCGCCAACAACCAACGTTAGAGCCTGTTCAGTTCCTCCAGCCGAGCGTATAGGTCCAGCGAAGTAGACAGCTAGGTATCGCGTCTTGTCAAAGTTCTGTTTGACTTTAACGTAGGCTATCCCTTGGATTGGTGCAGCGGTTATTCCTCCAGTCATAATAGCAAGGGCTGTCCTCACTGCCTGATCTGCTGCACGTTCCGCATCCGTATGACCATATTTTGCATGAACTATGTCTTCGGCTACCACAAAAGACATTTCATACTTGTCCATCTTCTTGCTAAGTTCTCTCACCCTCTCAGCAACCTTGGGTGGACCCACCAGTCCTTCAACCATCTCAGCGAGGTCTTTGACAACGTGGGGCTCAGGCTCAAAAGATGGATCTATACCCTTCTTCCTTGCCTTTCTCGCAATATCATATAAAGAGTTGAGTCTTTCCTCAATATTAGTTAGATATTGTTCACAATCGTTTGTAGTGGCTAACTGCAAGAAAGTGGGTGGCCTCCTAGCAAAGGAGAGAGTTCTTCTATTAATAAGAATTTTATTGCTAGAAAATATTTAAATCTAAAAGATTTTTTGATATAGCATTGATATGAATGTGATTATGAAGGACGGTTCTTCCATGCGTTCACCAGTGCCATCTAGTTGATTATGCTTCTTTTAGAAGAAGTAAGCTCTTTTATATATGAAAAGGTGGAAAAAAAAGACACAATATTTCAGCTTTTTTTCCTGATTCTGTACGGGCTTATATAATCATAGATTTAATATTCGTTTTTATGAGCGAACTACTGCCATACGAACGTAAGGAGATAAGGGAAGAAAAGCTACTTAGAGCCTTACCGCCAGAATATAGAAAAGATGTTTCTCACCCAATAGAGGATGAATTGAAGAGGAGAAGCAATGAAGTCGTCGTTTATTTGGAAGATGATTCTACGGGAGTTCAGAAGTCTCATGACGTGTTTATGGTTATCTATCCATCTGAAGACGGAATTAGAGATGGAATTATTGCAGCTAGAAAGACAGAGCATAAGCTGCTTTTCATCTTGACAAACTCGAGAGGTCTTCCACCGAAGAAAACTGAAGAGTTTAATCGAAGCATCGTTGAATCTTTGATTAAAATTTCTAATGAGGAGAATATTGAACTACGGCTGGGCAGTCGAGGTGACTCAACTTTGAGGGGACACTTCCCTTTAGAACCTCTCACTATAAAGAAGTCCCTTGAGGCAAGCGGTAGAGTTGTTGACGGAATAATCATTTCTCATGCCTTTCTAACTGAGATGGCTCGAGTCACAGTGAATGATATCCATCTGCTTAGGACTCAAAAGAATGATGGCTCCATCTGGTATACACCAGTTCATTTAACTGGCTTTGCTCAGGACCCAGTTTTCCATTATCCGACCTCAAACATGAAGGAATATATTAAATACAAATTTGCTGTTTCGAATTTGAAGATTGAATCAAAGGATATTCGTCACATTAGTATTGATGATATTAGAAGAGGAGGGCCAGAGAAGGTTTCGAGTATGCTCCTTGAGATGAAGAATGGACATATGATAACTGTTGACGCTGTTTCTCGAAGGGACTTGGATGTGTTTGTCTTAGGACTGTTGTGGACTGAGAGAGAAGGAAAGTACTTCATTTACAGAACTGCAGCCTCCTTTCCGCCTGCAAGGGTGGGTATGCCAGATCTGCCCTCGTTAACCAGAGAGCAAATACTTGGGAATAGAAAACTAGATGGGGGAATTTTAAGCATATGGGGTTCCATAGGTGAACTATCAAACAAGCAGTTGGAGAGAATGGTTAAGGATGTAGAAGGTTGGATCTCCGTGGAACTTGATGTGAAAAGGATTTTGGAGAGTGAGGAGGAGAGAGAGAAAGTTATAGCTTCAGCAAGGAATGCTACTGAAGAAGCATTGAAGCATAGTAAGAATGCTATAGTCTATACAATTCCTAGAAGCGAATATCCTCTAGGAGATTTGAATGAGGAGGAGCGGACCGCGAATCATTTAAAGATCGCTAATTCGCTTCAGCAAATTAATGATGAAATCAATTCTCCACCAAGTGTCCTACTCTTTAAGGGTGGGACAACCTCAAGCATCGGACTTCTAAGGTCGGGTGCGAGAAAAGTCTACGCGATGGGACAGATTGACTCTGGTATACCAATAGTGAAGATTTTGCCAGATGACAACACACGTTTTCAAGGAAGAGAGACATTAATAATCCTTGGCCCAGGCAACGTTGGAATAGCGGACACATACGTGGAAATAATAAAGAAACTTCTGAACAATTTGTAGGAAGCAATTCGTATTTCTTACTTATAGAATAATTAAGTAGTCCTTTGGGCGAGTGCTGTTTTTATTATTTGTTGACAGCTTCTAATGCTTGGGCTATGTCATTCGTTGGCTGGTTGCATGTGTAGTTTCTGCAAACGTATATAGTAGTCTTATCGTTTATCATCCTCATGACTTTTGTGTGTTCTGCTATCGCAACCAACTGTTCATCTTCTTCGCCTTTAAGCAAGATCGTCATGTTCGGGATGAACTTGGTGGAGAAGACTCTTAGTGCTTCTTTTGTTGTTCTATCCTCTTTATCGCCGACTATTACAACTTCGCTGGTCGGTCCAATTGCGAAGTCCAAGGCAGCTAGAAGCATAGTATTTTGGCAGGCTGACACGCTGGTGGCAGTAGCGATGGCTTTTTGAAGTTCTTGGGCTTTCTCTTCAAATTCAACTTCACCAGTCATTCTGGCTAGTCTTGTGAGATTCAATAAAGATACTGCATTTGCTGAAGGAATTGCGCTGTCACGATATTCTTTGACACGAACTAATACTTTCTCATCGTATTCTGCTGTGAAATAGAAGCCACCAGCTATATTATCCCAAAAATGTTTAATTGCTTCGCGTTGCAGTCTTAGAGCTTCAGCTAGGAATTTCACTTTGAAAGTGGCTTCGTAGACTTCAATTAACCCCCAGATTGTGAAAGCGTAATCTTCGATGCTTGCTCTGATCGCTGTTTCTCCATCCTTGTATCTATGACAAAGTTTTCCATCCACCGTTTGTAGTCTTTCAAGGATGAAGTTCAGTGTTTTCTCCGCTTTTTCAGCGTATATCGGCTGGTTAAAAGCTGTTGAACATTTTGCAAGCGCTGCAGCCATGAGACCATTCCAGTCTGTGAGGATCTTTGTGTCTTTCAGTGGGGGGATTTTCTTCTCCCTTGCCTCGAAGAGTCTTCGTCTGCTCCGCTCCAAGAAGCTTTCAAACTCGATCATGCTAATTCCAAACTCGTTCGCCAGTTCCTGATATGCCTTTGTCAAGTGAAGAATGTTTCTTCCCGTTCTACGTTGCTGAGCCTCGTCGTCATAATTTCCTTCTTTTGTTATGTTGAATACCTTGATTATTGAGTCAGCATCAGCGCCGAGGGCTTCTCTAATTTCCGCTTCTGTCCAGAGATAGAGTCTTCCTTCTTTGCCTTCACTGTCCGCGTCTTCGGCTGAGTAAAAACCACCTTCAGAGTCTGACATGCTTCTTGAAACGTACTCCAGTGTCTCTTCCACAACTCTTCGGAACTCAGGTTTTCCTGTTGCCAAATAGGCTTCGGTGTATGCCATGCAGATCAAGGCTTGGTCATAGAGCATCTTCTCAAAATGTGGAACAAGCCATGTTGAATCAGTGGAGTATCTGTGGAATCCATAACCTACTTGATCGAATATGCCACCTTGCCTCATCTTCTGCAGAGTCTTCTCGACCATGCTCAATGCCTGCGAGGTACCTTTCTTCTTCCAGTACCTCAGCAGAAATAGGAGGTTAAAGGGGATAGGAAACTTTGGTCGAGCTCCAAATCCACCGTCAACCGAATCGAAGCTCTCCAGCAGGTTTACAAATCCTTCTTCCAAAGCTGTCTGGTCTAGCGCCTCCCCTTCTTGCTTGGCAGAAACATTCTCTTTTAGATATTCCACCGTCTTCTCTGCTGAGGAAATCAACTTGATCTTGTCAGTTTTCCATAATTCTACAACTTGTTTGAGTATGTCGATTAAACCCGTCATTCCTCTTCTGCTTTTTTTGGGAAAGTAGGTTCCTGCGAAGAAAGGTTGCTTCTTAGGTGTCGTGATCATTGTTAGGGGCCAGCCGCCTGTGCCTCTGATCAATATACAAAGGTTCATGTACACATTATCTATATCCGGTCGCTCTTCCCTGTCAACCTTTATGGCTACGAAATTCTCATTCAGAATCTTAGCGACATCCGTATCTTCAAAGGATTCCCTTTCCATGACGTGGCACCAGTGGCACGTGGAGTAGCCAATTGAAAGGAAGATTGGTTTATCTTCCTTCTCAGCTTTCTCAAAGGCCTCTTCTCCCCATGGGTACCAATCAACGGGGTTGAATGCATGCTGTAAGAGGTATGGACTCTTCTCCTTCGACAGGTGGTTAGGCGTCTTCGATACGCTGGACATAGTACCATATACTCCTAATGATTATTCCTTTTATTGAATGGATTGGCTACAATAAAGTTATCGGGTTGCATCCTCGTCTGTCATTAATTGTGATTAATTGTTTTTTCTACTTTTTTTCCATAAGTGATATGTAGAAGTATATTTTTGACCCATTGTCTTCGACAACTTCTTCTTTAATGCTAAGTATTTGGAATTGGGTTGAGAATTGTCTTTTAATATCCTGTTTTGTGAAGTGGTTTTGGGCTGGTCCGTTCTTGTAGCTGAAGCAGGTCATGTGGTACTTGCCATTCTTCTTTAGGACGCGGTGGACGCCATTAATGAACGCTTCTCTTCTTTCAGGGCGGATGCTGTGGAAGCAACCTCTGTCGAAGACGAGCGTAAAGAATCCAGCGGGAAACTTCAGGTTTGAAGCGTCTCCGATGGTTAGATTGCATATTAAACCTTTACGTTCGCATCGTTTCTTCGAGAAACTAACAGCTGTTGGAGAGATATCTATTCCATAAACTTCGAAACCCTGCTCCGCGAGGTAGATTCCTTGGGTTCCGAGACCTGAACAGACATCTAGGACACGTCCTTTCTCAACAATGCCCTTCTCGACTGACTCTATGAGATTGGTATCAGGTTTACCTCTTTCCCAAGGAAGGCGGTCAGGGGCGTACCGCCTGTAAAGTGCATCCCACTCTTCTGCAACTTCCTTTTCAGAATTGTCACTCATAATTGTATTCATCCTTCAACATTATTACAGTCTTTACTTGTCTCTCTTCACGGAGTTGTTTTAGAAATTATCGAAGCAATTTAGCAGCTTAAGTTCTCTGTCTAACCTGTTTTGGGTTTCTTTCTTTGTGGGTTAGAGTTTGGAGAGTTTCGCTGTGAGTAGTGGGACAATTATCTCGCCAGGAGTCATTCCACCATGTGCGCCTGCCATTAGGTTCTTGCGGTCTTCCGAATAGTGTGGATAAGCTATTATATTCTTGTTTGTACTTAAGGCAGCCAGTTCACCAAGACCTGTCTTTAGGAGATTTATGTCTTGAGTTGGACCTAATGCTCCTTTCTCTATGAGGGTTTTGGAGGATATTATAGTGAATCCTTCAATATTCTTTTTCAGAGCATCTTTTAATTCTTCGACATTACCGTATTTTGGAAATAGGAATGTTGCTCTACTATCTCCAACTGGGGGGAGGAGGAGCTTGTCGTTAATGTCAGGAATGTCTTTTAGGAAGTATGTTCTTGTTGCTTCGACTACCCCATGGTCTGCAGTTACTATTATCAGAGTCTTCTTTTTGTCTTCTTCTGGGAGCTTGTCAAGAAGCTGGGATTTGAGTTGGCCTTCAAGGAGTTGTATTTCGCGGCTTGTCTCTTCCGACTCCGGTCCATACAAGTGTTCTACTGAGTCTATGCCGCCATAGTACATGGTTAAAAAGAGTGGAGTTTGTTTTTGAAGGATTTTTCTGCATTGAATGAACATGTCTGATTGTAGGATGTATGGGACTATTCGCTGTCCTTTGTGTATTATCTTCGATAGACCGCTCCCTACTATGGAACTTCTAGTGAGAGAGATAACCTCGATCCCATTCTCTGTAAGAGTTGCGGTCCATGGTGTGAGTTTGTTTGATAATTCTTCTGCTATGTCAATGTATGGAGTATTTCCGTAAATAGCTCTCATGTTTAAGGTGTTGAAGATAAGGCCGTATTCCTTGAGGAAGGTGGTGAAGCCGATTACTCCATGTTTAGATGGTGGAAGACCTGTGAAGATGCTCGTTAGAGATGTTGAAGTCGTTGCAGGGAAAGGGGAGGTGAGGAACTTTGAAACACCCTTCTCGATGAAACTTGAGAATACGCCATTGAACCTCTGAGTATGTGAGAGCAGACGAGTGTATCCGAATCCATCAAGTATGACAAGGAGAACCTTCTCCACTCCGTTATAGTCGGCTACGTAGTCCTTGGGGAAGCTTGTGTTTAGTTCTGATTTAATGGCGAAGAGGTCTCTTACTATTGAAGAGATGTTTTTGATGTTAAATAGCTCGTAGTCTGGCAATATGAAGCTGTTAAGGAATAGCCTGTTCCTGATAAAAGTGTCTAAGTCTTCTCTAAGAGAAACAGGTAACATCATGTTTGCCAGTTTAGTAGTTAACCTGATGACAGCTTATATTCTTATGTTGTAGTCTAATGTTAATTACAATATTTCACTGAGCGCTAGAGATAATCTCTTTTCAGGAGAAGCTGGGCTAGTTTGCTTTCTTATGGCAAGTGTGCTATGAGAAGGTTGTTTCTTCTCTGCGAATAATGTTTTAGGATGGTTTTCCCTATTGTAAAGTGTTCTTTTGGTGATTGAATTGAGGCTCGTCTTTGTGCCTTACATTGTCAGCACCACTTTCAATGGTAGGCGAAGGTACTGCAGAGGCTTACTGATGATAAATGAGGATGGCACTTCAGAGGTGGTGGTTAGCAAGTGTGACTCATTCTTGCACATGATTTTGGTTGTGTTTCATGAGTTGGCTCATTTAGCAGTATACAGGTTAGTGAGCAATGTGGCAGCTAGGAGCCTCATAGATGACAGAGTCGACAAATTCCTACGATAGCATAGCACTTCTGGGTTGGGTAAAAGAAAGTCTCTTCTATTCTTAAGGATTCTCTTGGAATTTTCTCAATTTTTGTAAGAGGATGCGAAGTATAATTCCAGAAAAACAAGATGAGAAAAAGGGAGGAAGGAGTTTAGGATTCTTCTAAGTCAGCTGTCTTCTCTAACAGAGGTATTGCGAAGGCTAAGTCTAGGTCTCTAAGTGTCTTCTTAGTGGGAATGCCATGTTCGTCACAGCCTCTGGCTTTGTACCATGTCTGTTTGTCTTCTTGGAATTTCTTTCTGTCGTAGATCGCAGCTACAGTTCCAGCTCTTGGGCCTAGAGTTAATGGTTCTGTGAAAACTCGCTCCGGTAGAATATCGTCTCTGTCTGGAACTAGACCTTCTCTGACATTCAAGGCTCTCTCAAATATGATTATGCGGTGGGCAAAATGATCCAAATCCCCTTGGCTGCTGAAGTAGCTCAGCCCAGTTGCGGCCTTAAGTGCCTTCTCCACCGTTACGACGTCGAGGGCTCTCATGTTTCTTATACATACCGTCAGCGAGTCTGCGACTGCGAAGTTGTTTTGTCCGTCAATAGTTGGACCGTAAAGGTGGACTCCACCTCGGTCAGACATGACGTAGCAGAATGTCTCTCGCTGATCACGATTGTTTCCAGCTCCACCAACACCCCATTCAACGCCTTTACAATGCATAGCAAACTTATCTGAGTCTTTGCCAACTTTCTCTGAGGCTATACGGACGCCATTAGCTAGTAGGTCACCTATTCCCTCCCGTCGGATAATCTTCCGCACCATCTCGAACATGGCCGGAACGTTTCCCCAAGTCAATTCTATCCCATCCAAGTCTTTCTTCGTCAATAAACCCTTCTCGTAGCATTCCATAGCCCAGGAGAGAGTGTTTCCAGTTGAGACAGAATCTAAACCCATAGAGTCTAAGAAACTACTCAGAGCATACACGCCGTTGGGGTCGGTGATCATACAGTTCGGATGGAGAAGATCTGTGGAATCATAATCTGGAATGTCAAATGTTCCCGCCCAAGGTCCTTCTCTTATAATGCCAAGCTGGTTGCATGGTGTTGGGCATCCGAAGCATCCTCTATTCTTAACTCGACATCTGGACTCCCATTGAAGTGGTCCGCCTACTTCAACGTCGTCTGCCCAGTACGCTTCTTTCCAGTTCTTCAGCGGGCCTGTTGAAGAATCGCTTGAGGAGATGTTGGCTGTGGTTGATCCCCACCTTCTTCTACTGTACAGTTCGGTTGGGTCATTTCGCAGCTTCCCGTAGACTTCACCTTCTAAGGAGATGAGGTTATCAACATCGTTTACTGGAACATCTAAAGTGCCTCTGACAGCGATTGCCTTGAGTTTCTTTGAGCCCATGATAGCGCCGCCTCCACAACGAGATGCCGAATAAAAGTACTCTTGGTTAATACAAGCGTAACGGATGAGATTCTCGCCAGCTGGGCCTATCTGTAGGACGCGAACGAGAGGATCTATTTCCTCTTTGAGTTTCACTTCAGTCTCGAAGATTGAGTGCCCCCAGAGGTGGGTGGCATTTCTGATCTCTGCTTCTCCATCTTTGACGTAGATGTAGACGGGTTCTTCAGCTTTTCCTGTAACGGCGATGCCGTCGAAGCCAGCGTATTTGAGTTCCGCAGCCCAGTTGCCGCCTGTTGCGGTGTGTCCCATCAGATTTAGTCCCGTTGAAGTCGCCGTTAATGGCGATTTGAATCGAATGATCGTCCTATTTCCGCTCAAAACTCCTGTTAAAGGTCCGGTGAAGAACATTATAAAGTTGTCCGGACTAAAGGCTGTTGTTCCAGGCTTCATTCGATCCCAAAGGAGTTTCGTCATCATTCCTCTGGCGCCTAGGAACCGCTTAGCATCGTCCATGTCAAGCGGTGTCTTCTTTACCGTCTTATTGGTAAGGTCAATATCAAGTATTTTACCAGCATATCCACCAATCATTTTTGTTTTTCATCCTCCTTTAGTCGATTTCCTTCTTAACTGGGTAAAACTGGTCTGCTATTCTGCTAGCTATAAGTTTAGCGGGCTTCGCTAATCTTTTGGAGAACCTTGACATTGCCAGGAAGTGAAGAGTATCTGATGGACAGTACTTCGCGCACTTTGGGTTACCACCGCATAAGTCACAGATCTGAGCCATACCACTACTTGGGTTAAATGTGATGCATCCGCCTCTTCCACTATTGGTGCAGGCTTGGTTGCAGGCTCTGCAGCCTGTGCAATTATTTTCGTCAACTTTCATCTGGAAGTTGTTAGTGTCATATATTAAAGCGCCTGTAGGACACGCAGCAACGCATGGGCGGTCTTCGCAGTATTGGCAGACGATAGGAACATCTATTGGTCCTGGATAGAATTGGAACACTTTGATCCTTGAGTAAGCTGGATTATACTTCTTCTCATGATTCAAGGCACACATCTTCTCGCAGATTCGACATCCACTGCATCCAGGAAGATTGTGATCAACGTATATTTGCATTGGACTCTTCATAGAAAAACACATCCGTTTTTTCTCTTTCTTTTGCTCCTCTTTTTCTTGATTTGAAAAGTTAATACAGTACCTAAGATATATGTTTCACCTATTTGAAAGGGGACTGATGTTCTATGGGCAAAATGATGACCGTGAAGGTTATGAGGCATCTGCTCAAAGAGTGGACTTTACCTGATGAGATGGAGGTCTCCTGGAATTTAGATAATGGTCAGGGAGTCGCGTATGCCGAGGAGAAGTTCCGCGAGTACTTGGCTGATGGCTGGATGGCCTTCAGCGATGAGCCTAAGGGTAGAAAGCAGATATTCAGTTTTAACCCAAAGATTGAAAGGATAATTCTTATGCCTCCTTTGGGAGGCGGCTGAGATAGAGGTAAGCATCTTATAATTCTAGTTGGTTCATCTTTTAGGAAAGAGTTCTTTCTATACAGCATTTGTTTCTTGGTGACTTTGATGTCTGAAGCTGGGTTCAAGGAGAAGCTTACGCTTTTTGATGTAACGAATCTTGTTGTCGGTGCGATAATAGGAGCGGATATATATGTTGCATCAGCCTTTGGTGCAGGCCTTTTAGGACCCTTCTCACTGGTTGCATGGGTGGTTGCTGGATTAATAGCCATAATTGTTGGGCTGTGTTTTGTCCAGTGCTCGGCTATGGTTCCCAGAGTCGGCGGGCCATACTCCTATGCTTATGTGGCTTGGGGTCCCTTCGCAGGCTTCATTGTTGGGTGGTCTCTCTGGCTCGCCGAATGGATATCTCTCGCTATCTTCCCAGTGGCTTTCACGCGGTACCTTATGTTCTTCCTACCAGATCTAAATTGGATCTCTCAGACCACTGTGATGGTATTGTTCGTTGTTTTCCTTATTGTTACAAACATTGGTGGTATCAGAGCTGCTGGTAAAACAAATGATGTACTCACAGTAGTAAAGCTTATTCCGCTTGTCTTCTTTGTCGTGATAGGCTTAGTATACATCATCTCGAATTTGGTTTTAGTAAAAGCGAATCTCACACCTTTCTCTCCCTTAGGTTTTGACAATTTTGGGTCAGCACTTGTCCTAATATTCTGGGCTTACACGGGTTTTGAAATCTCAACAATCCCTGCTGATGAGATAAGGGATCCAGGTAGGACTATTCCAAAGGCAATTATACTTGGAATTTCGATTGTAACCATCTTCTACTTGACAACGAATATCGTGCTCTTCGGGGTGAGACCCTCAAGTTTGCTGGCACTGGATAGTGCTCCTTTAGCTACAGGGACAAATATGATTCTAAGCTCAGTACCAGCTTTAGCGCAGGCTGGCTCACTCATAGTAGGTGTTGGAGCTCTCATCTCAGTCTCTGGTTCCGATGAGTCAGGGATGATAGGGACTTCCAAGCTTGGATACGCACTTGCTGCTGATGGTCTATTTCCAAGTGTCTTCGCTAAGATTCATCCGAGGTACAAGACGCCGTATCTGGGCATCATTATCCAAGCGGTTACAGCACTTATAGCAGCAGTAGTAGGCAATCTCAGTTTACTCATATCTACTTCAGTGTTCTTTCTTGCCTTCGCATACGCGGCGACGAGCGCCTCTGTATTCTTTCTTAGGAGAAAGGGTGCTAAAGCACGGTTCAACTTCAGAGGAGACTCACTCATTCCAAGCCTTGGAATAATCTTCTCCTTATATCTCATAACACAGTGTAGCTTCATCCAGATTGGGTTAGGCTTGGCTTTGCTTCTTGTTGGTGTGCCAATATACACAAAGTATTCTCCTAAGAAAGAGCTTTCTGAACTTGGAAAAGCGTTAGTCTCACGTGAATCAGCTTTAAAAAGAGCCTGCGCCGAAGAGAAACGCTTTCTAGCTCATGCTTTGCAGCATCTGAGAAAATTCTACAGAAGAACCTTTAGTGGGAAGCATGGAATGGACTGAACTAGTTTGAGCGAAAAAAGGAACGGCCTGAGCAATAAAAAAGGCATGCTATTAGTGTGAAATGCTTGTGTCTGTTTCAATTTTCACTTACAAAAGTGTCATCAGCTTGTGCTAGTTAAGTATTTTTTCTTTTTGCAGCTTCCATTGCTATAGAAAGCCCCCATTTCTTGCATTCTTCTAGATTGAATTCTCTTGGTTGGCGCTTTGCACGCATAAAGGGATAGTGAAGATCCATGTTGAAGCGCCCTTAGTTCGTCCATTAGGAGCCTGTTACTTCAACACTCCAACCGTATGAGCCAAAGGCAGATCCGATTTTACCTTTGAATTGTAGACCAAGTCTCTTTATAAGTGCTTTCATCTTTATGCCGATGTTGCTGTTGATTGTTGGAGACCCTAAAATGATCGCATCAGCTTCTGCCAACTCTTCGGTCTTCACTTTGTCAACGCTCTTTAGAATCACCTGCGTTTCCTTCAGGAACATAACTTCGTCAGCGATAGCATTTGCCATGATTCCCGTATTATTTCCATCGTGTACAACAAGAATCTTCATCATCTTTCATCTTCCAGCATTCATAACACGTTAAATCTTGCTTGGAATTGTATGTTAATATTTTTTCGCCATTACAGTAAGGTTTTATAAGCACGTTTCCATCGCTCAATGACAGATGCTATAGAACAGAATTGAGAAGGATATGCTAAGAGATAAAGCGAGAGTGACAGTTAACATGAATGGTCCTTACACTGTCTATGGAAATCTCCCTTTGAATGTCAAAGAGATTATTAGAAACAGTGCTGGCGAAGCTAGTGGATGGAGTGTTATTAGGAGATACCCTAACCAGAGGATATACACCCTTTGCCGCTGCGGCAAGTCAAGGAGTAAACCCTTCTGCGATGGGACCCACGATAAAAAAGGCTTCGATGAAGCAGAGACGGCAAGTCTAAAAAGGTATTTTGAACAAGCGGAGATTGAAGAAGCACTGGGGATCAGCTTAGCGGATGTTCAGAGCCTTTGCGCTGCATCACGTTTCTGCCATGGTGCTGGAGGTATATGGAATCTTCTTGAAAAATCAGGTGACCCCAAGATCAGAAAAATAATAGTTGAGGAAGCATGCAACTGCGCGTCAGGTCGTCTAGTCGCGATTGACAAACAAAGCCAGAAACCAATAGAACCCCTTCTCGAAAAGGCGATAAGCCTTGTGGAAGATCCCATAGAGGGAATCAGTGGTCCAATAAGGTTGGAGGGCGGGGTGGAACTGGTGTCTCATGATGGTAAGCAATATGAAACTAGAAACCGGATTACTATCTGCCGCTGCGGAAAATCAAAGAATAAACCTTTCTGCGATTCCACCCACGTTCATACAAGATTCAAATGCAAGTACAAAAAGTAGCCAATCTGACATTTTCAACTTTTTTTGACTCTTGTTGTCTATCAGAATGTTTCATCCTCTCTTTCTTAACAACCATCCTATAAACCTGTTTAAATGCTAAAAATATTTAGGAAAGAAGTTGAAGAAGGTGTCACACTCGAATTATCATTGAATTACGTTGTTTAATCCAATTTGACAAAAAATCACTACCTACTTGTGAATTCTAGATTCATAAATGTATTAAAATCCTATACTGCAGAATAGCATATTGGGCGTTATGCCCTCATGTCAACAGACTTTCCATGCATAAATCCCATGCATGTCTCATCTCTAAAGGAACACAGAGGGAGCTAAAACAATGCTATCACGGGTGGCATGGTCGAGTCATGAGGGCACCCCCAAATCATTCTTCAATTCTCATCTCCACTACCATGCAGACTATGAATCATTTCTTGATAGCTATCTGTTTTGAATGGAAATTCTCTGCTTTAAAAATCCGGCCAATCCTCATAAAGTGAACTTACTCGGTCAAGCTCATGTTCGGACTAGCCTACTAGGTTCTAAACGAGTAATCTGGAGAGGATTCTTATCATAGTGACACAAGGATGACGAATAGATTTCAATGATCTTTTGAAAGTTCTCCACGCAATATGTTGAATTAACTCTAATTTGCAGAGGGGATTGCATGGATAGCAGGTAATCATTGGACTATTGAAAACTTGCTGGATATTCCTTTCTGATTTGCTTGGGAAACAGGAGAGGAAAGAGCAAATAACCTGTTGATTAGATAATATCATATGACTGTCAAGATGAAAGCATTTCCCCCTTCATTTCCACACTGTGAATCTATATTTGAAATCTATATTTTTGGGATTCTAGATCATATTGATTTGAATTCATTTGTTGTTGTGAAAATATAGTCACGCTTGTTAAGATAGGTTTTTATACCGTAATTAGTGGTGAAGAATATTGGTTTTAGGAGAGAAACTTTGTGAGAAAGGCAGTCAACTGGGCTCTTAGACAGATTGGAAAACGCAGTAAAAAATTGCAGGAGGAAGCGATAAGGACGGCGAATGAGATTCTAAAAATTGACTCAAAGAGTGCAAGGTGGATTGCGACGGATGCTTTACGGGAGCTGACAGACAAGGTCGTTAAAAATAAGCTGAGATGAAAACTCGTTTAGACATTTGATGAGATAGAAATCTCATTTTAGTTGTGGGTTTGCCTATTTTGTATTACAAGTCATTATTGTTGTAAATTTGATTAACTAAAGGAGTTATAAGACTGCCCAGTCGGTTTTATAAATTGAGAAATATGTCTCCAAGCGTGACCGAGAAGCAGAAAATAATCACTGACAAAAAGATTCTGGACGCAGCCCAGTCTCTTTTCTCTAAGAAGGGTTTCAAAGAGACTTCTATGGACGAAATCGTAAAGAAGAGCGGTTTGAGCAAAGGTGCCATTTATGGACACTTCAGGAATAAAGAACAGTTAATACTAGCAATACATAAAAGGCAGACCGAGTTAGTCCTGAACCAGCTAAACCTCACCTTCTCCGAGAACCTCTCTACAATCGAAAAACTAAGGAGAGTTGGTGAACTTATCTTCACCAATACTTATTGTTGTCCAAAAGAATTCCAGAGAAGTAACATAGAGTTCTTTATAGAAGCGTCTCGCAAGAAACCTCTAGCTCAAGGATTTAACAAACGCTACAAGACTATTGAAGGGTTCATCAAGAAGATTCTTCAAGAAGGCGTGCTAAAGGGAGAATTTAGGAAAAGCCTTGACTCAGCGACTCTATCAGCTCTTCTCTTTGTAACTATCGATGGACTGACTCTTCACTGGTCGACGATGGGAGTTGACTTCAACTGGAATCACATTAAAAAGGTCTTACTCAACACTGTTTTAGATGGTATCGTGGAGGTTAAGAATGATGTGGTTTGAGGAAAAAGTCATAAACAGGCTGCTGAGATTAGAAGATAATTTGACCATTAAACGGATCTCCGAGATCTATGAGAGATGCGAGAACTGGTGATGTAGAAGTTTTTTCCATTGTTCAAAGTTTTAATGAGCCAAATATTCTGATGTAGAGGAAAGTGGATGAGATGTCTTTGCTCAAGAAGATTGTTGAAGAATATATGGAGAAGGTTTCTGGGATAGAGGTTTTTTGCGAGAGGTGCCTTAGAACTGAGAGGTGGGGTGGAAGCGTCGTCTTAATGGTTGTCGATGCGGCTTTCGACTCTATCGGCTTGAACTACTTCACGGCGGTTGTTCCGAAGGTTGAGGAATTCAGTAAAAAGTATATGGAGAATGGAACGATAAAGAATCTAGAAGACCTTGCACAAGCAGACACAGGTAAATTAAAGATGGTGTGGAAGAATGAGCGATCATGGATGGTAGCTAAGGAAGTGGCGTCTTACCTTTCAACCATGGAGGGAGATGATAGGAGAACCCTGCGAAGCTGGGCACGTAATACCAGCCTTGAGGGCTGGATGGATAATCCTATCGGGAGGATCAGGGGAGTCGGGCTGATCACATTTCAGTATCTTAGGATGATGGGTGGTGTTAATACTGTGATGCCTGACAAGATTGTTAAGAGAGTGATAAACTCGATTCTAAGAGAAGCTGGTTTAGAGCAGGTGAATAGCGACATCGAGTTTGTGAAGAAGACTGAGGAGATCGCTTTGCTTTGCGGGTATCAGCCTGTGGAGCTCTGCTGGATGACGTGGCTCGTACAGCCGGAGGGAAAAACTATGAGGATGGAGAAATACTCGGGTATTCTATCAAAGATCTAATTGGAAGGAGTTTACAGATCATTACTGCAAAGGTTTCTCATTTTTTGGAATAACTCTTCTTCTTAATTACTATTGATTATTGCTTTGACCCGTCTTCTTCAGTTTAAAAGGATTTCTAAAGGATTGCTAGAAGTATTACTGCTGCAGCTATTAGAAGTTGAGGCATGCCAACGGTGTTGTGGTTCCAGATAAGCGAGTCAATTACTTGATTTCTGACAAATGACATGCTTGTTGTGTTCAGTAATGTGTAGCTCTCTATTATGGAGACCGTGATGGTATGCCAAAGGAGACCATTCCACTCTGCACTTAAGTCATGTTTATCCAACTTGAGAAAGGAGTCTTGGGAAGGCTTGTTAGGTTAGAGAATGTTATTTTAACATCTTTTGTAATGGATATGTTGAATTGGTCTTTACACTTGATATTTAGCAAGTAGACTCTGCAATTCACCTTGGGGGTTACTGTCTGACGCGTCGAAGACTATTGTAGGGCTAAGTGCGAGCGCTTACATCATCAAAGGAAGTGATTGCTATACAATTGGTAAATATTGTTTTCCTGACTTTACATTATTTTATTTTTTATCTTATGTTGGAAGTTTAGCATCAAAGTTTTATGTAGTATTTGTGTAATATTAGTTGATCGGGAATTTCTATGGAAGATAGTTTACTGCAGGGGTTTATGGATAAGTCGCTTACTAGCGAGGAACTTGTGAAAGAGGTTGGGGATAACTGGGATTTGCTTCCAACTGTAATCGCCGGAGTTTCTTCTTCGAAGGCAGCGATTAGGTATGGTTGTGCTAAGGTACTGATGGATTTAAGTGAAAAACATCCTGACAAACTGTATCCGTATATGGACTTTTGTGTGGACCTCTTGGATAGCAAGTATAGGATCCTCACTTGGAATGCGCTGGCAATCATTGCGAATCTGACGAAGGTTGATGATAAAAAGAAGTTTGACAAGATATTCAGCAGATACTACAGTCTTTTGGATGACGAGTACATGGTTACGGTGGCTAATGTTGTGGGGAACTCTGGCAAGATCGCACTGGTAAAACCATACTTGACCGAAAGAATCTCGAATGAACTTCTGAAGGTTGAGAATATAAGTACAGGCCTACACTTAACCGAGGAGTGTAAGAGGGTAATAGCTGAACACGCGATCCAATCGTTTAGCATCTTCTTTGACCAAGTTAAGAATAAAGAAAAAATAATCCAATTTGTTAAGAAATACACGAATAGTCAAAGGAAAACATTAAAAAAAGAAGCTGAAAACTTCCTCAAGAAATGGACCAGCTAATTCTTTCTCTCTTTGACCATTCGAGAATACGTACGCTCCCTTCATCGCGACGCGGTTTCTCCTATTTTTCGTATCCTCTATAACTCTCCAATTAACTGCATGAATGATAAAAAGCATCAATGATACTGCATTTCCCCTAAACTAGGGATCTAAAAACAAGCATACGGAGACAGAATGCCTATTTAACCGCTTATGCTACTTCTATAGGTGATAGTCTTTTGTTTTTCTAGATGAAAGAGATTAGGACGAGCCCTAGGATGCCGAGTATAGCGCCTATTATGATGAAGAAGATTGGAAGAGCG
>JAUPKU010000078.1 GCA_030837285.1 Thermoproteota archaeon | reverse complement strand
CCTGCTGCTGGTTGGAGCTTCAGTGGTTGGAGTGGTGACTTGACTGGTAGCACAAGTCCTATTCAGATCACGATGAATGGTGACAAGTCTGTCACTGCTACTTTCACCGAAAATCCAATCGATACTCTACTTGAGGATGGCTTTGAGACTGGCAGCTTCAGTGAGTGGAACAGCACTAGTACAACAAGTGGGGAAAGTGTATCTATAACTACAAACCGCGCACATCATGGCAGTCGAAGCGCCAGCTTCTCCTCTAGTGGCAGCGGTGGAACTGAGAGAGCATACGCCACCAAATCGGTGGGAGCCTCCACAGAATTATACACGATGGGATACTTCTACGTTTCCACCTCAGGCATCAGAGATAACAGTGATCGTTTCCAGTTGATCACACTTCAAGCAGGAAGCAATAATGTGGCATATGCGGGATGGTATCGAACGTCCAGTGGGGTGAGATGGTTCCTGAGTATCCGAAGTGGCAGTAGCACTGTCACAGCCTATTCTTCCACTGCGCCTGCAACTGGTCAATGGTATGGTGTAGAGCTTCACTGGAAGGCGGATGCAACCAATGGGTTGGGTGAGCTGTGGGTTAACGGCGTCAAAGTCGTATCCCTCACGGGCAGGAACACGGCATACTATGGAGGAGTCACATCTATTCGGTATGGCCTACCTGAACTGTATGGATGTAGTAGCACGAGAGTGAACTTGGATTGTGTAAAAGTAGGAAACAGCTACATAAGTCCAGAGTAGACTCCTTCACTCTCCCTCTTTTTCTTATGACAAGCTTTATCTGATATGTATGCGTTGTTTAGAGTTCTTCATAGATTTTCTTAATAATTTTAGTACGGGCTAACTTAAACTAAATTTCAATTTTCCATCTCTATGACAAATTTTTTCATTCAAGCGTCATATGGTAACGCGAATTTATTCTCTTTAGTTGTATAAACTTGATAATGTAGAGAATTGTAGATGAATAAAAAGGGGGTCAATCAGCGTGACAGACTGGCAAAGAAAGAGACTCTACGATGGGTTGACTCTTTGAAACTAAAATTTATTTTTCCTATTTGTAAATTAAACAATTAATGCTGTCTTAGCTAGGTGATAATCATTGACATACAATACAGACCAAATTAGCGCGCTGATATGGATTTGAAATTAATAAAGAATAACTCATGAGAAAAAGAGATTGTTGCTATAAAACGTTTTTAGTGCTGAGAAGTGTGATGTTGGTTTGTCTGATGATTTAGCGGAGAGGCCTTTAATCGAGGTTTCTGCGCTTTCTAAGTGGTTTGGTTCTTTTGTGGCTTTGGACAATTTGAGTTTGCATGTGATGCCTGGAGAGGTTTTTGGTTTGTTGGGCCCAAATGGCGCTGGAAAGACCACTGCCATCAAGGTTATAATGGGATTGGTAGAGGCGTCTTCTGGTAAGATAAGCATTTGCGGCTTTGACCCTCTTAGCAGCTCGGTTGAGGTGAAGGCTAGAATTGGTTATGTGGCTGAGAATCCCATCGTGTATGAGAGTTTGTCTCCGAGGGATTTCTTCGAGTTTGTAGTGTCAATGCGGAGGATTGATCAGGCTGTTGCAAATCGCATAGTGTCTCAGCTGGCGAATGCTTTTGATCTGGCACAATATTTTGATTCGCCAATCGCAACTCTGTCAATGGGGCTTAAGCAAAAGGTGGCTTTGATTGCCTCGTTTATTCATCAGCCTCCTATTTTGCTTTTGGATGAGCCTTTGAATGGATTAGATGCTAGGAGCAGTCGAATAGTAAAAGACTTGTTGTCATTGCACGCTCAAAGAGGTGGGGCAGTACTGTTTTCAACGCACATAATGGAGGTTGCAGAGCAAGTCTGTACGAGGATTGGAATTATTGACCATGGTAAGGTGGTCGCTGAGGGAACACTTGAGCAGCTAAGGACCAGAACTGAGGATGAGAGCTCCACTTTGGAGGAGATTTTTTTGAAGCTAACTAATGAGGAAGCTGCAGTTGCTGATACTACGAGGGTGCTTAGGGAGGCATTCCTTAAGAATGAGACTCACTGAAGCTTGGCGCCTAAGCAATCTACCATATAGAGAAGTGGTGTACAGGTCATTAGCGCAGGAAAGGAGCCGTATGTGGTGGGGGGCTTTTGGAAGAAACTCGTCTGACAGAGACGCGTGTGAAGACGCTGAGTTTAGTAAAAGAGCTCTTCGGATTGCAAAGTTTGATAAACTATTGGTTTCCGTGTTTAATCTCGTAGTCTCGGTAACACCTTTTATATCACTCCTACAAGGTTCTGCAACGCTTAGTTTGGCCAGTTCAGTTTCTTTAAGTTTAGGCATTACTTTTGGGTTTATGACTTTATCCGCGATTCAGACGCTTTCTTCTTTTGTCAGCGCGGAATCCTCAACGTTTCTGTCTACTCTACCTATTGCGTCAAATGATTTTTCATTGGTGACGCTTTTTTCTTTTATTAGATCTGTAGATTATCTTGTGGTGGGTTCTGTTCTAAGCCAAGTAGTTTTGGTGGCTTACATCACATTATCTCTTTTGGCTACTTTGTTTATGTTTGGCGCTTCTTTGATGAATTCAGTTTTTGCTGTTGCTGTTGCGCTGTGGTTTTCTAGAGTTTTCTATAAGAATTATTTGCGTGGTGGAAGATCTAAGCGTGCCACTGTTTTTCGTGTTTTTTTCGTTCTGATCTGGGGATTCTTACTCTTGGGGGTAGGTCTACTCTTAAGCGTGCCTTACTATGTTCTTCCTGTCATTAATCAGATGTTGTTCAGCGTTAACGCTTTCTCGGGTATTCTACTCAGTTTCGTCTATCCATTCTCAGCTGGCTTGACCATCGCAAAACTATCTGGTTCAGGTATCCCTACCGTTACTACGTTTGTGGCGTCGGTTGCCATTGTAGTTTATGCACTGACTACTTTGTTTTCGGCCAAGTGGAGCCTAGATGCAGTGAAGCGCATATCTCATGGTGCGGGTGTGAAAATATACAGATCGAGAACTGTGGATTTTCAGATTAAGGCTTGCGATCCTTTGCAAGGCTATGTCATGAAAGATTTGCGGGTCACTTCGAGGAATCCGACTACCGCTTTCTTTTTCGCTCTTCCTGTTCTTGAAACAGTGATCGTGGCATTTCTGACAATGAATTATTATCTGCTTAGGACTTCTATAGTGATTGTCACCACTTCTATGGGTACTATTTTTACTATGCTAATACCTCTTGCCCTCGTGAGTTCAGAGGGGAACGGGCTGGAATACGCCAAGACCTTGCCGATTACTCCTCGAAGAATAGTGTCTAGTAAAGCTCTGGTAACGATGGTGTCATTCATTCCAGTTCCTATTGCGCTACTTTACATGGCGTATGTCAAGCCATTGACCTCGTGGCTCGCAATTCTTATTCCATTTTTCATGATAATTCCAATATTTTCTGCAAGCATCTTTGAAATCATGCTTTTTCTACGCTCTATTGGCAAAAGTAGAATAGGAAGTATAGTTAATGATGCGGCAAAGATCTTCGTAGGGCTTCTCACGATTCTAGTGCCGGAAATTGCTTATGTGGTTGTGTACTTCTTCACGTTTAACCATGCATTTGCAATTCTGGCAATGGGTGGCGTTGCGCTTGGAGAACTGGGGCTGGCCCTTCACATTCTTGGGCGCAAATAAGAATTTGGGGACCATATTTTTATTGCAGAAAATCCCGTTCGTGTTATCTTTGCTTTGCAGTAACTAGGATAAATTGTTGTTATGATGTTCTTGCTCTTCGTAACTCTCGTCTATAATAGTTGATAACTAGTTAGCTCGCACGTTAGTGCAGTTGAAGACAAACATTTCTTGATTAAAATTTAATATTGCTCTCTCTCATAGGATTTTTTATGGGAGAGAGCCGAAGGGGCTGATTCTTATGATGTGGATGTTTCATGCAATGAAGGCGTAGCGAAGACTTTCATACTGTCTTAATCATAAATCATTAATTAAAGTTTTTAATCCCAAACCCAAATGAATACACTTGTCAAAAACATCTTTCACGCGAAAATTGCTATTGCCAAAAGCAGTGTCTAAGCTAGCTAAGACCGATATAACTTGGAGATATTTGAATACTATCAGCGTAGACCTGTATTGATCCGCAGCCGTAGGTTTCTGCGATACCAGCTTTTAATTGATTTGCATCGCCATAGGCTGCAGTGTTCGTCCCTGTGGAAACGCAGACTCTTGTTCCATCCACCCACATCTCAACCAGGCCGTT
>JAUPKU010000077.1 GCA_030837285.1 Thermoproteota archaeon | reverse complement strand
TGCATGGAGAACAAGGTCAACGCCTATTTCGTTTAACTTCTCCACAACCTCGTCTATACTGTAAATGTTATCATGAGTATCGGAGATTATTCCTATAAGATGACTTGATTTTAACATTGTAATTACAGAGTCCTCCTCATTCTAAGCTGGTGCATCCTAACTCGTTTCAGATCGTCAATTATTCCTATTGAAGTTTGAACTTAAATTTTACAGTAGCGAGCGCTGATGTGTGCAATTACAGATATTCTTGTAATCCACCCTTTTTTGTTCATGTCTTAGAAATTTATCTAAAGAGTGCATGCGTTAGAGTGGAACTATAATCGGTGTAAGGGTATTGAAGCTATAGCTGACTAATTAAGCGTCTCTCTGATTCCCCGACTCAATAATCAAGCTTTCTCCTTCTTCTTTTTTCGGTAATAGACCCTTCTTTTTCACCCATATCCAAACCACTAGGGTCGCAATAATAGTGGATATGAAGATGAGAGCAAGATACCAGCCCATATCTGCTGGACTGAATTGGAATATATTGGTCTGTGAAAGCATAGTAGCTATAGTATTTGGCACTACAAAACCAGCAGCGATGATTGCAAGGAATCCCCCTAGAAGTGTGAGTTTATTATTAAGTACTGATATTCTGTTGTTAACTGACGTCAGTTGATTGTTGGTTAGCTGTAAGTGGTTATTCTTTTCCGCGAGCTGATTACTGTATTCCTGAAGTTGGTTATTTCTTTCCTGGAGCAGATTATTCCTTTCCTGTAGTGTGTTGTTGAGATCTGCTAACTGGTTATTCTTTTCCTGGAGCAGATTGTTCCTGTCTTGGAGAAGGTTATTTTTTTCCTGTAGTTGATTATTGAAGATTGACTGGAAACATTCTAAACTAGATGCGAGAATTTCAGAGAGATGCTCTACTAGGCTTAGCTGGTCACGTACCTCTCTTACCATCAAGCTTGTCTTGTCAAGCACTTGAGCCTCACATGACATAAGGTCAGCGTCGCCATTGCGAAGTGAATTGATCGTGTCTAAAGTTTCCCAGAGACCTGAAAAATAAGATACCACCGCCTGTTTCATGTGGACGATTTGATCACCGACATCTCTTGTGCAATTGTCGCTTCTGAGATTCTTGGTTAAGTCTTCACTACCCTCATCTATCTTCTGGAGTTGATCGAAATTCCTTTCATTATTTTCATCTATGATTCGAATGAGCACAAGTGTTAGCCAATCGACCACTTCTAGGTCCTGTGGAAGTCTCCTAAAATAAGTTTCCGCATAACGGTGAAGATTGCGATAAATGTGAGTCTCCCGGTTGCGTATTGTCAATATGAGACCATTCTTAAGAAGTACAAGAAGGGGGCTTATCGTGACGTTGAAGCCTATGACACGAATTACCGGGAAGAGTAAACCCATCTCAGTGTCAAAGTCAAAGTAGCCACCATGGAACTGTGATCCCTCCGTAGATCTTGTAAGTAGCTGCTTTACTATCTCATTTGAAAAGCCAGCTTTGATTGCTATCCCTGTGGCTTCTTTCTGAAGGTCGTCAACCTTAATGTCTACCCACGCGATAGATGCTTGATTCATTAAAGGGAAGAAATCTTCAAGATGACTGGAGCGTTTGCTTTGAGTGCCAATCTCTGAAAGAGTGGCGCAATAACTAAAATTTTTTTCTTCAGACAGAATATCATCCTTGATGGGTAATCCAGCCATATTTATCCCTCTAATGAATTAGCAAACACGTTTTTTCATTTCATTTAATGATAGAATTAATAAGGATTTTCTAACCAACAAGTTGTATATTGTAGACACATTATCTAACAAGTGCATTATTTATCTTAATTTTTTGTTTCATGTATGTTGTAGTACATGCTTTACGAATTTCGCTTAGCGCGCGCTATTGGGGTTTAAATTAATTTTTAAAAGAAAAACTGAAATTCAAGGTTGACAATTGTTCTTCTAAAGAATTATTGTTTTTTCAAGTTTTTTAAGCACATCCTTTTCTTAGACTTGTTTTTATCTTTTTAATATCTGATTTTCAGTGATTATCCAAAACCAAAGATCTTATCTCCTTTTAAAAGGAGATGCTTAACACATAGTAACTCACGTTTGCTTCATCTTTTATTCTGCGCACTATCCTACAAGGTTAAGAATTCCTCAACTAAATAAAAAGGGTAAAATTAAAACAAAAAACCTATCATTTATCTAAGACAATATTGTAATGTCAACAAGATCAAAATGTCTAGAATAATCAAAGCACAAAATTCTGCAGGAGTATCCAAGAGACTTTTTCTTGTCGGGATAATCCTAACAATCCTGTCCACAGTTGGAATAACTTATGGCGTAGTCAATCTGATGAAAACAGGTCCTCGAGGTGAACAAGGACCACAAGGAGTACAAGGTCTTCAAGGAATACAAGGACTACAAGGAATACAAGGACCAGCAGGATACACAGGTCCTCAAGGACCACAAGGAATAGAAGGACCACAAGGAATACAAGGATCAGTAGGAGATACGGGTCCTCAAGGAATACAAGGGCCAGAAGGACTCCAAGGAATACCTGGACCGGAGGGGCCACGAGGAAGAGAGATGACTTATACCAGTTGGTCAGTTACCTGGAAAACTCTTACAGTTGATAAACAACTGGGTGAAGACATCGGTACAGAGACGTTCCCTGCCATATTCGATTATAACTGGGACATTAATCCTTTATACAACAACTATAATGAATCAATTGGATTTACAGCAACTATGACCATTTTCGTAAATAGAACGGGACCTATCTCATTCATTCTAGGAAGTGATGATGCTTCTCGGCTGTTCATAGACGGAGTTGAAATTATTAACCTTTGGAGCGACCACAATTACACTGAATTAAGCACTGTCCAACGCTTGAGCCAAGGATTTCACGCACTAATATTAACATACTATGAATTAGCTGACACCGCCAGAGTGTCATTTGCATGCGACCAAGATGTAGTATCATGGTATGGTTAATTCGATTAAGCACACCTAACAAAGGTTAACCTCGCAGCATACTTGGACAGTTGGATATCCATGGTCACTGTATAAGTGACTATGACATGTTTTATCTCGATATTCACATTAGCAAGCGTGTGGTCCTTCCACATGCAAAGAGATTCTCACAAGCGTCACAAGAAAGGAATTCTAGCTAGACTGAGCAAGACAAAGCAGTACCAATGTTGGAACAAATGGAGGAGTTATAGTGCGCGCTAGGGCAAGAGATTAGGATTCTGCTTCTTCCTATAAAGCCATGAGATTAGCAAGACAGCGCTAAGGACAATTATGCCAAAGGAAGTAAAGAAGGCAGAATGTGAGTCCATGATTGTGTAGATAAACATGAAAGCCACGGGACCTACGAAGCCTCCAACATCCATGAAGGTTCTATAGAGACCAATTGCACCCCCTCTTGCCGCAGGATTGATTGCGTCAGAAAGAAGCACTATAAGGCCTGTAGAAATGAAGCCTTCGCCAAATCCTTCTATAAAGCCTATTATCAGAATCATTTCTAAACTAGAAATGAACGTGAATATTAAGAGGCAGCCAGCAGAGAGTAGATAACCAATAACTACAACTTTCCTTCTACTGAATCTTTTAAAGAGAGCGCCAGAACCCAAAGTAGTAATTATTTGGCCAGCGGTTCGGAAACTCAAGAAAACACCAATGTACTCAATTGGGAAAAGAAGTTCTTTATTGAGATAGAGCGACAGAACTGTCGCGAAAATTCCACTCATTATTAAACTGTTCAGGAAATTGCATGTGCAGAGAATTGTGATTCCCTTGTCGCGGAGGCTCTCGAAATTCTGTTTAATAGACAAGTTAGCAGTAGCTGCCTGTCTCCCTTTAAACTCTTTGAAACTTCTCGAAGTGAGCGCTGCAGCAAACGATGTGAGAACAAGAAAGAAAGTCACGTAGAACACACCTGTATAGCTACCTACGATCTTAACTACGAAGGCACCTATTGGCGCTCCGATAAAGCTCCCTGTGAATTCAACTCCGTTGAAGATTCCCAGCGCTTGACCTCGTTCCTTCGACTCGAAGAGGTCGATGACAAGTGCAGTATTATTCATGAAGAAAAGAGCTGCTCCAAGACCCCAAATTGCCCGACCTAAAATTAGGATGTATATGCTAGTAGCTTGTGTGCAAAGGAAAGCCCCGAAAGCACTCAAACCAACACCCATTACGAAGAGTGTTCGCCTACCAATTCTATCAGAAATAATTCCAGCAGGCAATTCGAAGAATATTCTGGAAACAAACCACGAAGATGTAACTAAACCGACGAGAAATCCCGAAGGATCAAGATCCTTGGCAAGAAGCGGAAGAAAAGATGATGAAAGGCTCATGCCCATCATTATCGTGAAACCGATGAAAATTAGCTCAAAGTAGAGGCGTGGATACGATCTGATGCTCATAAGCTCATCATCAACTAAGCGACCAGATTACATTTCAGTAAGATATTAATAAATTAGTAAGTCAGTAAAATGCGGGCGCTAACAGATGTTTGGAGATTTCGATTAGTGATCGACACTATGATTGATATTATCGAGAAGATGGCGGTGTATCCTTCGTCTGCCTAAATTTTCCCGTACACTATGTGTGTATGAGTATTCCTTGATGTGTCCATCATAATTTGAACTTTAAAGCTTGTCTTTTTTTTGTTACACAAGAATACTGTTAGGGATAATTTGCCTTATAAACAAAATACCTATAGGGTAATTCACTCAAAACAGGCATCAGAACAGGAATATTGTAAAAAATCTAAATTTTAGTCCAACCAAGCGAGCTCCAATGACAAAAGCCATTGCCCATTTAAAAAGAACACTACTTGGGTCCCTCCTTTGCTGATAAGCGATGGGAACTTCCTCGTAGTTTTTGAAGAAGAGAAGAGAACTGATGATTAGGAGTCGTTATCCCAGTGAAGCCTCATCAACTGTTTCTGACATGCAGTCAAGATGAAGTCTTCAAGACTCTTATAACCTGATCCGACTTGTTCTTTGATGATGCTCTCTATTCTCTCTCTCATCTCTTTAGGAATATCTACCATTTCCTTGCTCATAGTCCTCACTTCGGCATGGCTGTCGAAAAGTGTTAATATAACTCGTATAAAAGACATTATTTTATGAACATAATATAATGCGCTTCAAGTTTAAACCCTTTGAGTGGCGTTAATCAACTGTTCGGTAAATCTCCAAATAAAAAAGCCTAAGATACTTGATATGAAGGATAGAATTGTGAAAGTATCCAATCGAAGCCAAAGTGTAAGATGAGATATAGGTCCAGGCAGCCAGTCGGGATAACTTGCTTGTATAAGTACGCCGTAAACCCAGCCCAACAGGCCATAGAAGAATAAGAGCTCGCCTACAACTTCAATAGGATTAAACGTCTATTTGATGTAGCTTTCATATGTAAAATTTCATCCTAAGCCTTAATGTAAAGGAATGTTGTGAGGGTAGCAGCGCATGCTAGAAATAGTCTTATAAGAATCTTTTAAAAAAATATCAAAATATGTCTAAGGATATTAAACCAAATACTATAGTTGAACTCATTAGTTATGTCAAGCAAGCTATCCAAGAAGCCCAGATAAAAGTGAAAAATATTAAGGTCGTGAAGGTTGACCTTGAAATTAAATCATCTCTGCAAAAAGGAATTGGAGCGGATGGCAAGATTTCTTGGCTGCCTATTCCAATAAATATCTCAGGAGAATATTCCCAAGCGTCCATTCAGACGATCTCTATGTCTCTTGTTCCTGAGGAGAAACCTATTTCGAGGAAAGTGAAAGGTGGTCCTAATGTAGCTGAGGAGTTGGCAAGCGAAATAGAAAATATTGCAAATGGAGCTTCTGAAGCTGCTAATTCAGAACCTCGCTACACCTTATCAGAAGCAACAGCCACAATCAACTTTGGAACAGACAAGAGTGGTAAGATAATAATTTTCATTGGACCAGAATATAAAAATGCTATTGCACATACTATTAAGCTGACACTTAAACGAGTATCCTAACCTTAATCTGTCTGCTATACGTACGGGCTTTCATTTTTTGAATTATCTCATCACTTCTTTTTGTATGCGATAATGGAACACTTGACAAAAATTCTGCAAAGCAGTCAAACTAGAATGAGAGCATTCAAAGACATATTAATTATGTTAGGTATTTGCTAACTAAGAACAGCTAAGAATGTGTTGACTAGGACTTCTTGGGTTATACGCTTGAAGTTCTAGTTTCAATGCGGGCTACTATATAAACACATTTAGTATTCCAAAGCCAATTATTGCAAGGATTACACCTATTATAACGAAGATTATCACTGCGATGATTGCTATTGCTAGTGACTTCAGCCATCCGCTTTCGAAGAAGTGTCTGATAAGTGCAAGCCAGACTATCAGCATGGCAATAGATGCTATTAAGCCGCCTAGAAAAGCGCCAAGTACAGCGCCTACGATTGTTCCAAGAACCACTATCATTATTGCGTCTGTAAACTTTGCTTTTTGTTTTCCTGCGAGTGCTCTTCCAGAAAGCCAGAGAACTGGTGCTACAACAATAACTCCTACGACAATCTGAATAAGAATACCTGTTAGATCCATACTATTACATCTTCTTTCAAGACTTTGTTTGAATTTCCTAATAAGCCTTTAGCCGAGAAGCTTATGGAATACATAAAGCCTTTTTGAAGTTTAGTGCTCTTCTATTCTTATGGTAATTATTTTTCTAAAATATTTTTTTCTAGTTCTATTGTGTATTTGGAGATGCATGCGCAGTACAAGAGCTCCTAGAATGAATTGCTAAAGAATGGATTAACATTTAAAAAGAAAAAAATGACTTTAGACAGTCTATTAAACAGAAATAAACTAAAATTGCATGTATTCAAGTGAATTCATGAAATGTTCTATGCTATTTTAGACAGACTCGCCTTTTTCGAAATTTAGTATTTAAGCTTTATGGTTTTTAAGTCCATAAAAGTTTTATGGATTTTATGTCTATATCTTCTAAAAAACCATACTAATCAACAATATCATATGTTTTTGGAATATATCTTAAAAACTGAATTAAAAAATTGTTGGAGTTTTTGAACATGACGCTCCAATTGGAAGAGAAAAGACAAAAACTTGAAACTGCCAGCATATTAACCAAGTACCCCACACTGGTGAGTAGCGAAGCTTTTGGTATCTCGAAGAGAATACAGGCAAAAAGCTTCGGTATGGCACAAGTTGATGATCAGATTTTTCTGGGCTACTGTTCTATCCATGGAAAATATTTCTTGGATTTGATACACACCAATGAGGATATTCACTGTCCCATTTGTGACAAAAAATGGCTAGTTGAGCGAAAGAGCACGTAGCTTTTGTGTTTGCAGCGTTTTTTGAAAATGTTTTTGTTTTTAGATTTTTTTTAGAGTATCGAGGGCTTGTTAGCAGACGTAAACCAGTAACTATTAAGGTATTAAAAATATATGCGCCCGCTAATATCGCCTCTTAAGAAAAAAAGCTAGCTAGAAGACACTAGCTAATATTTTCAGTATATGTACCTTTTCTGGTTACTTGACAGTGTAGACCTTGAAGCTGTATTCGCCTCTTACAAGGTTGAAAGATCTTCTGATCAACCCTTGGTTGTATCGAGAAATGCTAGTCTTTGAGAGAAGGTCTGGAATGTCAGGTTTTCCTCGACCCTCCGGATAGGAGTGGGATCCACGACTTTCGAAGTTGCCTTCCTCCATACAAAGACTAGCTCGCTATTACTGAAGATGATTGACCTGAGATCGACATCTCCTGTACCGTCTGCCTTCATTAGGGCGTTATGCGTAGTCATGACAAGTCCTGTGACCTTTCTGCTTACTTTCCCGGCAAGGGGGCGATGTCAACTTTTGCACCTTCTTGATTGAATTCTTTAATGGTTGACTGAGCTGGCATTCTCTCCTTAAAGAGCAACTCTTTTTCCATATGATCGCCTCAATTTTAATAATACTCTTAGTTAGAACATAAAAAAGTGTGACTGTGGAATTACAATAACAAATCAAGCCAATCAATCGATTTTGCCATTTTGAAGGCTAACTAATGAAGGATTGTATTTACCGTTCTCTTTCGAATCGTTGAGGTTAGCTGTATGCGTAGTCTGAAAAATGAATGAATTAGAGCAATTATGGGGTAGTGTTTCTGAGAGTTTTTTCCATGAAAAGCCATTTTGACCTTAGTTGCGGTGGGACTTCTGTTTCGGGATATTCCTCCAGGTCTATAAACCCATGAGTATGATAGAAGTGGTGTGCAATAGTCAGGAAGGGTGGAGAATCGAGATAAACTGTGTGATATCCATATTCCTTCGCTTTTTTTAGTAAATTGTCGAGTAGGGCTTTTCCGTAGCCCTTTCTGCGGTATGCTGGGCGAATATACATTAGTTTTATTTCACTGATGTTTTTCCGTATCCTTCTGAGTGCACCTATTCCAATGATTTCGTCTTTTAGGGTAAGGTAGATAATAGATTCCTTTCGGTGAGACATAAGAACTCATTTTATCAATTGTTTTAGTTACATATTCTCGGGCAGATTTTCCCATGATAGTACTGGTGTCGATTTTGAAATATTCAGCAATTTCTTTTAATGCCTAACTCATGTGTTCCATGTTCAAGTCGATTATCTGAGACCGATGGATACGCATATCAACTGGGACGAACTGGATGTTTTCAGTTATGATATCATACTCTTTTTCTATTGCGAAGAGTTTTCTTTCCTTTTTTATATGAGTTCAATGAGTCTTATTGATCCTGAGAAAGAAATCTAGCAAGTTACGGATTGACTTTCTCTATGCAACTTGCCCTTAACTATACAGTTCATATAAATAGCGCGCGCTTTTGTGCTAAAAGGCTTTTTCACTTGGGGAAGATGTAGAAAAAGGAGGTATTCTTGTCTTGATAACATTAATCAATCAATATGGACAATAAAACCTTATTATTTTATAAAGAACGGTGCCTAACTCGAAGTTATTCATAATTTTTTGGTGAGTAAAAAGATTGAAAAACATAACTTTACCCGGCATGATCTTAGTCCTGTTTTTGAGTTTCACCATCTTTTCGAGTTTCACAGGTCAAATAAATATAGCGAGCGCAGCTACTACTGCTTTCATCGGTTTTAGTGGGAACCCTACTAGTACTTCGCAGTTGCAAAAAATCATAGACGTCATGAAATCGTATGGTTTGAATACTTATCGTATTGGGTTTACGCCTCAGTGGGAGGGCGGTTCACAATCAAATGTGGCCACCTACGTCAACTATTACCTAACTCATACTCCGAGCAACTGGTATATTATCGTTGATCGCAATCATCTGCATCCTCCTACGGAAGCAGGTGCATCCTTAGCCCGTAAGTACTGGTCAACTGTCCGAAGTAACATCTTCAGTACACTCAGTACTTGGAAGAACAATCCACGAGTTATTGTTGAGCTCATTAATGAGTACGTTTCCAGTGACTTTTACAGTCGTATGCAAACTTTGGTTAATGAAATCCGCAGCGCAGGCTACACTAATAAGGTGGTTTTTAACCGTTGGTATACTGTATCCTGGAAAGTAGTTAATGACCCAATAGGGCAGACGTATCAGGGCTTTCATGCTTACTTTGATTCCTGTACTTTGTCAAATATAGAATCTTCAATGAAGACAGCTAAGTCTATGGGTATTAAACTGCTAAACACTGAGATTGGTGCAGACTGCAAAGAGTACAAGTACTTTTCTTCCTCTGAAGTTAAGACGCTTAACAGCTTCCTAAGTTGGTCGTATGGTCAGGGAATTGGTAACCTAATCTGGATTAACTATGACTTATCGAACTGGCAAACCTATAAGAATCTAGGCATTAATCCGCCACCATAGCAGCCGGCCTACTTTTTTCCTTTCTTGAACTAAAAGAACAGTCTTGGATAGCGATAATCCTTTTGAGAGTTGAATCTCTGCTATTGAGAAGGAGTTGGCTTTCTGTAAAGTAGTCCTTGACGGAGTGCACCCTTTATTTTTCTATAGAAAAATAAGAGTTAAATCTCTTGATGCATGCTATTCAATCTTAATTGGGGGAAGTGTGTACTGCCCAAGTATCGGAATCCGAAAAGAAAAAGGCCCACAGGCTCTGGGAAATCAAAACTGGTGTTTGTAGCTGTACTTTTCACTATTCTCGGTGCTGCAGTTGGTTTTGGTTTAAGCTATTTCTTCGTTGTTTCTCCGCTTAAAGCTGAATTAACCGCGGTTAATTCACAGCTAGCGAGCACTCAGCAATCACTGCAACCCAACTTTGAAATATCAGACTTTGAAAAAATGGGCAATAATATACAGTTTTCCCTCCAAAACACCGGAAACGCCACTGCCACTAATATCCAAATTTATGTGTATGGTGGATGGATACCAGCCTATACAATGAATGTGACCAGCGTTGAACAAGGTTATATAGGTTCACCAGAAAAAATAGCCACCGTCTTCAATGGAACAATAACTAACTACACAAGTAGTAATACTTCGCCAACTTTTGATAATTATGTGCGTAGACTTGAGATTCCAGCTAATGGTTCAGAAACTGATGGACAGACCTATCTGAAATTGACTGTTCAAGAAAACGGTGTACTTCGATATCTTTCTGGTGAGGAAACGAACTTATTAACCCAGGCTTTTGCAAATCCAACAGCCTATTATACTGGCAACGAGACCATGATTGACCGTCTTAATAACGCTGCAACACAGACGGTGAGAATTGATATGACCGAATGGGCGGATTCTTATGAAGTCGAAGTCTTCTGTGATGAAGGCGTGGATAAGTCGTTTGTCCTACCTTCGTTATAAATTGCTAGTTTATAATTTAAATTTTAATTTTCTCTCTTATACAATGACACTTCATTTGTGATAATGTTTTACTAATTTTTTCGTAACTGTTTTCTTAACTTTTTTTTCACAATTTTCTTTAGCTTGCGGATTATTATAGTTTGGATGAGCGGTAGCGGATGCTACGTTAGCATGTTAGTTTTGTGAGGTGTTGGCTGAGTTGGCTGAATATGTGTCGGTGAATCTTAAGAAGACGTTAGTTGAAAGGATTGAGCGGTTCATGAAGGAGCATCCTGAATATGGCTTCAAGGATGTTAACGATTTCTTAGAAGATGCGGTAAACAATTCATTAAGAAGAATTAGACGAATTCTGTACTTCTATCTTCTCGTCCTTGTTTCTATAAGTCTTATACTGGCTTACCTCATCCTACGCTAGTGTTATGGAAGTGGAATCTGTATCTTGGATTAGTAAGGGCTATTTTGTCGTTGTTGAATTGTTCTTCTGGGGTGTTTGGGAAGTCTATTGCACCTAGGCCTTGTCCGCCTCCAGAGTGAATACGGTAGATGAACACCTCACCCCATTTAGATGCTTCTCATTCTTTGATACATCTAACACAAGCACAAAAATTTTAACTAGTGCGCTCTAGCAGAGAATAACAGGAGAAAGGAGAAGGAAAATTAAAATCTACTAAATCTTACAGTTTATTTTTAGTTTAATCTTTTAATCCTTTGCCAACTTTGTATGCTTCGCAAAGCCAACTTAGAACTTCTTCGTCAAGTTCCTCACGTCTTGTTATACGAACTGTGTAAACCCAGTTATTTTTCGGAATATAATCCACTCGACTGAAGCGTGTATTATCAATCTTTCGTTTAAGCCAAAAACCGAAGGTCATCCCCTTTTCGCTAACACGATAAACTTGTGCGAATCGAACTCTAACCATAAAATAGACAGCTGTTTTTGTAGGTGCAAACTCGAAAGAACCACATCTGCGGGTTAAACTAACAAGAGTTTCAAAGAACTCTCTGGCCTTAAGTCCCTTCCCTTCAAAGAACGACTCCAGCGACCACGACCCACAGGAATGCCACATATTCTTGGTTACGAATTTAGCACCGCACTTGGGACATATCCAAAGTGGTTTTTTCTGTGTCAAGGCGCTAAACATCCATAATTTCCAACATTAATTATTCAATTCGCTGGTTTCTTAAAATTTAAGCCTTTGAAAGCGTGTACGCTGTCAAGTCATTTCTTATTAATACAAGGTGTCAGAGTGCATTATTGTGGAATGGCATGTCTAATGGAGTTATCATTTCGATCTATTGATCGATACGGATACAATTATACCCCCTTAGGTAGTAAGTGAAAAAAAGAAGCATGCGCTTTTTCCCATTTAGTTTCTATGAGTATTTTCTGTTGAAGACATTTTTTATCAATTCAACCGTCAAGAAATACAAGGCTAGTTCGCCAAAAATTGCTAGAAGTATTAGGAAGCTTGGAGGGTGGAACTCGAAAAACGTATTTAATGGAGAGTAGACAAGGAGTAATGTTAAAAGACTGCATATTATTGACATGCCAAGAAGTATCTTGCTTGGTTTACTTCTAAAGAATCTTTTCTTCGTTCTGATCGAGAATGTCACCAAAATTTCGGACATGGTAGACTCTATGAACCAGCCAGCCCTAAACAAGGCAACATTACCGCCCATTACTGCTGAGAGAAGAATCATTGTCGTGAAGTCGAAGACAGAGCTTATTACCCCAAAGAATAGGGTGAACCGGCTTATCAGCTTGATGTTCCAGTTTCTAGGCTTGGACAGTTCTTCTTCGTCCACCCTGTCCGTTGATATTGACAGCAAGGGTCCGTCGCTTATCAGATTAGTCAATAGGATCTGAAAAGGCAGCATCGGAAGAAAGTTAAATATAATTGAGACTATGGCAAGCGATATCACGTTGCCTAAATTAGCGGAAACTGTGTTAAGGATGTATTTTGTGGTATTCCCGAAAGTGGTTCTGCCCTCAACAATTCCTCCTCTGAGGATCCCTAAGCTGCTCTCGGTCAGGACTATGTCCGCTGCTTCTTTGGCAATGTCTACAGCTCCATCAACGGATATTCCCACATCAGCCGCCTTTAACGCAGGTGCATCGTTCACTCCGTCGCCTAGAAATCCGGTCACATGACCATTCTTGCTAAGAGCCAATACTATTCTTGTTTTTTGCTCTGGTGTTAGTCTCGCAAACACATTTGTTTTCTCAATAGCTTTTTGAAGCATCTCATCGTCCATCTTGTCCACTTCGCTTCCAGTCAACATCTCTACAGTCATACCCGCTTCTTCAGTAATCGTCTGTGCTACAAGTGGGCTGTCTCCGGTCAAAATTTTAACCTCCACACCAAGTCCCTTTAATTCAGTAATAGACTGTTTAGCAGTGGGTTTCAATGGATCGATGAAGCACAATAGACCGATAAAAGTTAGGTCTTGTTCATCAGCTTTGGAGTAGTTGTCCTTTTCTTCAATTTCTTTCACGCCGAGGCCTAAAACCCTTATACCCTTTCTAGATAAGTTGTCGTATAGTCTCTGAACTCTAATCTTATCCAGTTCAGTAATTTTGTCGCTAATTCTCATTGTTGAGCAGACTTGGAACATACTCTCTGGAGCGCCTTTACAAATAAGAAGAAGTTTTCCTTCGTTTCTAGCGATTATACTCATCCTTCGACGTGAGTAGTCAAAGGGAATTAGTTCAACGAGGTCACATGTTGAGGTTGGAGTAGGTTGCTTTTTACAGTATTCAAAAATCGCAACATCCATTGGATTTCCTGTTACTATTTTTTCATCTTCCACGATGGAAACACAGTGACAAACTAGTTTCAATAGTTCGGGATCTTTCTTGCCCTCCAAATCAACATAGTCTATTAATGTAATCTTGTTCGCGGTTATTGTCCCTGTCTTGTCTGAGCAGATCACATCCATATTCCCTAGATCTTCAATCACGCTCAATTTCTTCACGATGACACCGTTTTTACTCATCAGAATCGCGCCTCGGGAGAGCCCGATTGTTATGATTATTGGCAGCGACTCAGGGATGATGCCGACGGCTAAAGCAAGGGAGAACAAGGCAGAATCAAAGAGTGTCTTGCCAGTTAATGCATTCATAATAAAGATGAATGTAATTCCGATGAGGATGCCCTTGATCAGAAATTTGCTGAAGTTCCTTATGCCTTTTTCATAATTTGTTTTAGGCTCAGTGAGTTTCAGGTAGGTAGCCATCTGCCCAAGAGTACTTTTAATTCCCGTGGAAACAACGATTCCCTTCCCTTTACCATTGACAACCAGTGTCCCTGGGAAAGCCATATTCTCCATCCGCTGCGGTCCTAGCTTTTCCGCAACGATTGGATTGGATGATTTGAGGACGGGGTAAGATTCGCCAGTAACGATCGATTCATCTATTTCAAGTTCGTCAACTTCCATAAGCCGCAGGTCAGCTGGTATACGGTCACCAGTCTCTAGAAGAATTATGTCTCCAGGAACAATGTTTCGTGTATCTACTTCTGAAACTTTGTTATCTCTCAGAACTCTTACTCTGTATTTGATGAGAACAGCAAGTTGCTGTAGTGCCTTCTCTGATTTGTATTCTTGGGCAAATCCTACAAGGACATTGATAACTACGATTGCAAGTATCGTTATCCCCTCTATCTCCCCTCCAGTGAAGAATGAAACAATTGAGGCTACGATAAGAGCTATTACCAATGGGTCCTTTAGCTGGGAGACTAGAAGGCTTAACGCAGTTTTTTCTCTTCTTTTGGGGATGTCGTTGAAGCCATATTGACCCAGTCTCGTCTTAACGTCCTCACTACTAAGTCCGTTTTTAGAGGAGTTGAGTTCCCTGAAGATTTCCTCAGGATGCTTAGACCAGTAGCTCATAGAAAAAATTGAACATTCAATAAAGAATTTAAAGTGTTCGGAGCTTTAATCTTCACTTTATCTAAACTATTTTGGAGTCTTGATTAATCTGAAGGTAAACTAATGATATATCGATTGATTCCGGCATCATTGCTGGGCAATCTCTAAGCTACCATTTTTATGATGAAGAAATCCAAAAAAATTGGAAGAGGCTATAAGTGTCCAGACAGGGCTTACTGCTGGGCTGGCAAACCTAGCATGCACTTTTTGATAATGTTGGCATTCTAGGCAACCATGACTCGCGTTCATTTCTTAGATACCTAGCAAACAATAGAGCTTCTTCACAGATTAATGAGTTAGGAGTTTGTTTGTTCCCAACTTTTACTCTCAGAATATTAATCATACATTCAAAGAATTGATTCAGAGCTGTCATTAATTCGTTAGCCTCGATACTTCTAAGGAAGACTCTTTGTCCAGTTCTGGTCTTCATCCAACATTCAGTCTTTTTCAAAGTCTTTCTTATGGAATTTTGTACGTCTTTCAATCAGAAAATCATCACTCAGATAACGGTATAGTTCTTGAAAATCACATATAAGAGAAGGTTTACCGAATTGGGCTCGCTCGCTGCTCGAATCAGCACATGTAGTATCCAACACTGCAACCAGTTCTGTTTGAATATACCTTGGCGTCTATGCTAATTTGAACTATATTTTATAGGCTTTCCACTTCTATATTGGAATGTTTGCTGCGCTCTGTCGCTTTTTGGGTACACTAGTGAAGTAATCACTATAGATATGTAGTTTAGTCTGGGAGTTGTACAATTGCCGCAGTGACATCTGTATCGTCTACTACGTGGAAAACATGTCCTTTTCCTTGCGTATCCTCTGTCAAAATAATGCTTCCAGCACTGAAATGTCGCACTTCACCATCGCTTACAATTACATCTATTTCTCCAGTGAGAATGAAAAAGAACTGTTTCTTTGGAGCCGTATGCCAGTCTCCAAACCACTCCCCAGGAATAACACAGAAAGCATACTGTGTGGCTGGATTAAATGGTGAGATGTTAAATGGTGGGGCAGGAGGAGCAAAATCAACCAGTTTAAGTTCAATGTCTACATTCTTAAAATGTGATTCTCCCTTTGAATCAGCATAAATCAGAGTGCACATCATCCTTAAAACCTTCACACATATAATGGCTAGTATCGACTTATGATTTTTTTGGTGTGCGTACTCTTTGGTGCGATCCAGAGTAATTTGAACTAATGCGTGCGCACTCTTTGTTTCAGTAAAGAAAAAAGAAGCCTCTCAACGGCATTTGAGTGTTTGTCACAATATTAAATAGGAATTTATGGTATAATTTGTGTGGTGTAAATGTTTGACCTATCTACGTTGCTCCATAGGAAAATGGAGCATAGACCTTTATTCCCAAGAGGCCGTAGAAATCTTTAAAAAAATAAATGATGAAGGGGTTACAGTGTTTCGGAAGCAGCCCGGGTTCATTAGCTATAGGCTGATGCGAGCCAGTTCTGATGTAACGGTAGCTGTGGCCGAGTGGAAATCTGAAGAATTAGGTAAGGTAGGTGCCGAAAATTACAGGAGATGGTTGAGAGAGAGCGGTATCTGGGATAAGCTGGTTCTGCAGACATACGATGGTGAAACTGTCGCTTCCTCATAATTAACCTCATATGCTTTGTAGCGCGGACTAATGTAATGTGGAATAATGCCTTACATAATGTGCGTAAAACTTTGATAGTTTTAAGCGTAGTGTTATTGTTTGCTTTAGTGTTTATGTTTGGTTGGAATGTTTATTGGCATTCAAATCATCTTACTTGACTTGACATTTGCTTTGTTGATCAATTTCTAATTAAGTATAGCGTCCTATGTGGAGTCTTAACAGGCTTCATGAAATGTATCCTTTTCTAGTTGTGATGTAAGAACATACCTCTTGTTGACTTTGCCGAAAGGGTACCTCTTATGTAAAAATCACCATGAAGAAAAAAACACTGTGATTTCTACCAAACGGGTCGTAGTATGGAAGGGAAAATTAAATTTTAATCAAAAAAACACAGCTCGCGCGAATCCTTTTGCATGCAATGTATGTTTGACTTTCATTAAGAATGTTTGCCCAGCATACACTGCTATAGCTAACGCAACTATTTCCTTTAATTCGTCAGGGTTAATTTAATTTGAAATTTATACGTATGCAGGTAACAATAGCCTTCTCAATCAACAATTCACGCTCTGCGTAGGTAGGGTAATTACGGTACTATTCATGATGATTTTAGTCCTGTTGATTCTCCTAGTTTATTTGCACCATTTCCACAGCCTAATCATAGAGGACAGTCTCTATCAGTTGATGAATTTATACGGATTTACTAATGGTTCTGATTCATTCTCTCATTTTAATAGTTTAGCGCGCGCTATGTTTTAGAATATCTAAACTGAAAATAGATAAAAAAACTATCATTAGTTTATGCAATGGCATACTGTAACAGAAAATTCCTAAAAATTCACCTGTCTACAAATGACGATAAGACCGCTTATTCTATTCTGTTTTCATGTAATCAGAAAGTTCTCCACTCTTTATCCCTTGACTTTGGATAGCTAACCTATGTTTCTCTAACAGAATGTACCTTTTAAAGCAGTCACTACAAATCCAGATTTCCTTAACACTACATGAATGAAAGGGGCAGAAGAACTTCGGGTTAGGGATTACATTTTCCATTCTTCTACTTACTCCAACTGTTCAGTTAACAACAAGAACTAATTGCACCAGCTTGCTAAGTTATTTGTGAAAAGAATGTTCTAAAGTAAAATCAGAATTCCAATAGTCTCAACGCACACTAACCTTATCCATAAAAGATAGAAAACTCAGAACATCAAACAGAGTAAATGACCTAACACCACTCTGAAAGAGTAAACGTCTAGCCAACCAATCCACGTGAGAGCGCACACACTAGACTGTCTCTGTTCTTCCAAGTCAAGAAGTTTCAGCGCATTATAAGAATTCTGGCCGTTTTTTAATTAAAATTTAATCCCCAAACCCAACCCACTCTACTACGTTCACTCCTTCTCTTCCACAATCTTCCACACTCTCCCACTCACTCTCTCTCCAAACACACACATATCCATACAAAAAGCAGTCTTAAAGC
>JAUPKU010000076.1 GCA_030837285.1 Thermoproteota archaeon | reverse complement strand
TCGCTTCCTTCTTGGGATAATATTCTCCATCGATATACACAAGGCATTCTTGAGACAATGAGAATTCCTCTTTACAATGACAAAAAAAGATGATTATTCTATGTTTAAAAAGGTTTTTATCAACCTTATAGGAGGGTTTTACCCAAATTCCAGGCACTCTATTTCAATGCTTTGAGGGTTGCTCCTTGATCTGCTGACTGCACTGCTGCGGAGTAGCGAGTCAAGTATCCTCGGCGAATCTTGGATGGAATGGGTTTCCATTCCTTCATTCTCT
Organism: Thermoproteota archaeon; assembly: GCA_030837285.1. Taxonomy (GTDB): domain Archaea; phylum Thermoproteota; class Bathyarchaeia; order RBG-16-48-13; genus JAUPKU01. The sequence continues at coordinate 7,903 of JAUPKU010000076.1, read as the reverse complement.
CTTCCACTTCACTCTCACTTAGCTTAACATTAATTTTCCTTCTGGGAATATCAATTTCAATGATATCTCCTTCTCTTACTGCTGCGATGGGGCCACCTTCAGCAGCCTCAGGAGAAATATGTCCGATGCATAGGCCTTGGCTTCCGCCAGAGAATCTCCCATCAGTAATCAAGGCTACGGAATCCAGCAGTCCTAAGCCTGCTATGGCGCCGCTGGCGGAAAGCATCTCTCGCATTCCTGGGCCTCCCTGAGGTCCTTCATATCGGATTACAACGATGTCTCCCGGTTTTATACCTTTGTCTAGGATGACTTTCATCGCGTTTTCTTCAGAATTGAAGACTCTTGCTGGTCCAATGTTAATTAGTAGTCTTGCTGGGACGGCTGCAGTCTTTACAACAGCTCCTCTGGGCGCTATGTTCCCTCTTAAAATGGCTATTCCTCCCTCTTTGTGAACTGGATTGGAGAGAGGTCTAATTATTTCTCTATCTAATACCTCTGCGTCCTTAATGTTTTGTGAGACAGATGATCCTGTGACAGTCTGCGCGTCTAGGTGTAGGAGCGAGCTAAGCTCTTTCATTACAGCTGGGATTCCACCTGCCCTATCCAGCTCTTCTAGAGTATAAGGGCCTCCTGGGCTCATATTGCATAAGTGGGGGATATTCCTACCTAGCTCGTCAAACATGTCTAGATTTAGAAGGATTCCAGCTTCTTTTGCAACAGCTGAAAGGTGGAGGACTGTGTTCGTGGAGCCGCCCAAAGCCATGTCAACCATGATAGCGTTCTCAAAAGCATCAGAAGTAAGAATCTCCAGTGGAGTTGTTCCTTTCCTTACTAGTTCCACAGCCTGCTCTCCACTTCGCTCAGCGATTCTAAGACGCCTTGCGTCGACAGCAGGGATTGTAGCTGAACCTGGAAGAGAGAGACCCAGAGCCTCGGTTACGCACGCCATGGTGTTTGCTGTGAACATGCCATTGCATGAGCCAGGCGTAGGGCAGGCTTTATCCTCAAATTCCTTTAGCTCTTCTTCTGTGAGCTTCCCAGCCTTGAATTCGCCGACGGCTTCAAACATGGAGATGACTCCGAGTTTTCTATCCTTGACTAATCCTGAGAGCATTGGCCCTCCGGTTACGACGATGGAGGGGATGTCTATCCTCGATGCGGCCATAAGCATCCCCGGAGTGACCTTATCGCAGTTGGAAAGTAGAACGACGCCGTCGAATTGATGAGCCTGAACCATTATCTCAACCGAATCTGCTATGATGTCGCGGGAGGGTAGAGAGTACTTCATGCCTTCATGTCCCATGGCTATTCCATCGCAGACGGCTATGGTATTGAACTCAAAGGCTACGCCTCCGCTCTGTCTGATTCCCCTAGCTACAGCCTCTGCCACGCTGTTTAGGTGAATGTGACCTGGAACTATAGTCGTGTAGCTGTTTGCAATAGCTATAAACGGCTTTTCGAGATCCTCATCTGTCACGCCTACGGACTTCAGTAGGGCTCTATGTGGAGCTCTTTCAACGCCTTTCTTAATTGCGTCGCTTCTCATCCTTTTTCTCCCCCTTATGAATACTATTATTGTTGATATTGTTGTTAGCCTTGTTTCTTAGGGTGCTTGCCATTAGAATATTCATGCCGCTTAGCATAGCTTCTACACTGGCTGTGACGATGTCTCCGTGAACGCCGGTGGCAGTGACTAGTCTGTCTCCCTTCTTTAGGCGGACGGATACTTCTACGACGGCATCTGTTCCGCCTGTGATTGCCTTGACATTGTACTCATCAAGTTCTATTTCGGTCGTTTGAGATATCGCCTTCCTTATCGCGTTCAATGCTGCGTCTACGGGACCTATGCCAGTGGCAGCTTCGGTGAGTAGCTTTCCATCCATGTTTATCCTTGTGGAAGCGGTTGCTGTTATCTTGTTTCCGGTCATAACAGTCAGTTCCTCTAGCTTGATAGGTTTGAGTTGAGGCAAGCCCATGACCATCTCTGCAATGGTATAGAGGTCGACGTCTGTAACCTTCTTTCCTTTATCGCCGATGGCTTTAACTCTTGAGAATATCTCCTTCAGCTGTTCGTCGGTTGGACTAAGATCTAGTTCCTCGAGGAAAGCTCTGATTCCGTGAGTGCCCGAGAGTTTTCCTGCTGCGAATCTCCTCTGAATTCCCACAAGTTCGGGATTTATTGGCTCATAGGTTAATGGATTGGCTAGGATTCCATGTGTGTGGATTCCCGCTTGGTGTGTGAAGGCGTTCTCTCCGACTATGGCCTTGTTCATTTGGACGGGGACTCCTGTTAGCCTGGAGACAAGTCGTGAGGTGTTGTATAGGAGGCGGGTGTTTATTGGTAGTTTGACTTTGTAGAGTGATACTAGCGTCATCACTATCTCTTCTAGGGAAGCGTTTCCAGCCCTCTCTCCTATGCCGTTTATTGTTGCGTGTACTTGAGAGGCTCCTCCCTGAAGGCCTGCTATGGAGTTGGCTACTGCCATTCCGAAGTCGTTGTGACAGTGGACGCTGACTGGGACTTTTAGTGAGGAGCTCAGTTCCTTGTAGAAGGCGTAGGATCTTTCAGGAGTCAAGACGCCTACGGTGTCGCAAGCGCATATTCTATCTGCTCCGGCGTTTATTCCTTCTGAGAAGACCTTCTTGAGATAGGACATGTCGCTTCTGGTTGCGTCTTCGGCGGAGAGCTCGACGATCAATCCGTGGTTTTTAGCGTATTGGACGCAGTCAACAGCCATTTGGAGTACTTGTTCCTCAGTCTTCTTCAGCTTGTACTTGAGGTGTATCTCTGATGTTGGGACGACGAGGTGGATGCTTTGGGCTTCGCTCTTGATGACAGCGTCTATGTCTGTCTTAACGATTCTTGCGAAGCTGCAGATTTCGGCTTTCAGCTTCTCCTTTACTATCATTTGGATTGACGCTATTTCTCCTTCGGAGGCGATGGCTGAGCCTGCTTCGATCACTTGGACTCCTAACTCGTCTAGGCGGGTGGCTATTCTCAGTTTCTTTTCGGGGGTTAGAGAGGCTCCAGGGGTTTGTTCGCCGTCTCGGAGGGTTGTATCTAGAATTCGGGTTGACTCAAGTTGGCGGTTGGATAAAGCAATACCCCATTTTATAATCCCTCAATGACTATGCTGAAACCATGTTATCTGTATAAAAGATTTTCGGAAATGGCATGTGAGTGCTTGCTTGTTTGCTGTGGCTTGCTGACTATTTTTTAGTCTTCTTCGGATTATGCTCTAGGAAGGCTGTGGGTTGGAGGTCTTTTCCGAGTTTTTAGCTGTTTTATCTTTGTGTGCCTGAGACTGAGGCATTGTTGTCTTGGGGGGGTAGGGGGTTGATGTGGCTGGATTGGCTTTTCTGGTTGGTTTATGGGTTTTTTGGGGTTTTCTGTCTGGGAAAATGTGCAGAAAATGATTCAATTTCATGATGTTTGGTATGGAAAGGGATTGTTATTTGTCGTGAATTTTTCGCTGCTCTTCTATTGTTTTTTGAGATGGTTTATATAGTGTCATTTCATGAGTTTCTTGCAGTAAGAATAATTGATTTTGCTTAACTTCTAGTTTGTATAGTGTAGAGGGATAAAAAGGATTGGCATGTCAGAAATCCTTCTTCTATAGATTCGGAGAATAGGATGATAAGATGGTTTGGAAATACTCAAGGGACAATCCGTGCAGAAACTGCTTTGGCTGGGACATCAGTTTTTCTTCAAGTTTCACTCATAAAAAATTCGTATGCCCAGAGTGGGGAGGGCAACAGTGATTATTGCACTGGCTATACCCCCTGGAAACAGAGGAAGAAGCAATTCACTTCCTGAAGTCAGCAATGTTAAGGACTGGTAAGAAATGTTTCGTCAAGCAAATCAAGATTGGCGAGTTAGATAAATGGAAGATATTCACAAGCGAAGAAGACTATGAAAGCTACATCAGATTCAAGAAACACAACCGATAGACTTCCGCAGTTTACCAAGTATGCCACTAATTTCGTTGTGAACTGGAATTCACGCTCCTACCCGATTGGTAGAGTGGAGTGTCTTCACGAGAATACCGTTTAAGAGATTGTGCGAATACTATGCAATAGAGTTTTGTTTAACGGGCACTTATCAGAACGATAATGTGTATGCATGAAATAGGCTTAGAGGGTTCTGAGTTTCTCTATTATCGAGTTTATCTTAGTAGCCATCGCAGGAACATAGCCCGTGTAGGGGCTGAGATCACTTCTAACACCTTCAATCTTCTTTAGAGCTTCTTGATAATTCACTCCTGTTGGTTGACTAAGAATCTCCCTTGACTCAGCAAGAGTATTCAAACTCCGCGAAACTAAACCGCCTACCATGGAATCGTAGAACATGAACCCCTTAACTTCGTCTTCAAAAGATTTTATTGCTTGAATAATCTCGCTGACCACAGACATAACTTGAATTTCGTACTCCGTCCATTTAAGACTTTACGAAATACTTCCTTCTCAAAACCAGCATTATACTGTATGAACGCAAAAAATGGAAAGAGAAAATGATGAGGAAAAAAGGGAAAAAAGAGGGGATGTTACTTTCTGAGAGGTGCCAGTGCCTTGTCTACGTCTTCTAGTCCGAGTCTCTTCAATTCAGCGGTTGTTGGTATGCCCTTCTCGTCCCATCCGAATGCTTCGTATGCCTTCTTTCTGGCTTCAAGGAACTCAGCGTGGGTAGGTGCAGAGCCTGCTTTAGGTCCAGTTGGTAATGGTTGATACCATCTTTGTGGGTTGTCATCGTCTCTTGCAGCATCCCAAGTTATATCAGGTCCACCGATGAGTATTGCAGCTCTCTGAATTTGCACTATTCTTCTACCATAGGTGTTAAGCCACTCATCGTTTGTTATTGTCCAGCCTGTGACTGCCTTGTAGAAGTCCCATACCTCTTGTCTTGTGATTCTGGTTCCGATGGTGCAGAAGACCATGGTGTCTCCTAGTGTAACATCAGCTTCTCCAAATGGAGGCTTCGCTTGTGAAGTGTGGTCTCCTCCCTGTGTTCCAAGCGCGTATCCGATTCCCATTGGTGCTCCAAAGCCCAATCCACTTCTCATCCCATGGGCTCCTACTTCTATTCCCTTAAACTGTACTGCATAGGGCATGCAGTCTATGCCTTTAATTTTGGATATTTCCACAGCAGCTCTGTATGTTCCTTCTGCTAGGACTTTTCCGATCTTTCTTCTGTGTGCTATTAGTTTGGCAAGTTCTCCCATTGCTTTCGCGTCGCCCCACTTGGGCTCTATTCCTCCAAGGTCTTCCTTAGTCAGGATTCCTCTCTGGAACAATTCAGCTGCAAAGCCCATGATGTTTGCTCCGTTGATTGAACTGAATCCCATGTCTTCAACTACTGACGTAATGTAGGTGTTTCCTTCAGGATCGTATACTCCCAAGTTTGTTCCGCAGTATGCCATAGCTTCATAGTCTGGATTGTCGGTTATGGCTCCTTTTAGTGGGCCATTGGTTACGCAGGATAGTTTCTCACATGCAACTGGGCATCCATAGTCACTCCAATATCTTTTAACCCATATTGTAGTCTCATAATTAGGCACGCCTATGCTTCTCATGTTATGATATTCTTCTTGCCAGTTTCGTTGAGGTTCAGAGGATGGTACGTTTCCCGTCCTGAAGCCTCCAGCTCCGGTTCCCCACACTCTCATTTGCCAGCTGTCTCGAGCAGCTGCATACTCCCTCTCTAGTAAAGCTTGGGCGGCTTTAGGATCTGCAACATCGGGGAGTGGTCCTGTTCCTTTAGCGACAATAGCCTTTAGCTTCTTTGAGCCCATTAGAGCTCCATAGCCTCCGTATCCAGCTCCATGTGCCCACTTGGAGATGACAGCGGACGCTCTGCATAGCTTTTCTCCAGCTGGTCCGATGTATAGGACGCCTGCATCTTTCCACAGTCCGAAGAGCGGTTCTCTCTTTTCTAGAAGGTCGTTGACTTCGTGGTTAATCTCTTTGAGAGTCTGTTTTCCATCTAGTCCCCAGAGTTTCTTTGCGTCTCTTATCTCAGCTTTTCCATCGGTTACTAGGATGTAGACTGGCTTCTTTGCTTTGCCAGATACTATTATGCCGTCGTATCCAGCGCACTTCAGCTCAATAGGGAACTCTCCTGCAATTGTTGATCCCGCTATGCCGTTTGAGGCTGGTGATTTTCCTGAGATGCATGTTCTTCCTCCACCGATGAATCCTGTTAAAGGGCCTGTCAGAGCGAGTAGGATGTTCCTGGGTCCTAGTGGGTCAATAGTACTCCATCTTTTTCCAAGTCTGTCCCATAGGATCTTTGCCGCTAGGCCTCTGCCTCCGACGTATTGTTTGAGTATTCTCTCGCTGATAACCGTCTCCGAGATCTTATCTCGCGACAAATTCACTTCAAGTAGTTTTCCTGCATATCCATTTGCCATCTTAAATCAACTCCTTCGCCTTTTCACCATAGAATTTATAGGCTAGATTCTTCGTCAGATCCGCGGGCGTTTTGGCGTATAAGTTGTATGTTATATCTGGTACTCTAGGATAGATCATTAGTGTATTGAAGCCCATAGCCGTGCATACTTTTGCGCATTGTGGGTCTCCGCCGCATAGGTCACATATTACTATACGTTTTCTATCTGGATGTAGATGGGGTATCTTTCCTGGACACGCTTTAATGCAAATTCCGCAAGCCTTGCATTTCTCGTTATCAACTGCTACTGCTCCTGTAGTCTGGTTTACCGACAGAGCTTTGGTTGGGCAGGAATTGACGCAGGGATAGTCGCTGCATTGAGTGCATAAATGAGGCACTTCAACGCCTGGTGTCTGCATAAAGACTCGTACCATCGATGCTTCCGGCCAGATCTTCCCTTCGTGTTTAAGTGAGCAAGCAACTTCGCAAAGTCTGCAGCCGCTGCATTTGGGATAGTCCCGCATAATCCATATTTTAGTTACGGGTGCTGGTTGACTCATAATTCATCATCTCGTACTTCATTGTTTTCTCTAAGCTAATAGAAAAAGGATTCGGTTTTAATGCAACTTGTGGAGATTCACCATATTTTGACTGCAATTATGACTTGAGACGGCAGCGTAATTATTCAAATCTTCAAAATATTCTTAAGTATTGTGAAAAAGAAAAGCTAATATCATCGATATGTTTACAGAAGCATAACAATTTAAGAGAATATTAGGACAAGTGAATTTCTTGGATCTAAGAGAGAGAATTCTTGGCAGAACAGGTCTTACAGTAAAAACTCTAGGGTTTGGTGGCATCCCAATCCAACGTATCCCAGAGAAAGATGCCATCCTCGTAGTACGTCGATGCTATGAGCTGGGAGTTAACTATTACGACACAGCAAGAGGATATACAGTTAGCGAAGAAAGAATTGGAAAAGCCCTCGAAGATGTAAGGGAGAATGTTGTTTTAGCCACTAAAACACATGCTCAAACAAAAGAAGAGGCCCTCAAAGACATTGAAACCAGCCTCAGTAACCTGAGAACAGACTACATCAATATTTATCAGTTACATGGAGTGTCTAAAATCGAATCATGGAAGAAAATTTCTGCCCCAGGTGGAGCCCTTGAAGCCCTTTATGAGGCTAAAGCCCAAAACAAAATACATCATATTGGGGTTACCAGTCACAACACCGAGCTTTTACAACAAATCGTTAAAGAAGATATATTTGAAACAATAATGGTGCAAATGAATTATCTGGCACCTGAACCAGCCGTGGAACTTCTTCCGCTATGTAAGAAAACGAAAATCGGTACTGTAATAATGAAGCCTTTTGCCGGAGGAGCTCTAAGCAATGCTTCGACCGCTTTGAAGTTTCTATTAGCCAACGATGATATAGATGTTATAATCCCCGGAATGCAGAGTATAGATGAGGTAGAGAAGAATTTCTCGGTGGCCTCCGGTTCTTTCAATCTC
>JAUPKU010000075.1 GCA_030837285.1 Thermoproteota archaeon | reverse complement strand
GGACTCAATCAGTTCAATGATGAATCTAAACATCGTAGCATCAATATTGAATCCAGTGCCATACTCGGAGGATTTGTAACAGCAATCATTTCTTCAGGTATATTGTTCATCTTAGGACGCAGAGAATTTAGGACGTAGGGTAAATCCTAATGTTTTAATGTGGAAGTAACTACTTGTTGAAGAATGATTAATCAAATATAACAGACAATAACTGCTCTATAGTTGAGCGCGCGCTATCGTTGACATTCTTTTCGCATTGATAACATTTTAAATAAGTTTTCTCAATACAGTTCTCAAAGGACTTGGAGAAATGTTCTTTGCGAATAGGTTTCTTTATTTATGAATATTCGCCCTCGATTGTTGGGGGTTTAGGCACGTATGCTGACAATATAACACGCGAATTTGTTGCGTTAGGTCACGATGTCTCAGTTTTCACACTTAACCCAGGAGATTTAAAGACCAGAGAGATTTTGAAAGGAGTTGAGGTCCACCGTCCCCTAATCGCAGATGCCAGCAATGTGTTTCCAATGTTTGTCGCTGATGATCTAAGAGAGTGGGGGACAAACATTCGCTTCTTCAGCGACATTTTCATACATAACGTTCTTAGTGCAACAAAATTCGTTAATGACTTGATTAAGAAAGAAGGCTACAGTTTTGACATCGTATGTGTGCATGACTGGTTGAGCAGCATCGCAGGATTAATAATTAAAAATGAAACAAAGATTCCTTTAGTCTTTCATGTGCATAGCACCGAGTGGGGAAGGAGCGGAGGACACGGTTCAAAGACTGTTTCGCATATTGAAAGGGCAACAGCCCAAAACGCGAATAGAATAATTACGGTTAGCCATACAATGCGGGACGACTTAATCCGACACGGCTGGCCTCAATCAAAAACAAGCGTTGTTTGGAATGGAGTAGATCCCGAACGATATGATCCGCAAAAGCGTCTCTCAGAAGAAGTACAAAAGATTCGGGAAAAATACGGTATTCAGGATGATTGGCGGATGCTTCTCTTTATCGGGAGGCTGACATGGGTGAAAAGTGTCGCAAACCTGTTGCAAGCAATGCCCATAGTTTTAGAGGAGTATCCGAAAACGAAACTTGTAATTCTGGGTAAGGGTGAGGAGCAGAAAGCCGTTATTGAAACGGCGGATAGACTTGGAATAGAGGATAGAGTTAGTTATCGGTTTGAGTTTGTGCCAGAAGATGAGAGAATTCTACACTATGCTGCTGCAGACCTATGTATTTTTCCGTCACTTTATGAACCATTCGGCATAGTAAGCTTGGAAGCCATGGCTATGGAAAAGCCAGTTGTCGTGGGCGCTCATGGAGTAGTCGGCTTTCGCGAGCAAGTTATCTCATCCGGTTCAGATCAAAACGGGGTTCACATTAACGGGAACGATCCAGCGGACATAGCTTGGGGTATAAAAGAAGTGCTTAAGGATCCGCAAAAGGCGAAAGAATGGGGTGAGAACGGGCGCAGAAGAGTCCTACAGTACTTCACATGGAGGAAAGCCGCGGAGCAGACTCTTCAAGTATATCATGCTATTCAAAGTGAGCTTTAAATAATCTAAGAATTAGGCTTCTTAGGGATTAAAGGTAGGCTTCGATGACGTATCGTAGCATCATCCTGTGGCTGTTGAAGTAGTGAGCAAGCTTCCCTATCGAGTTCTTCATCGACTCAATCCAGCGGTCTCTTCTCTGGTAGAATAGGGGAACAATAACGTATTCCAGCTTGTTGTATAGGTCGTCTAGCTCTCTGGCTTTACGCTCCTCATTCGTGACCACTTCATTCGGATGAGGCCCGATAGCCCAGCCGGTGACGCCCTCAATCCAGCCCTCAACCCACCAGCCATCTAGAACGCTGAAGTTTACCACGCCATTATGTACAGCCTTCATCCCGCTCGTGCCCGAAGCCTCTAACGGTGATTGTGGAGTGTTCAGCCAAAGGTCAACTCCCGATATCATCTTGGCAGCAAGATCCATACCGTAATCTTCCATATACACCATCTGGATCTCGCCTCTCAGCTGTTTGATACAGCTTGAGACCTCTCGCATCATCTCCTTGCCTGTTCCGTCTTTAGGATGCGCTTTCCCTGCAAAGACGATTTGCATCTTGCCCTTTCTATTGATTTTTCTAAGCTTCTCCAGATCTGAAAAGATTAGATTTGCTCTTTTGTATCCTGTGGCTCTCCTGGCGAATCCTATTGTTAATGTGTCATAGTCCATATCAGCATTGGTTGTGTTATTAACATGATTAATGAGCCCTATTTTCGCTTCTCTATGGGCCTGCCAGACCTCTTCGTTTGGGATTGCATCAACTCTTACGAGCAATTCTGGCTCATTAGCCCAGCCCAGTAGATATTTATCATAGAGCTTCCTAAAGCTTTCACACGTCCACGTATAAGAATGGATGCCGTTGGTTATGGCGTGAATCGCGTATCCTGGGAACATAGCCCTTGACGAGTCTCTATGTCTCTTTGCCACTCCGTTAACGTACTCGCTCAAGTTCAGGGCGAGGCGGGTCATATTCAACCTGTCATGGCCACCAAGCTTCTTCAAGGTCTCTAAGGGAATGAACTGCCCCATGACCTCCTCTACGAGTTCATAGGGGAACTTGTCATGCCCCGCCTCTATAGGTGTATGTGTAGTGAATATGCACATGTTCCTAACCCAGTTCACATCCATATTGTGCCTGCGTAGCAACTCCAGTGCCAGGAAGCTGGAGTGCCCCTCATTCAGATGATATCGCCTAATCTTGGTGCCTAAGGCATCAAGCATTCTTACACCACCAATTCCCAGAACCAATTCCTGTTTCAATCTGTATTCTTCGTCTCCCCCGTACAGGAAGAACGTGATCTCTCTGTCTTCTTGGGCATTTCCTTCCAGATCGGTGTCAAGAAAGAGAACAGGGGTCATGCCTCCAGTTATGCTCTTCACCTCGTAGAGCCAAGCTTTGACCTTCACGTCCCTGTTCTGAATCTTAACCATTACCTCTACAGGCAACAGTTTCATGAAGTTAGAGGGCTCCCACTCGTCAGAATGCTCGATTTGGTTTCCGTCATCGGTTATTTCTTGTTTGAAGTATCCCCTTTTGCTGACCAGTGTAACGGCTACTAGTGGAATTTTTAGATCAGCACTTGACCTCACTGTGTCGCCAGCTAGAACCCCCAAACCTCCACTATAAGTGTGGATATCATCATTCAACCCGATTTCCATAGAGAAATAAGCAACATTCTGTTCTCTGAGAGCTTCAAACAAGATTATTTCACCCCTCTTTCTTCTTACTTTGGTTCACAATTTCCATCAGTAACATTTCCAACCGTAGTTTAAAGAGCGAACTCCATAGCCAGCTCATACAACTTCTCGTCCAGATCCTTTCTCTTCTTCGTCACTTCTTCTAGGTCTCTATGAACTATCGCCGTTCCATAGATGGCAACCATACTCCTTTTAGCCCCTGAAAGGAGCAACTCAACCGTGTGGATTCCGAAGAGGCTGGCCAAACTTCTGCTTCTCGCCGTTGGTGAGTCACCACGCTGGGTGTAGCCGAGCTTGGTCAACCGAGTCTCAAAAGGTGTATTCTTCTCTATACACTTAACAACGGCTGTAGTGTCCCCAATCCCTTCTGCAACAACGATGATTGTTGTAGCTTTACCCCGCTCCTCGTAGCACATAAATCTTTCGCAAACACTATCGAGGTCTATCTCCGGCACCAATATTATCCCCGCAACGGCTGCGAAGCCAACCTCCAGAGCCAGAAAACCTCTGTCCCTCCCCATCGTCTCTACCACAAACACCCGCTCATAAGACAGGGCTGTGTCGCGAATCCTGTCATTGGCGCTCATAGCTGTGGTCACGACGATATCGCAGGCGATCGTCTCATCTGTCTCTGCCAGATCATTATCGATCGTGGCTGGCACCCAATAACGGGTATGCCGCTGACCCTGTTCAGTTCGACCGCTCCATTGAAGGAACCATCGCCGCCTATGACTATGAGCCCCTCTATGTTGCTGCTTTTGAGGACTTCAGCGTCTTTCCTGATTCCTTCAGGAGTTTTGAACTCTGGGCATCGTGAGGTCATCAGGACAGTCTCGCCATGATGAATTATTTGTCCAACGGAGCGCGGGGTTAATGGAACCATCTGTTCCATGAATAATCCCGTGTAGCCGCGCTCGATGCCTACGACTTCTAACTTGTTTGAGATGGCGTGACACACAATAGCCCGTATAGCCGCGTCATCCCAAGCGCATCGCCCCCACTTGTGACAACACCAATTTTCATAATGGAACTCCTCTCCATGTCATATCTTGAAGATTTCTTCTTTTATTGCTCTGTGGGTTTCGAGGACAGGTACCCTCGTGTTGACCAGGTAGACTTCTAGGCGGCTGAAGAAGTCGTTGAAGAACCGTCGTCGCAGACCGTCTTTCCGCTCGTCCTTCACGAGCAGGTGAGGATTACAAAAATCCACGGACTCAATGTATGCCGTGGCTTCCTCCACTCCCAGCTTCTGAACAACTGTGTCATCTTCAGGGTCACGTTTTAGCAGGATAGCGGTCCTTAACGTCGTCATAGGCAGGATCTTCCCCTTTCCAATAACCCACCGAATGTTAACAACGGCCCTACCATGGGCATCAAATTCTGCCTTATCCACCAGTGTTTTGTACTCTCCCCAGTTCTCAGCGATATCAGCTTGAATGTAATAGTTCTTCTCAGACCCAAACGCCACATCCTC
>JAUPKU010000074.1 GCA_030837285.1 Thermoproteota archaeon | reverse complement strand
GCTTCCTTTGTCCTATGCAGTTCTATTCCCTGTTCAACGTACTTCTGTTCTGGGAGATTTTTAGGTTCGTCACCCAAAGTTTTTCCTCTCTTTTTTTGGTTTTGTTGAATCCGCATTGGCGATTGTTTAGTCAGCCCCCAAAGCGGATAGAAGCTGAAGGGTTTAGATTATACAGGTCCCACGGCCTGTTGCCACTTCATAGTGTGGCCTTCTGTCCCCAATTACTTGAGAACCATTAAAAATAGGATAGATCGCTAACCGAATAGTTAGCTAGCTAATTAGTTATTCGAGCCACTTAGTGCTCATGGATGTTTGAGCTGAAAGGTAAATCAAAGTGCATGTGCTTTTTCAGATTTAGCACAAGACTTCCCGATTCTCTACAGGATAAAACGCGTCAACTATTTTCAAAAAAACTAAAAGAAATAATAAGCTGTTCTTTTTTGATTAAATTTTAATTTCAGTTTAATACTACACCAAGTCTGTTAGACATAAGGAGCATATGCTTCTATCTTCTCAACAACATCAACTAAGGTGTTTAAAATCAATTGGAGTTTAGGATCAAACTTTGTTTTATCAAGTGTTCGAGTATCCATGTAACGAGCCGCATTAGGCATTATCTCCACTTTGAAAGCGCCAGTGTGTTCGCCATATCCAATTTCCATATACCAGAGAGTGTCTTTGAGAGTCATTAGTCTGCTTCGAATAGAAGAATCCAGTATAGATTTTATATAATCTTCCTTGTTTCCACTTATCACTAGCCCATCGAATTGTGGGTCATTTAGTTCTATGTTTAGAATGTGTTTCATGAGTGAAGAATATGCATATCCGTGAGGAAAACTCCTTCTGATATATAGCAAGAACATCTGCGGGTTTTCAAAGTCCACTCTATATCTTGTCCAACTTGACTCCTCACCACTTCCCCCAACCTCATCTATTGTCACTTTATGATTCCTGTAGTTACCGATGAACTCACGACCTATATAATTGAACGCGAGCACGCACGATCGCTCATTGAACCCCATTTCAAAGGCAGATTTCTTCAATTCCTCATCTTGTAGCAACTGTTTTTTGTGACTCATTTTCTCACTGAGGCCAGCCAAAAAAAACCAAAGCGCTCCGATAGTTAGAAAAATGCCAAACCCGATCAAACCTTCCTCTATGCGATATCACCTCAACAATTATAGCCTAATGGAGCGCTACCTTTTATGACTTGAAATATTATATTCTAAATGACTAAAATGGGTTTGGGGATAAAACTGTAATATCACCAGAAGAAAGCGCGCGCGCTTCGGATTGTAGCAACCGTTGTTTAGTACTCCTCGTCTCACTTAGAATTAGAGCAGCCACATAAAGCCCCCCAATTACAGCGATAAACAGAAAAATGCTTAATTCACTCAACTAACTCAATCACACCGTTTCAATTCAATTCCATTCAAAATAATTCAATTCGCTCAACAATTTCAACTATTGTATACGTTTGTGACCCCTCTTCTTACTGAGACCCGCCAAAAAAGCACCTGTAATCGTTATGAAAAATTTGTCAAGATATTCAATGGTATTTGGAAATTCACTCATTTATAAATCACTTGCGCGCTCTATAGTTATATTCAAGTAAATGCAAGCAAATTTGGCAAATAGCATGCGCTAATCCAATTTTCTGAGGAGATAATATCCATAATTGCCAATGAGGTTTAATTTCAAAGCGTGCTAACATCTAAATCTGGCCAGAATAACCAGTGTCGCTAACTAATTGGTTAATGATGTTTACACTTGTTCTACTTAGAACAGTCAGCGACCATATAACCTCTCTGGAATGAGTTTCTTGCTCCTCTCCACCTGATCTATATTGTCAGTCTTCGTTTCTGAGGGAGGTGCTGTTTTCTTCTCTTCAGTAGGCTTTGGTTGAAGTGGAGTGGGAGAGTCTGAAACAGCCTTCAAGATGGAATCCAGACTGAAGGTTGCGCCAAGTCTCTTGGCGAATTCAATTGGGCCTAGTCTATTTATTTCCTTGCATATTGGACAGCTACTATCAATCTGGCCATTGACAATCATCTTAGCCTTCAGGTCCTTGAAGGCCCTTATCTCCGCGTCGATATCCTCTATTTTACGCCACATCTCGCGTGTAGTATCAGGAACCTTCTGAGGGGCTAAACTCTCGTTTGACTCCTTCTGGATTTTGTCTCTCTGGGCATAGAGCGCGTCAATTCTCTTCTGGATATCCTCGATGCTCAAGGCCTTATCAGCATCGGTTAACACATAGTCTTTCATCTCTAGAAAGGCTTCTGTGCTAGCCTCTGAAAGAGGAACCCAATACACTGCCTTCTCTCCGGTCCTAGCATCCTTTACGTCTCCATCATCGGCAGTTACCCTTATAATACCATTTTCAAGCTTATTTCCCATCTTCTCCTTGTCACCTCCTTCTTGAGAATCATAATCAAACGAGTCATGCTCATGCTTCGAGAACCAGGCCTGGGCCTCCTTCAAACTGAATTTCTCTCTGTCAAACAAGAACGATTGAATCTGAGTTCCAGTGTTGCACTTGCCCTGGATGTATGCGCCCTGGGGACAGGCAATAATAGCCTTGATTCCCGGAGTCAACTGCACGGTCCTGAAGCTGTCCTTATCAAAGTCTTCAGACCTTCTATGGCCACTTCTAATGTACTGGGGCGTTACTTCCCATAAGTCAGATGCTGATTCATCAGCTCCCAGGCCACAGAATGGAAAGGCGCATCGGCCCTTTGATATAGCTCCTGCTACATGCTGGAGAAAAATGTCACGTTGCACATAGTCATATGGTTGGCCTCTCCAGATCCCTGGAGTGCTATCTTGCTTGAAGGTGAAGCCCACACTCACATCTCTATTAGCGTCAGCTCCTAGGCTCTTTCTCTCCTGCTC
>JAUPKU010000073.1 GCA_030837285.1 Thermoproteota archaeon | reverse complement strand
CGAAGCGTTCTCAAACAGTTTCCGAAGCTCAACCTGAGTTGGTATCCTGTCTTCTCGCACGGGTGCGCCGTCTAAGCGAAGGATCCTATCGCCCCTCAACTTCAGATCGTAGTAGTGGGCGAAGGAGATTATTGTCTGCTTGTACTTCATCAACGACGACGGCAGGACAGGCGTTCCATGCTCCCACTTTCCCCAGCGCATGCGCGCGCCTTTGCCCGCATTTTAGCGCAGGTGCTAGCTTCCTAATTTTTATAAAAGGTGTTGTTGTATTCAGACAATAACTAATGCTTTTTAAAGAATTTCTATATCCTATGTTTTTAGGAGATTAAAAATATGGCTGAAAAGATAGTAAAGGAAAATATTGAACCCGCTTTGAAGGATCTGGACGGACGAATAGCCCGACTAGAGAAAAGCCTCAAAATAGACGTTGATAAAGTAGAGACTTACACTCGGGAGGAGCCAATGAGAGCGATAGGTATTACATTTCTCGCTGGCATCATTCTAGGAGTCCTTCTAGGCAAGAGCAGGTCCAAGGACTAGGGCAAGAGCAGGCTCAAACAATTTGATATATCACACACTTTATTCTATAAATTCTCTTTTCATACCTTTTTTGGGATTCTTATGGTGTTGTATTTTCCATGAATCAATTTTTCATTTAATTTCGCCTAATTCTTCTCTCCGAGATGTTCCCTTATAAAGAATGCAATGACCTTCGCTGCGCTAAAATCTAGCTAAAAGCACATTTAAGTGATTAAGGATGAAGGGCGTCTCAAACCAATTCAGTGAAGAAAAAAACACGCGCTATTATCTGGAAATATTGCGGATGGGACTGAGGCTCTGTCGTGGACTATTTGTAAACTCCCTTGGAGTGAAGGCTCCACTGTTTTGCGGGCACAAGCTAACATACAACTGCAATCTCCGATGCAAGATGTGTCCCTTCTGGAAAAGATCTAGCACTGATTCAAGTCTGGAGAGGGAGAAAGCAATTCTGAAGCAGATTTATGATTCGGGCGCGTTTGGAATTGCATTTGAAGGAGGAGAACCCCTCCTGAGAAAGGACTTGGTCAATATTCTTGCCTTTTCTAGGTCTCTACCTTTACAAACAAGCATTATCACTAATGGAACCCTCCTGGAATCAAGAATAGATGAAATAGCACCATACATCAATGGGGCTGTCTACGTTTCGTTGGATGGTTTAGAAAAAACTCATGACATGATCAGAGGAGTCGATGGATGCTTCAAAAACGCGACAAGGGGCATAGCAGCATCAAGTGAGAAGGTTTTCGTGACAATTAACACAACAATAATGATGGAAAATCTCTACGAGATAGAAGACATAGTGAAATTGGCGAAAGAACTTCATACTGGAATATCCGTTGCTGTAGCTCACGAGTACTGTACTGCTAATGGGTCTGCACCGACCGCTAAGGAAACTGCAAAGATAGCCAAGAACCTCATTGAAATGAAGATTAAGGGCTATCCTCTTGTGAATTCAGTCAATTACTTTAGGGTCATGGCAAAAGAGAAGCGTTGGAAGTGTAGACCTTGGGCGACGATTAACGTAGATCCAAAAGGAAGCTTGGTTCTACCTTGCTATGTTCGTAATGAATACTCAGCCAACGCTCCTATTCTTGAAAGTAGCATCAGAACCGCAATCTCTGAATTTAACTGGAAGGAAACACAGAACTGCGAAAAATGCAGTCTCCACTGTTACGTCGAGCCTTCCCTGGCGCTTGCAAATGATTTTCAGACTAGCCTAAATTGGGCGCTTAATGCACACAACCGCTTAGCTGATTTAGAAATCGCGCATGCTCAAGTCTAACTAGCTAACCCCTGAAACACATGATTATTCTAATGGCTAGCTTCTAGTGGTTACATATTATTCGAATTTTGAGAGCAGTTGATGAATGGTTTTATAGATTGAATCTACAATAGCTTCATCAATGGAGATAATGCCCGCCTTCCAAGAAGACCCTCTCGTCAAGGTAACAATAAAATTTATAGATGAAATAATCGCTAGCATGCGCTAAAATTTTTTTATTATTCTTGCAGGAGTTCCATGAGTCGTCCATAGTCCTTAATGAACTCTATTCCTTTCGTAGTAGCTTTATAGGTTCCGTAGCTTCCTCTTTTGCTTCCATTCATATCCACCTGGAGAAAGCCTTTGTCAAAAAGGTAATCAATGTACTTGTTACACTGAGTGGAGCTAAGATTGCAGCTGCAAATGAGCTTTGTCTTCCTAGCTCCATTAATAGAGCAATTAATTATTGAATCCACAATATCCATTTTACTTCTATTGGCGAATTGTTGCTTATTCTCAATTATTAACAATTATAAACACATCATGGTTAAGGGAACTGTAGGAGCTTAAACATATGTGATTGTAGAAATACAACAACAATCGAACACCTAAAAATAAATCAACGCTCAAACAGGAAAGAGAGAGAATAATTGTATGGTTATACGAACTTGTCGCGCGCTTGCTAGCTAGCTCTCCGATTCCAAATAGCGCGCGCTAAAAAATTGGGGATGGTATATACGACCAATTGGTCACATGGCTTCTAGGTTATTCGAATACATGTTGTTTCTGGAAAATAAAAAAAGGGAAGGGATAATGTTGCGTACAGGCAATTCTCCCCCGGGCTACCATTATATATGCGATATTATCTCCTTCTGAGGCTGTTCTTGGAGCTCCTTGACTAGGGTTTCTTGATGGCGTCTCCGAGGATCTCTAACTGGTTTGTCTCTTCCTTGCTGCTATCTATTATAGTTCTATACAGCTTGGCTATGACGTCTTGGATAAGGCACTGCTCAAGGTTTAGACCTAGACGCTTCATCGATCTACCGCAACCATCATAATTCATCCCATCCTTATCCCCTACAGGCAATCGATTTCCTTCTCAAGAAAATCGTACATACAAATGGAAAAAGAATAGGAGAATTGAATCAAGAAAAGCCCAAGTATTTTAAGAATTGAAAATAGTCTCGTGCGTCTCTTTGGGATATGCAGAGTGAGGATATTTAGTTGGGATTCATTAACCATTTAAAATATGAAGCTTAATCCTTCGTTTAGGTGAAGGATTTGGACTTGATTTCTATGTACGATTATGATGACGTCTCTGCTCGACAATCAATAGTCAAAATAGGCGAAAAGCACAATTTAGACTCTCATCTCTTGGCAGAAGCTTTCATCTCAGCATACTTAGATAAGGCATCGAAGTGTGGAAATCTAGCCATTCAATGCAGAATGGTCGATCATGATTCTGCAATTTTTCTTATTACAAACAATAGCTCAATAGTCTCGCAGTTTCCAATAAAATTGAAGACTCTGAAAAGGGTACTAGCCATTAAATAAGCACTATCAAGCGCGCACTATGCTATTGACTGTAGCATGAGGAAAACAAGTGAGGATTGGAAGTTGTCCTCATGACTTGTACCATGTCACCTGTAGCAGCATTCTGTTAGCTTTCTCCATGTTCCATGGAAGATGAGGCATGCAAGGGATTTACGCATGGAAAGTCTTTTGGCATGAGGGCATAGCATCTAAAAATGTGGGCTTCGGCAATAGGGTTTTATGACATATACATTTCAATAACCGATGAAGAGTCAGTGAATCTTTATGTAATTGGATAAAATAGGGTGATTCCATGATAATATGAGGGTGATACCATAGTCGGTTTGTTCCCTAAATAGTTACGATGAATGCAAAGGAACGCGCGATACAAATATTAAAAGAAGTTTTAAATCAGGATAAGTGCACGCTCCTAGTCAAGCATAATTAAGACTGCTGGGATTGTTCCAAGGATTATCGTTAGTCTTATTTCCTTCAAGAACAGATATTAGCAGTTGAACTGAAATGGATTTTGGCCCAAATGATCGATCGATAGATCGATCATGCAAAAGATGTGTTTCTTGGGTGTAAGGTATCAAATGCTGAAACATATGAATATAAAGACAAGAACGGAGCAAAAGAGGAATAATGGAAGAGAACAGAGAGCGCGCGCGCTAATTTTTTTTGATTAAAATTTAGTTTTCCCTCCTTCAACTATAATGGTTGTATTGTTTTTCTCTGTAATTGGGTTGATTCTGCGATGGGTTAGCTCTGTTAAATGGGGAAAGAAGGTATAGCACGCGCTAATTGGCTAGGTGCTCATACTGGACATTAAAAAGGCATTGGAGTTTTTGTAGTGCGGATGTTTTAGCGTTTTATCGCGATTGTCCCCAGCTCCTTCGCGCTTCTATCTAGCATTACCACATCGCTGATGGCTTTTATCACAGTTACTGGAATGTCGATTTTGATGCTTCCCCTTAATATTGATTTGTCTAGTCCAATTTCTTCTGCTACATCGTCTTTGATTTGGACACATATTTTTGTGATCTGCATTGTCTTCTCGTCGAATTCGATGTCACACACATCGCCTAGAAGCCTAGCCTGCTGTCCTATTACCTTCTTCCCCATAAAATCATCCATACGCATTTTCACATCACCTAATTAAACTCAAGAATATTAAAAAATAAAAACTTAGATATTTAGATGTTGGATTTGGGTTTGGGATTAAAATTTTTCCCTCTCTCTCTTTAGCGCGCGCTATCAAATCTGTGCTGGAGCGTGTTTGAGGTGAAAGTGGATTGGGCATGAAAATGACTTCATTTACGGTGAAGTTTGAGAAGGAGCTGGATGATCTTAGAAGATTTCGTAACGCTCTTAGGAACTTTGAAAAGATGGTAGTCTACGATGAGATCATAAGAGCGTGTATGGCAGAGCAAAGTGCATTGACAAACGCAGATATTCCATCTGCCTTGGATGCCATACTGTTGACTGCTTCCTTAATTGACCGAAAGCTCATTAATTGTGTTGCCAGACAAGTTAACCTGTTGGAAGTTAACATATTGAAACTCGAATCCGGAGTCAACAATGTAGAAAATGAAGACGTAGTTAGTTTAGGGTTGAGGAAAAACTATGCTAAA
Organism: Thermoproteota archaeon; assembly: GCA_030837285.1. Classification (GTDB taxonomy): domain Archaea; phylum Thermoproteota; class Bathyarchaeia; order RBG-16-48-13; genus JAUPKU01. Next base: position 2,217 of record JAUPKU010000073.1, on the reverse strand, counting down.
TCTCAACCCTATTTGAGGTAGTCTGGGGTGCTGCTCTATTGCTGCCCTAAGCGTGCTTCTGCACGCAACTTAACAATAGTAAATTCTCCAATATAGGGATGTGTGACTGTAATACTACAATCACACTAGCCTTTATTTTCACGAGTGAGCTACCAAAAATAATGGACCAAATAGTCTACGTGTGTGCTTCACAGTATAATTATGCTTGGGGTTTTTGTTTTTTAAAAAAAAGAGGTTCTAAAGCTTAGCGCGCGTGCAAACCAGTATCAATGGTGGAACAAATGGAGTAGTCATAACTGTTGCCCAACTGTTTTCTTCCCATCTTTTTTTTCGTGTGTGTATACCTTGGTGCGCGCACAGACACTTAACGAAGACTAATAACTATAGTTCAAATTATACTGGATTCATCAATCCTGCGCTCACACACATGTGAGAGAGCAATATATGAATTAGAATAAACTATTTGATATCGCGTTCGATATCGATTCAAATAAAAATCAGAGAAAAGAGCATTGGATTAACGGCTATGAAAGTGATTATCTGGAATCTCGGTTATTGGATCGCTCGATTGCTTTGCCTTAAATCATGTGAAAAAGGAATCTGGCGACAAAGATGAGAATTATCAATAATACTACTATGATAATAGCGGACGTTAGAAATGAACTGATACTACCCCTGGCACTACCCATTTGTTCAATCACCTCTTAGGATTTAGGATGCTTTAAATTAAGACTTTAATATGAACAGTATTAAAATTTGATCAAAAAAAGTGGGTGATTAAGCTATTCACTTAATGGTGGTTAGGAACTCAAATTGGATTTCTCTGAAGCATGTTTCGTTTGTTCTATCAAACGTTGGAACCGTCTATTCTTGGAATTATTCTTCTGCAAGTTTTTTCTTAGCCTTTCCTACTTCTTCGTGAATTTTTCCAACCACTTGTTCAGCCTTACCTTTGATCTGCTCGCTTTTATCATCTGTCAATTTGCCTACTTCTTCACGAATCTTACCCTTTATTTGCGTCTCTTTACCCTTCTTTTCTTCTCTGCTCATAAAATCACCTCACCCAAACCACACTTCTCTTACTGAAATATAATTGAGTGATTCTCAATTAATAATTATGTGTGATTGTATTTCCACAACAACAGCCACACATATGAGGCACTACCAATTCCCGATAGTTAGAGTATTGATCGATTCGCTTCTGTTCGCGCACGGTTTAAGCGCGCGCGCTGAAAAAGGTATAGACTGGGTTTCTATAGAGCAAAATAGGGACGAAAACCCATCTGTTTCAATCAGACTAAGGTAGTATTGAAAGTGGGGATAAATAGGTGAAAAAGCATTAGTCTTCATAAATTCCAGAAATCCAGCCACAAAGACCAGCTTAAAACTGTTGGATTCAAGGAATAGGTACAAAGAGTGTAAGAAAGAGGAGGATAAACTAAGTGTTATATCTAGATACAGTAAATCTTGATGAAATAAAACAAATAAACAGCATTACCGAAATCAAAGGCATAACGACAAACCCAAAAATAATTTTGCAAACGCCAAACGAAAAAAACATTACCGAAGTCATAAAACTGATTAACAAGATAGTCGTAGTTCCGCTTAGTATCGAACTGACTAAGACGGATAAAAGCGACGAAATTCTGGTAGAAGAAGCATTATCCTATACCCATGTTTATCCGAATGTTGTCATCAAAGTTCCAATGTGGGGTAACGGTAAAGGTCTCCAACTCGCTAAAATGTTGATAGGTCATAACGTCAAAGTCAACCTCACATGCCTCATGAACGTGGAACAAGCCATACTCGGCTGCGAACTCGGAGTAGAGTACGTTAGTCTCTTCTACAATCGTATGATTGACTATAATGACAGTCATGGGAGTAATGGCAGGGAAGAAGCTAGACACGTAATCTCTAATGTCAGAAAACTAATAGATGATAACCAGTACACTTCAAGAATCATCGCAGGAAGCATCCGCAAACCATCCGACATTTCCGAGTGTCTAATTTCTGGTGCTCACATAGTTACAGTCCCATACAAGCAGTTTGTAGAGATGATTCCACACCCCAAAACTGATGAAGCGATTAGGGAATTCGATGAAGCATCAGCTAAATTCCTTCAAAAGTGAGACTGAATGAGCGCGCACCGTAGCGGATAGCCCAAATCATAGCTCCCTGCTAAGGCAGAATATTTTTATTATAGCAAGAGACACTTTT
>JAUPKU010000072.1 GCA_030837285.1 Thermoproteota archaeon | reverse complement strand
GCTTTGATCTTATCGGCTTCTTTATTGTAAATCATGAAGAAGTCCTGAATAACCCTAATAACCTTAATTGCCGCCCTAATTCCTCCCACGCGGGCGCTGCTATTATCAGCCGTTGAAATCGCATACACCACTTGACCCTGAAGAAAATTGATGAAAGCAACAACATCGATAAGCATCTTCTGAGAATCAACGATTTCAAGAAATTTACCCGCCCACTCATCCCTGCTCTCCCAGTCATCGTAAATAGTTCCCAGACCCACATGATACTTCTCAGCCAGCAAAGGCGCGATATGCTTCAAAGGCAACATCGAAGCCCTCAAATTAAGAAGTCCAAAACGCCCCTCATCCCTAGATCCACAATCTTCACTACCTTTCCCACTTTCTTAGACATCTCCTCACCCCACCACACTAACAGACTCAACAGAACGAAGCCTAAAAGCTGGGACCGGTATTAAAAAAGGAAGCACCAACACCTTATTTCTAGGAAGCATGAATTCATCCATTTCCAAATTTTCACTTTTCTTGAGGGACACAGATGTTCCACGCAATAACCACGTCTCTAGGTCCCCCTATTTTTGTGGTTTTTTGTGGTTATATAATATATCCTCCATGGAGATATTAAAGATTTGAAGTCTTGAAACTAGAAAAAATATCAGGATACAACTAGCAAGCGCACAAGTCTAATTAACTTATCAGTCAATAATGGAATAGAGTGGCAGAGAAATTATGAATAAAGAAAACTTTGCCTTTAAGATAGGAGATTTTACTTGTACTGCAATTAGCGATGGCTCACTCACATACGCGCCTCCAGTCTTTCCAGCTCCCACTGCCTTCCTTTTTCCCAATGCACCGAAAGGAATCCTTGAGCAAGTGCTTCATGAACATAACATTCAGCCAGAACATTGGACCGAATGGATCAGCCCATACACTTGCCTCATGATAAATGCCGAAGAGCATAGAGTGCTTGTGGACACAGGCGCAGATGGTCTAGGCCCAAACACGGGGAATCTTCTTCAGAACCTGCAGCGTCAGGGTGTATCACCACGAGACATTGATACAGTAATCCTTACACACGGGCATCCAGACCACCTTGGTGGGAACACCACCCTCGAGGGAAAGCCGATTTTCCCCAACGCCCGCTTTGTCATGTGGAAGTCGGAGTGGGACTTTTGGACCTCAAAACAATCAGAACAGATAATCAAAGAACACGGAATGGAACTCCTACTATCTATAGCACATAAAAATCTTCTACCAATTCAAGATATGGTCACTCTTGTTGACAATGAATCGGAAATATTACCTGGTATCCGTGCCATAGCAACTCCAGGTCATACTCCTGGTCATATGGCACTAACTATCTCCTCAAAGGATGAACAGCTACTGGTCATAGCCGACGCGTTCATACATCCCATCCACATAGAGCATCCAGACTGGTATGCTGCCATTGATGCTATTCCTCAGCAGGTTGTGAACTCTAGGCGTCGACTACTCAACTTAAACACTGAGAAGACCGTGGTATCTGCGTTTCATTTTCCCTTCCCAGGATTAGGCCATATCCTGCAGAAGGGAGAAGAGTGGAAGTGGCAACCGATTTTGAAAGTGAATTAGAAAAGCAAATAATTACGCGTACACCCTAGTACATCATAAAGTAGTCATGTGAGAGACTAAGTAAGATTCTAGTTCTTAGGATAGAAGATATAGGGTCTAGACAAAATATCTACGATACATATTTTTGAAATATTTACAAGCTTCATAATTGACTTGTAGTCCTAGAAAACAAAATATTGTACCATGTCCAAAATGGTAGCAGGCAAATTCGGAAATGTCCTGCTAATCGCCTCCGTAGCCTTGATAGCACTTGCCACATCAACCTATGCAACAGGCCTAATCAACTACCAGAACGTCACACCCACAACAGGCGTCATATCAAGCCAGGAGCTCGGTGTCTACAAAGACAGGCAGTGCACACAGAACCTCACATCTATCAGCTGGGGAACACTCCACCCAGCGGGAAATGCGGTAGCGCACATGTACATACGCAACCTGGGCAACCTGAATCTTACCCTGACGAATGAACTGTCAAACTGGAACCCGCTAGCCGCATCGAACTACCTCGCCGTAAACTGGAACTATACAGGGCAGGTCATCAAACCCTCAAGTGTCCTCCACCTAGCGTTCACACTAACCGTCTCACCCAACATAACTAACATAAGCACATTCAAATTCAACATCAACATAATCGCCCAAGGCTAACCAAGCATCCCAACTGATAAGAAAAGCTCAATCAACCAAGCCTTCCCATCTAATTTCTTTTAAAAGACTCGAATATGAAACAGTGAAGAAGCAAGCATTAACCTGTTAGCGTGTCCTTTGAAATCTTAGAGGCCGTATCTGACTATAGGAATTAGTTTTTGATTGCGTTGACTTCTCTAACATCTAAGACCAATAGGTCTAACGAAATCCTGCAAGTCACTAATAATCTTATAAATACAAAAAATACAAGCATTCAACTGAATTCATCAGAAAGAATGGTTACGTACAATTCATTGAAAAAGCTAATAATTGGAAAAATGCATACAGCAAACTTGATGAATGATTGCTGGTAAGGGAAAAAACCACAAGAAATCAAAACATCTATTTTGGATGAGAAATCATGGGAAGCGATATTTTATCTGAGATAAGACAGGATCTAAAATCAAGCACAGATGAAAAGACGAAGAATACTTCGCAACGCTTTTTTAAAGAAGAAGTAAAAGTCTATGGCATAAAGACCTCGATTGTAGAAAAGATAGCAAAAAGATATTTTGATAAGATTAAAGAGAAAAACAAGAAAGAGATCTTTTCTATGTGTGAAAAGCTTCTAAAGTCAGATTACAGTGAAGAAGCTTTCATCGCTTTTGAATGGGCATACTCGTTAAGAAAATATTATGATGAAACCGATTTTCCAATGTTTGAAGGCTGGATCGAGAAGTATGTCAATAATTGGGCGAAATGCGATACTCTCTGTAATCACTCCTTAGGCTCATTTGTTGAACAATTCCCACGGTATGTTAACAGCCTTAATGCTTGGACAAAATCAAAAAATCGGTGGCTGAGACGGGCTTCAGCAGTAACCCTAATCCTACCTGCTAGAAAGGGCTGCTTCTTAGATGATATTTTTGAAATCTGTGACAGCCTGTTGAAGGATGAAGACGATCTAGTTCAGAAAGGTTACGGATGGTTACTCAAAGAGATGAGTAAAACCCATCAAAACCAAGTATTTGAGTATATAATGAAAAATAAGAAAGATATGCCAAGAACAGCTCTGAGATATGCTATTGAGAAACTACCTAAAGACTTACGAGACAAAGCCATGAAGAGGTAGTGCGAACGATAAAATAGATTGCACGATACGTGTGTGAAAGCAAGAAGAAATTGTATTAGTGATAAGATGTATAAAGCAGTTGATGACTATCTGGAAAAAAAGGAATCACCTCAAAGAGAAATCTGCCAGAAATTAAGAGAAATCATTTTCAAAACTATGCCTCACATCAAAGAAGAGATGAAATGGGGTGTTCCTTCTTACGCCAATGGCAGATTTTATCTTGTATCATTAAAAGACCATGTGAATTTAGGATTTTCATTAAAAACGCTCTCAGAAACGGAACAGAAGCTGCTTGAAGGTTCCGGAAAGACCATGAGGCACATTGAGATTCGCTCTTTAGAAGGAATAGACGAAAAGAGAATCGTGGATTTGTTAAAGATAGTAGGGAAAGAATAGGTTGCTTGTGAGTAAGTATTATCTCGGGTGCAAGTATGCACAGGAATTAATTATTTTAATTTAGTATAATATAAATTAACAGTGCAAATATTAGAGCGCTAACCCTTACAGAACTGTTTAGAAACTGATAAGAACGTTACGTGCTGGAAAGGAAAATTAAAATTTAATCAAAAAAAAAAATTAATCAGATTTAGACCGATGCTTTGTAGCGCGCCGCGCGTGTCTCTCATGGTCGGTTGATTAATGCGACTGTAACCAGCTGCTCTTCTCTTTTCAGCTTCTCGAATTCAGTCTTGACCTGGCTTGAGAAATCCGACTCAAAAGAGTACTTGTCCCCATAGTTCGCGACGGCGACGAAGCTATCCTCTCCCTCCTTTATGCTGCTTATTGCCACAGCGGGATTTCAAAGATGAGGTCATTTGCTTCGTGCGTTACACGGTCTTCCTCCACGTAGAGCATCTTTTCTTTCGAAAAAACTACATAGCCACTTGTCCCCTCATGCTGACTAGGAAAAAGGAACTGCACCTCGTCCCCAGCTTCAAGGCACTTTGCAACCATATCAAATACTTTGCTTATCATCTTAAATCACTTTTTCTCCATTTGTTTCCGTTCAGAACGGTCGAGAGTCCGATATACGCATTGTGGATATAGAATATGTATGTACATTCACTTTCAAACAAACAATCTCTGTACGAAGTCAGAAGCGTGCCTTATTATCTGTCAATACTGATTTAGTTGGTTAGTGCACGCTATCTACTGGTTAACATTTTTGGTTTCACTGGCTATGAGTTTCCCAAGTTTATCATAGTCTGTTTTTTCTAAGGTTTTTCCAGACTCTGTATCTATTATTTGATAGCAGCAGAACCTATACTCTTTATTGCCAGCAAGGAAAGTTAGCTCTGGAACTAGCCCACCACATCTATAGCAGTGTTGAAATGTAGCTTCTTTAAAGAAAGTTAGTAGTTTGCTGGAAAGAGTTGAATCCAGAAGTGTAAGTGTTGTGGATGAGTGATGATTTATGGGGTGTTTAGTCATTCATCTCCCTTCACTGTTTCAAGCATCGCCATAAGTTATAGATGTTGCGCACACATTGGGTTTAAAAGCGCCAGAAAACAATAGAATATTTCTGTGAAAATCATGGAAAAAGGATAGGAAAAATGTTACACCTATACTTTAACAAATTTGTTTGGGTTCTTGTCGAAGGTTACCTTGCAATTAGGGTTACGATCGATCGCAAAACCGTTTTTCTAGAAAAATAGATAGGATATCTTGTGATATGTCGATAATGTCCTCTGAGCTACCAAACTCTAGACTATTGGTTTTGCACACTTCAGTATTACTAGCTAGCTGGAAAAGAAGATGTATTCTAGCCATAGGCAATAGCCAGATAATGTAGCTCAACAATTCCTACTATATTAATAAGCACTCCTAGGTTCAGGTACTTCACATTGGAAACTATTGTTTCCCATTCCAGAATTGTACTCAAGCTGTATGGCAAAACCCACTTTGAAATAAACGATGAAATTGTTGCGTTCGTTACAGCCAAATCTGCGTCACTAAGGTAATTGATTGAAGCTTCTTGAAACTCTACATTGGGAAACAGTTGCTGCGGAGTCTTAATTGTGTACCCTCTTCCAATAACCTCGTTGAGAATGTTTGTCTTACGAGCTTCAGCGGTCTGTACCACAGTTGCTCCTATGAGGTTTAAATAGGCTCTATTAGATGATGAACTGACTTCTACTGGATCTTGAGGGTTGATAATTATATAGTAGCCAATCTTCTGCGACATCGCATCAACAACAACCATCATCGCGGGATTCAGCGTTGTCGCTGTTCCTCCATAATACGGAACGAAATAGTAGGGCTTATTATTGATGACATACATGAGAACGTTCCCACTCTGCCACCGATTAAGTGTCAACTGAGTCTGCGTTGGGCCGTAGTTGTTGATCGTATCTAAAGCCGTCTGGGGGCCAATCACCGCAACATTTCCAGTTCTAAGCATGGATACATCACCGATATTCTCGCCGTTAAGAGCCACATACATACCTGCCAAGTTCTTCCCCGGCGAGTTAGCGTATTCGACGAGGCGAACTGCAGCCCAGTATGTTGTGCCGTTTAGATAGAAACTGACATATCTTACATCCTCTATCGGATTACCATTGGAATCAGTCGTCAACTCGAAGAAGTCGGTGCCTCGCTGCCAGAGATCAGGGTCAGAAACATGATATGTATCATAAGAAACTATCTGCTTATCAAAAAGGAACTCGGGGTAACGTAGTCTAGACTGCAACCATGTGGGTACAGGCTGATTCCATTGTGGGTACATTCCACGATAGAAGTCTAAAATATAATTGTCCTCAGTACTTCCTAGCAAGTATCCTTGTATGCTTCCATCATATGCGTTTATCAGAATCGTTGCGAACAAGCGCAAAAAACGATGTTGGTTATTGGGATAATCCAGATACTGAGTGGGCATACTTCTCTCAATATAGACGTATAGAGAATAGTAGATATTATCGCCATCAGATACTATGTAGGGGTCAGGGTCTAGCGTCATCCCGGGCAGGAGAATTTGTGAAAGGCGCTGACTGATGTCTCTCATGAAGAGCATCTTCACATCGCCATAGTCTCCACGGGCAAAGTCCAATCGAAGTTGCTCCCGTCTGTATAGTCCTGAGAAGAACCACACTCTGTCAAAGCCGCTGAGAAGATAGTCAACCGCTCCATTATACGCTGCGGGCCCAGTGTAATTGGATAAGTGCGTCTCGGCAATGTTTGGAATTCCTATGTAAACCGCTGAAGATGTAAGCAAGCCGTCTTCACCATAATATATGGAATAAGAAGGTTTTGTGAGGTTGAATACCGACTGTATTGGTACGATACCTCCGGTGGCAGCATCCATGGCGAGAATGCGCTCGGAGTGGGTTATGAGCATGCGGGAGGAGCGCCACTGGTCTTCAGCGGTTCCACCTGGTGGCATCACTATCGTTAGAGGCGCTAACCAATACTCTTTACCATTTACATAGACGATGTCGACTGATGTTGTTGAAGGTGGTACTGGTGTGGAGAAATCCATCCAGTTCACCCCAATACTTGGTGTAAGCCTCAGTTTAGCTGATGCATCGTTGAAGACTCTGATTCTGCTTAGGATATCGAGGTTTGTTCCCGTGTTTATAGCTGCGTTGATATCGCCTGCCTTTATAGGCTCAATACCCGTGGCCCATTGAGTGTAGACCACGTTTGGGAGGTACTTCGGCTGCCAAAGATACTGTTCATAATGGCCTCCCATAGCTGGTGCATACTGGACAGCAACAACGATTGGCCCGTATAATAAGCTCGCTAAGATGATTATGATGATTGAGGATAAGATTATTCTGTTCTTAACTATTCGGCTAATGACCAATTGAACCATACTGTTGGTTAGACTTAAGAAGACAAAAAACGTAGCTGAAATGAACAGCGCAATTATTGCGGTTGTTACATAGAATGGTGTTGTTATATCGAAGGCAAGAGTTGGTATTTGAAGGACGTAAGGGATAAGGAGGAGGAAAGCTATTCCCGCGATATTTCTGAATATTTTGATTAAATTTTTTTCCCTAAAACCGTCGAGATAGGTGGAGATTACGAAGCGTACAGACCATATTCCCACAAAAACCAGTGTGAATGTCCTAGTGAAGTTTAAAAACTCTAGATTGGGGGAGTTTGCTATCAACCATGCTCCCAACGCTTCACCTGTGAGAGTTTCTGGAGTGGAAAGTCGCGTAGAAATAGCTGAAAGAGAATTCTGTATGAAAACTATCCACGTGATTTGTTGTATTTCAATCCATCTTAATAACATTAGATAGACTGTCGCCATGGACGCTGCTATCATTGGGCCTATAACTAACATACCAGCTAAGAACTCTAGGGACTTCCAAAGTAACCCTCGCTTCAGGGAGATTCTGTCACTGGAAGATTTCTTCTCGCCTGGAGAAAAGGGATTTCTCTCATCCTTTAATATCTGCCCCACGATAGCATTTATCATAACCCAGAACTTGCTGTGGAGGTAGTAACTTCTCTTTCCCTGAGAATCCTTTTCGATTATTATTCGGGGGTCGCTCAGAGCAACGATGAGACCTACAGCAATGCAGATATAAAAATAATAGTTATCAAGGAAGTTTATCTTCCACCAATCTATTCCCGCCTTGTTTGAGAACATCGAGGTCAGAATCTTGACATCCAGCCACCAGTTCTCAAAGAGGATGAAAACCACAACGCCGACTATCGCGATCAGCACTATTATAAATCTGCCAATCCCAAGTTTCCATGGTTCTAAGAGAAACCTTTTGGTTTTCGGATATAATTCGTTAGACTCTTGAGAATAGAATATTCTCGACGTTAAAATCACCAGTATAGAACATGCCTTAATTATGCTTATTTTCTTGCTGAATATAACTAGTTGTGATTGTAGCTTAACAATAACAGCTTTAATCTATGTTCGCTCGTTAGTCTATTTCTAAAAATACCCTCATCTATCTTGAAGTAAATGTCACATATAATGACGCTAAAACAATTCTAAATTGAATAGCAAAGTGTACAAATATTTCTCGTCTAGAAATGAGGACTTGGTATATTCTTCAATGTCACGGATTATCTTCGCAAGATTCGAACTTTCATCTTATTCCAACATAACTTAAAAAAAGAGAGGAACGGCGTATTGTAGACCGCTGTCATATCTCCTCTGATAGATTCGAATTCGAATCCATTTCAAGCACTCTTTCCAACTTTAAAAACCTAAAAAACCCTGAACCAAACAAAAAAGCACGAAAACACCACATCAACCCCCCACCATCAAAAACAAGAGAGCCTCAGCCTCAGACACAGACAAGACCGCACAGAGACAGACAGCACATGAGAAAAAGCCAGATAAACCTCACGTACACGAAGAGACATACCTCACCAACGTCAGCAAAAACTTCAACATCACTTCCTCTACCTACACAATCGACGATGAAGCAAACGTGAGCTACTACGGCTTCATCGCCTACTCACAAACGGAGATAAAGTTCATTGGTTTTGGCCAGTCACGGACAATCAGATACAAAAAAGACGAGACAAGTACAATAAAGACCTTTATAAAAAACTCACCAAATCATAGATTCTTCAGAGGACAATTGCCAACCTTGAGTTTCAGTTTTACATCTTAGGACCAAATTAGCGCGCGTGCTAAATTTTAATCAAGAGAGAAGATTGGATTTGGATAAAATTTTACAATGTTTTAACACTATTAGTAAAAAATTATCTCAATGAAAGTAAATGAATAAATCAAATTTTTCTTGATATTAGCTAGCTGACTCCTTTATTGTTTTATAACGATCTTATCTGAAATTGTAATAATCTAACACGCGTTTCTTGGGGGGGTAATCTAGTATATATTCTACGAACAAGATTTTCACAAATATTATATCCATTTTTTTCATAGTTTTTTTAAGAATGGATGATTCCGATATTGTTTCGTAAGTTGATTATCCCTCTTATTCTTCTCACTATTCTCTTATTGTCTCCTCTATATGTTCCTGTGAGCTCTAAGACTAGTTTGGAATCGGTTAATTCTGAAACTGCTGACGATTGGCCGATGTCGCGTCACGATCTTGCTAGATCGGGATATTCCGCATCTATAGCACCGTCAAAGATGGAGCGTGTTCGCTTGTTATGGCGGTCTCAAATAAATGTGTCTTCTTCTCCCGCTATTGTTGATGGACGTCTTTATGCATGTTCAGCTGATACTGCTTATTGCCTAAATGCCACTACAGGCTCACAGATTTGGACTCGCCAAGGAGGAGGATCTTCTCCCACTGTATCTGGTGGACGAGTTTATGTTGGCTCCTACTGCCTAGACGCTACTAATGGCAGTGAGATATGGAATTCAGGGATATATGGTTCTTCTCCTGCTGTTTACGATGACATTGTTTTCGTCTGCTCTAGCTATGGCAACTCTGTTCATGCCTTGAATGTCTCAACTGGAAATGTGATATGGAATTACAAAACCTATGACATAATATATGGAGCTTCTCCGGCAGTAGTCGATGGCATTATCTATATTGG
>JAUPKU010000071.1 GCA_030837285.1 Thermoproteota archaeon | reverse complement strand
TATGCCATAGTCCCGGGAAAACCACAGTTCCTCTCCGTTTGGGCTGAGAGCGGGCCAGCCTTCATCACGTTCCGTATTCACTGCGGCGACATTCACCGGGGTCGACCATGCGCCACTGACTTTCTGGGACACCCAGATGTCTAAGCCGCCTTTCCCTCCAGCTCTGGAAGAGTGAAAGTACAGTTCGTTTCCATCCCCTGAGATGTGGAGCTCCCCTGTCGCATATTCGTTCGTCTTCATGATCTGATCCGCGTTTTCCCAGTTCTGCCATTTCCCATCCCGATACTCGGCCTTGAACCAGTGAACGCCCGTGTAGCCTTCTCGTGCTGAACAGAAGTACATCAGATTGCCTTGGACAAACTCAGCTCCGTCCAACGCCAGTTTCCCAGGGTCCTGCAGAATCATTCTCTCGGGTTCACCCCAACCGCTCTCGTTCTTTTGCGAAACGTAAATTCCTACTGTGGGATCTAGAACTTGTTTCTCCACGGGAAGTCGCACATTGGGAGTGAAGAAGAAGTAGAGGGTGTTCCCATCGGGAAGGATGAAGGCGGAATCTTCCGCCCCCGCTGTGTTCACTGGGCCTTGAACCGGAACGGGATCCATGTATTCCCGAGATAATGATTTCGGTGGAGCAGCATCTGTCTGAGGTGTCATCTTCACCGCGTCGCTTGGGATTCGGCTTGCTCTCGACGGTAAACTGCTAGGTTGATTGTTATCTGCACTATTTCTAGATGTTAGCTGGTTTACCATCAGGAACCCTGAAGCAACCAAAATAATCGTGACCAAGCCTAAAGCACAGTATTTGATTCTCATACATGATACCTTACTGTTCGATTCCGTTTTTGGGATAGCGTGCTCTTTTCACTTGTTTATCATCTTTGACGGCATGTCGTGATAATATAATTATGAATTCTCAGTCCATGCCTAGCTTTAAGTGCGTACTGAAAAGGAAGGTGAATTAACATTGGGAAAAAAAAGTAAAAAGTAATACATAATGATGATTTGATTGGCGTGCACTTGATTTGTAGCGCCCCCTATCGGTTCACCTGAATACACCAGTTAGCGCGTGCTATGAAGAGTTATTTCTAATTAGAGGTGTGCAAATATAACACCATCAATTTGACGCGACTTCCCTTAATCGTGCTCTGCTTTCTGCTCAATCTTACCACACGTGTCAAATGGATAAGAAAACGAGATCCTTTTTCCAGAGTTAAGTTATGAATTCAGAAACTCAAAGAGAATTCTAAAAACTAAATTGAATTTAAAGCCTGATTTCAAATATAGACTCTCAATCTCTATTCACTAACAACAGTTATTGAAATTATCACGAATAAGCGTGCACTTATTATGTCGACTCAGTCAGTTCAAGGATGAACTTCAGCACCGAAGCATCGATCACCTCCAGGGTCAATGGCTCAGTCCTCAGCTCACCGATTTCTTCACGAGCTCACTAATCTTTGCCTCTTCAGCTGCCGTCAACTCAGTCAGCGCGAAGGCGATCGGCCACAGGTGGCCTTCGTCAAGATGTGCCTCGTTGTTGAAGCCGAGCGTCATATATCGCTCCTTGAACTTCTCCCCGCCGCGGAAGAAGCAGATGACCTTGCCGTCCTTGTTGGCATACGCGGGCATCCCGTACCAGAGTCTCGGCGAGAGGGCTGGTGCGCTGGCTTTGATGATAGCATGGAGACGCTCACCCATCGTGCGATACGGTTCAGGCATCGCGGCGATGGCTGCGAGCACGGCGCTCTCCCCGTCCACCTTGTCCGCGTGTGAGTCAGGCTTTGGTTGATTGAGAGGTGTTTCTTTCTTGATTTTTTCCATAAGTTCTCACTTACTTATTGTTCATTGTATGGTTATTTATGGAGAGATGAATAAAGCGCGCAGCTAGCTACTTTTTCTTGGACTTACTCTCGTTAACTCGAAATTTCACAATGTTCTTCACTAAATCAAATGGAATCGGTTTATCTAAGGAGAATTGAAGTGTACCTTTACCGGTTCTAAATGGCAGAAGTTTTTCCTTGAACGCTTCAACCATTGAATCGGTAACAGGATAAATGCTAATATGGTTCTTGTAGGCTGCGAAAAACACTAAATGTTTATCATGAAGGTCAAATGTTGGGATTTTGTAACTTATCGTCTCTATGGTTTCAGGTGCTAATTCCCTAATTACACGTCTGAGTTCCTTCAGAATGTTCTGTACATCTTTGGGGAAAGTAGCGATGTATTCATCTATGGTTGTAAACTGTTTCTTAGATTCCATGTACTTTCACTCTTAGGCGCGCTATTCTTTTTTCGAGAACATCATATATTCAAAGGAGGGAATTTCTAATTAGTATTTGTGACTGCACAACCACACCAACAAACCGATGAACAACTTGTCTGTGCCAAGCGCACGCTTGCAGATATTTCTATTGGCTTGACCTAATTATGATGAGACGATCCAAAAAATGAGAAGTATAAAGTCTAGAATATGGTAGCCTCTGGGTTTTCAACCATGTTTAAGATAGATTTGAAAAAATCCCTAAGAATACAGCAATATCAGATCCCGTATGAAATAACACCGATCCTAGAATGCTCTGTGTCTTCTGCATAAGCATCCGTTTAGTATTTTGATAAGAAGCTTTCAATATCATCAATAAAGTTCAATGTCCCGCGCTCGATTTGCTGTGTCAACGTATCGAGATCACTAAAATCTGGATTTCCAACTAGAATGCCCTCAATAATAGAATCAACACCTTCTGTCGTTGAGGGAATCTGGTATTTGTTCCAGCTACTTTCTTTAAACAGTTTCCAGTACCGTGCTTGCACCCCCTTATTATAACCGAATAACCAGACTTCAAATCGAAATGCTTGATGAACAAACACGATCCCCACTTTTAATCGTCGACGTTTCAAGGAGTCTGGGAAGAAGGAAAAATACGTCATATCCATATAACCCTGATAAATGCTCCCCGAGACCGAATAGGTAGGATGTTTCTTTTCAAAATACGCCCTCAACCCCATCAGATACTCCATTAACCCTTGGTATGCTCGTTGAAGGGTTCCCTTCTCCAGCTGTTTGCGATATTCCTTCATATCCTCTTGAAATGACGACATTTCCTCACAGCATCTTTTAATGAATCCTCTTTAATTGGATAAGGCTAATTAGGTTTTTCTCATTAGCAGAAGAGTATGACTAAAGTGTTTACTTCTGACCTGATTGCGCCGTGTGGCATGAACTGTGGCATCTGCAAAGCCTATCTTGCCTATTCACGAGGAGTGCCCTACAAGAAGGGCGAAGTTCCCCATTGCAGCGGTTGCTTGGTGCGAAACAAAAACTGTGCATTCATTAAACGAGACTGCGAGAAACTGAGGAAACAACACATCCGCTTTTGCTATGAATGCACAGAGATGCCCTGCAAACAGCTAGCCAAGTTAGACGAGTACTACAGCGCACGTTACGGCATGAGTATGGTTGACAACCAAAAAATGATGAGAGAAAAAGGCATTGATGAATTCCTAGAAAGTCAAGCTGCAAAGTATCGATGCCCAAACTGTGGTGACATAATTTCGGTGCATGATGGAAAATGCTATGCATGTGGCTATCAAGCAGACCAACCAAAAGGCTCCAATCCTAAGCACCGATGGGTACCCAACCGAAAATAAAACCCTAAACCCGAACATATGTACACAAATAGTATTTAATAAAGAAAGGAATGAACTAGCACGCGCATTATTATAGTGATAAGATTCAGAACTGGGTTCTGGAAAAAAGAATGAGTTTTTTTAATCCCTGAGTGAAGTACAATAATTACAAGTTCTTTGAACATTAGATGAACTCGTATTCAAAATAAGACTTTTTAGCTCTAACATAACTTGAGCCTCCTCCTATTTTAGTTTGTGATTTGTGTAAGTTTTATCGCATGCGCGCTATCGAACCATGTGAGCAAATTTGCACTACCCCTTTTTTCTTGAGCTATGAAGATGCGCACGATAATTCCTCTTTGTTCAGTCTAACCTAACTGTCTACGCTCGCGTTAGTAATCAATCGAAATATTTATATATCATAATATTACTTTTAGGTAATCTTACCTATTGGTAATAATAGAGACTCCAAAGGAGGATATATTTAATGAATTTAGACAATTTCACCATTAAATCACAAGAAGCTATCCAGAAATCCATGGAAATTGCCATGGCAAAACAGAACCAATCAATTGAAGCCTCACATTTATTGAAAGGAATATTGATGGTTGATGAAAATGTAGCTCCCTATTTATTGAGGAAATTAAATGTAAACTTCGATGTTTTTTCAAAGGCTCTTGATAAGCTAATTGATTCCTTACCTAAGGTTAGTGGTGGACAACAATATCTCTCATCTAATTCTAACCAAGCTCTTCAGAAGGCGTCAGCGCTAGCTTCTGAATTTAAGGATGAGTTCGTTTCTATAGAGCATCTTTTTCTGGGAATCTTAACTTTAAATGATGCTGCTTCAAGATTGCTCGAGAATAATGGTGTCACTGAAAAGGATTTGAGGACAGCAATCAAGCAATTGCGAAAAGGGTCTACGGTTAATTCTCAAACTGCAGAAGAGACCTATAATTCATTAAGCAAGTATGCGGTGAACCTGAATGATATGGCTAGAATGGGAAAACTTGATCCGGTTATTGGTCGCGATGAAGAGATCCGAAGGGTCCTTCAGATCCTATCGCGAAGAACAAAAAACAATCCTATCCTAATTGGAGAGCCAGGTGTTGGAAAAACCGCCATCGCAGAGGGACTTGCTCACCGTATAATCAATGGAGATATACCTGAGAATCTGAAATCAAAGCAACTTTATTCGTTGGACATGGGAGCTCTTATTGCTGGTGCAAAATATAAGGGTGAATTTGAAGAACGATTGAAAAGCGTTGTCAAGGAAGTTGTTTCAGCAGAGGGTGAAATCGTGTTATTTATTGACGAAATTCATACACTCGTCGGAGCAGGTGCTAGTGAAGGAGCAATGGATGCTGCTAACATTCTAAAACCAGCACTAGCTAAGGGAGAATTACGTGCAATCGGCGCTACTACTCTAAAAGAGTTCCAGAAGTATTTTGAAAAAGACAAAGCTCTTGAAAGGCGGTTCCAACCAGTTATGGTCAATGAACCAGATACTTTGGATGCTATTTCCATTCTTCGAGGTCTAAAAGAGCGTTATGAGATCTATCATCATGTTAGGATCAAGGATGAAGCGATAATTGCCGCTGTTGAACTTTCACAGAGATATATTTCCGATCGTTTCCTTCCGGATAAAGCAATAGATTTGATTGATGAGGCCGCGTCTAAGCTTCGACTTGAAATCAATTCTGTTCCTGAAGAACTGGAGATAATAGATCGAAAGATTCGTCAGTTAGAGATTGAACGTGAAGCCATGAAACGTGAGAGAGATGAGGTGAAACTTAAATCGCTTAATGAAGAGATCGCGAACCTTAGTGAAGACCGTAATCAGCTGAAGGCTAAGTGGCAGTCTGAAAAGGATCTAGTTGAACAGATTCAGATAAAAAAGGATGAAATAGAACATCTTAAATTTGAAGCTGAGGGCGCATACCGCAATGGTGAGCTTGGGAAGGTTGCAGAAATTCAGTATGGTAGAATTCCGGAAGCAGAAAAAACAATTGACATTCTCAAGAAAAAACTTTCAGAGTTACAGAAAGAATCAGCCATGGTTAATGAAGAAGTCGATGCTGAAGAGATCGCGGAAGTAGTTTCTCACTGGACAGGCATCCCAGTTAGCCGAATGCTCCAAAGTGAAAAGCAAAAATTGCTTAACCTAGAAACGGAACTTCACATGCGGGTTATCGGACAAGAGGAAGCCGTCAGCGCAGTATCGGATGCTATTCGGAGAAGCCGTGCAGGTTTGCAGGATGCCAAACGGCCGATCGGATCTTTTATCTTCCTAGGTACTACAGGTGTTGGAAAAACTGAATTAGCAAAAGCTTTGGCTGAATTTCTATTCAATAATGAAACTAGCATGGTTAGGATTGATATGTCCGAATATCAGGAACGGCATACAGTTTCAAGACTCATTGGTGCACCTCCGGGGTACATAGGTTATGAGGAAAGTGGACAGCTAACCGAAGCTGTTAGGAGAAAACCTTATTCCGTTGTGCTCCTTGACGAGATCGAAAAGGCACATCCAGATGTTTTCAATATATTGCTTCAGGTGCTTGACGATGGGAGATTGACTGATAACAAAGGTCGGACAGTGGATTTCAAAAATACAATAATCATAATGACCTCAAACATCGGTTCTCATATAATTCAAGAAAACTTGGAGAAAATAAATGAGCAAAACCGTGATGAGATCTTAAACCAAACCCGAAAACAGGTCTTTGATTTACTGAAAAAAAGCATTAGACCAGAATTTCTGAATCGCATCGATGAGATAATTATGTTTCAATCGTTAACGTTAGAGGAAGTTCGGAGAGTAGTAGAACTTCAGCTAAATATCATCCAAAAGATGCTTGAAAAGAATAGCATCAAACTGACAACCACTAAAAAAGCCGTGGATTTTATTGCAAAAATCGGTTTTGACCCGCAGTTTGGTGCAAGACCAGTAAAACGTGTTATTCAAAAAAACCTGTTGAACGAATTGTCAAAGATGATTCTAGAAGAAAAAGTTGACAAAAACTCGTTAATTGTTGTCGATGTTAAAAATGGTGAATTGATATTTAACAATAAATAATGAATAGCATTGATCGATCTAAAAACAACCCAAGTGACAAAGAAGCATCAGTATGGGGGAGACTACCTGACCAAGAGAGCAAATTTACATCACCCAATTTTTTCGAGAAAATATAATAGAAACTGATACGCGCTTACAGATTAGTTGTAGGAAACTACAACCTAAATCTCTAATATAAAAGTAGAATTGTAGCTTGGTGTCTTAAATTTGAGTGAATACAAGTGCTCCAAATGCAAACGAATTTACTCGGGGTAAGAGTTTTTCAAGAGCAAGTTCTGTCCTGACAAAGGAATGCGCGCGCACCTGTAATGAAAATCATTTTGATGTTCTGTCCATACTGCCGAAGATATACTTCTTTGACTCACGGAACGCTGGAGGACTCTACTGGACGTGAAACATTAGCGCGCGCTACCATATTTCGCGGCTGGATGATCCAAAAAAGTGGAGATCGCATATTATACAGTGCTGCATGATCTCCTCCGGGCTATCAACCCTTTAACACTATCTTGTCGCTAGGTAAAAATCGAGTTTGAAACCTCATTTTGCCTTGCTACTAAGTTACAATACGCAAATAAGCTATCCTGAATCAGATCGCTTCGTTTTCCGTTTACCTTTACTTTGTCTTAGAGCTGCATCTAATCTTTCGCTGACTTCATCAAACAACGTGGGCAGTGACCAGCCTTCTACAGTGATAGATATCATGTTTGAGGGCATAAAGGCTCTTGCCTTTATCTCGAATCTTCTCTCTTCGCCTCTTCTTGCCTTTACCCGCCCATCCACCACGATCTCCTGGAGATCTGGATGATACTTTAACACCCTGCTTGCGACGCGATCAATCTTTCTCGCGGCTGACTGGACCAGATCCTTATCAAAATCCTTGAAGCCCACTACGTATACAGGGATCTGGACTTTTGGCTCAAACTGGGTGAGAAGCGAGAGAATGTCTCTCGGTGTTATGATGCCGATGGGCTTCTGTTTCTCGACGACGAGACAGTACCCCATCTTTAGGGTTGACATTTCACGAATCACATCTAAAATCGAAGTTCTACGCGTAACATAGAGGGGATTCGTATCAATCAGCCCCCTCATACTCATATCTCGGGTTCTAATTGTCTCCCCTCTTCTCACGCCAACGGTTTGGCCTTCACTTGGCTTGATGAAATTCCAGACCACGTCTTTGGCAGTGACAATTCCTCCGAGTTTTCCCTCTTTGTCAACTACAGGGATGTGGCTGATCCCATTTTTGAGCATGATGCTTCGTATAACCCCTATTGAGGCGTCTCGGTCCATAGTAACGGGATTTTCCACCATCAGTTTCTCTGCAGTGCATTCCTCAAGATCTTCACAGTCCACCATCTTCTCCAAGATCGTTGTCTGCCTAACCACGCCTACAATGGACTCATTCTCGACTACAGGCAGTATTCTCACTCGATTATGCACCAATTTCAGCGATGCATCATAGAGAGGTGCATTCGGTGTTATGCCGGAAGGGCTGAAAGCTATTTTTGAGACTGAGGTTCTTTCAGGGTGAGTGACTTTTAGGACATCTCTTACGGTTACAAGTCTTGGAGGGTAACCGTTTGTCACGAGGGCTTCGTAGCTCTCTGATGTCTGAAGAAGAGATATAAGTTTCGATACGTTCGCAGATTGTGAAATACTCGGGCAATCCACTTCAAAAAAATCTTTAACCAAAGACTGTGCAAGCAACCTGAGGGTAGACATAGCTCATTCACTATTTACATCAATACAATATTCACTAAAAAAATTAGCGTTTATTATTCACTACTAACCTTATTCTAAAGCAAGTTGGTCTTAAGTATATAGTGTACATCAAGTTTTTTTCTAAAGCTACTGTGTTACGCTTAGAACGCTTGAATCGTTTATCAGTCGCGCACGCTAGTGAAAAATAGATTTGGGTAAACTCTTGTTTTCTGGGAGTAAGGTGTTGGCGCTTCCTTTTCTAATACCTGTCCCGGCTTCCAGGGTTTGTTGTGCTGAATTCGTTTGTAAGGAGAAAATTGAAAAAACCGAAAAAATACTAAATTTAGGGGAGCCTAGAGATGAGAGACGTTTTGAGCTTCTTAATTTGAGAGCTGCTAGACTGTCTTTGAAGGAAATCGCGCCCATACTGGCTGAGAAGTATTATGTGAAACCGGGTACAATCTACGATGACTGGGAGAGCAGAGATGAGTAGGCGGGCAAATTCGTTGACTTCGAAGATCCACAAAAGATGCCTTATAGACCGTTCATCTTTTACGGATATCCTTTGGCGATACACCGTCTCAGTACTACAACTGCTAAGAATCAAAGCGCCCGAATCGGGGGTATAAGGGTCGGGATTAAAATTTGCTGCTTCCTTCTAGGGGATGTATACGATTGTCAAGAAGGAAGTTGCCGTCAAAGTGGAGAGAAGCTCAGCTGCTGAGTTAGTTGACTTTTTACGGAATAAGTTTGCATATGACTCACAGGATGCGCCCTTAGCTAACTAGTATAGTGCATTATCAAGTCATTTGTCAATCGATTCTCTGACGATAACTTGTGTTAGTTGCTTCTTATTTCTCATCTTTTAAATCCAAACTTGTTGGTTTATTATATTTCTAGCTTTTGTCTGTAGCTCTTTTTTAAAGGAAATTAAAGTATTTCGTATAACCTTCAAATATGAAATGTAACACGTCTGTTCCTCCCCTTCTGTCTCTTCAATTCCAAAATTGGAATAGCAGATAGGAACTGATTGAATTAATTTAGTAATTCTTTTTTCTGCGTCTGGAAAAAATTGTAAAATAAAATAACTCACCTCATTGTATAATGCTTCTAATTCGTCTTTACCTTCTCTAAAATCTTTGTTTAAAAGTAAATCAACCTGAGAGACATTTAATTCAATTGTTTTTAACATTTCTTTAATTTCGGCTGACATGATTCACCACTATATGACTTTAATTTTTCAATACTAATCAATCCATTAATTTCACAAATTTAGGCGTCTCTTCATTTTTATTGAAACGATTATAGGGCGCTGAAAAAGAAAAAAGATAATAATTTTACGTAGATTTCGGAGGTATCACAGTGGGTTTGATTACTGGATTTAGGTTATTTTCAGGATTGTTGGCTATAGATATTCTCCACTCCGCGTTAGCCATTATGTCAAGTATCACGATGGTTGTGTCGCCTGTTTTTATCTCAAATTCTACTGGTATCTTGATCTTCTCACTTGGAACTCGAACAGCGAATGGTTGACTACCCTCTATGTTGCTTGTTGCGTTAGTAAACGCTAAACCTTCGACGACATGCATCCTTATCATGGTATAGTTTCCAGGCTTAAGATTGCTCATTGCAGCGTCAAGGGTAACACCATTGAGACTGAGTAAGTCGAAGGAAATTCTCCCCCCAGTAATTGGTATGCTTATCCAACTATCTGTTTTGTTTTTGACTTCAAAGCTGTCAACTGTTAAGTTAAGATGTTTAAGATCCACCGGAGCATCAGTTACCTTGATGACAAGTGTCCCCGCATTCGCAACCGGCAGTATCATTGGTGTTATTGCTATTATCAGGATGGCAATGAGGATTCCAGTTCCTCCGAACATGGCTATTTTACTGTTAGTAAAAGTGATTTTCGTTCACCTCCAATACATTATTAAACAGAATATGTGTCGAAGCTTACTCTTAATGCAACATTTCTGTACAATTGAACAAGTCTAATGTACGCTAAGCCCCGATCATGTTCAACTTCTTGTACACTTAGGGTTTCTGGCGCCAAACTCTAATAGTCTCGTACCACAGAATTCCTGTGGCGAGGATGCCGAAAATTAGGGCAAAGAAGCTGTAAAAATTGATCTCCCTCAGTTGTGAGACAAAGAAGATTAACAGTGTTGTGAACAAAGTAGCATAAAGAACATATCTCGGAAGCCTGAACGTACCTACTTTTATAAACTGTTCCAAAATCCCTACCTTGACCTCCTTGATTAGCCGGTAGTCGCCTCTCTCGTTTACGACAAGCCCCTGCTCCTCAAGCTTATTCAAGTGGTAGGTAGCTAATGCAGGGCTGGAAAAACCGAGTTTCCTCTGAAGCTCCCTGACACCCATAACTCCTTTCTCAGATTTCAGTATAGCCCAATAAGCTCTAAGCGTATTTCCCTTCAATTCACTTGCAATCTTCTTATCGTCAACTGATTTCGTCATTAGCTTTTCATCAAGTTTGATGGAATGAGAATTAATTTTTAAATTATAAATAAATTATGAAGGTTTAATATGGTTGAAAAAATTGGCTAAGCTAATTATTTCTTAAAATTAACATCCTCAACATTTACTAGCTAAACTCTCTTGACTGTTCGCTTCTCTGTCGCTCTGCTCCAGTTCCCTACCGACCCTCTACTCGTTTCTTGTCGTGTGTTGGAGCTCTTAGGTAAATGGAAGAATCTCCTAGCTAACCCCAACAAGTTGGGGCAAGCGCGCGCTGAAACATAAAAATCAAAATAACCCTCCCAAACTTTTTTAGAATTCTTCCAAATAAGTTCAGGTAGCAGGGGCTCTACCTGACCAAGTGTGCAAATTTATACTCCCAATTTTTTAGCGCGCTGGATTATCGTTTTATCGTGATTGTAAACGAATGTATCCGCCAACTGATTGAGGCTTGATGTCCAGTGTTACTCCAGACCCGGCTATTTGCATC
>JAUPKU010000070.1 GCA_030837285.1 Thermoproteota archaeon | reverse complement strand
TGAACAATTCCGAAGGTGAATACGATTTTGTTAATGAATCTAACGTTGGGCTTCTAACAGACCTTTATGAACTAAGGATGTGTGACAGCTACTTACACAATAATAAAACAGAGTCTGCCACATTTGACCTCTTTATAAGACGATTACCTCCAAACAGATCCTACTTCATTTTCGCAGGTTTGGAACAAACGCTAGTCTTTCTCAACAAAATCAGGTTCCGAGAGGAAACTCTGACCTACTTGAGGAAGCAGGGCTTAGATGAAGCTTTTCTGGATTATTTGAAAGGCTTCAAATTCAATGGTGATGTTTGGGCTGTTCCTGAGGGGACAATTGTCTTTCCTAACGAGCCACTGATTAGAATTGAGGCGCCTATCATTGAGGCTCAGCTGATTGAGACATACATTCTAAACACTATCAACCTTCAGACCATGATCGCGACTAAAGCCTCAAGAGTTGTCAACGCTGCAAGGGGTAAACCCGTAATAGAATTTGGTCTGCGGAGAACGCAAGGAACAGATGCTGCTATGAAAGCAGCGAGATGCAGCTACCTCGCTGGTGCAGCTGGCACCTCAAACGTCCTAGCTGGAATGAAATATGGAATTCCCATAGCTGGGACGATGGCGCACTCTTATGTTTCCTTCTTTGACAATGAGATCAACGCGTTCAGAGCTTTTACAAAGACTTTTCCAGACTCCTCCACCCTTCTAATTGATACCTATGACACTTTGAAAGGTGCTGAAAACGCTTCGATAATCGCTAAGGAGTTGGAGAGCGACGGGCACAGACTTGCCGCAGTAAGACTAGACAGTGGCAATCTACTAGACTTAAGCCGAAAGGTCAGAAACATCCTCGACAAGAATGGGTTGAACTACGTGCAAATTTTCGCAAGCGGAGATCTGGACGAATACAAGATTGAGATACTCCTACGCAGAGGCGCTAAAATAGACGCCTTCGGCGTAGGAACCAGGATGAGTACCAGTAGTGACAAACCCTATGTCGATGCAGTCTACAAACTAGTCGGCAAAACGGAAAAGGGTGTCTTTATTCCAACGATGAAGCTCAGCCCAGGAAAGATAACTCTGCCAGGAAAGAAGCAGGTCTACAGGCAAACAGACAAAAAAGGAAGAATCAGAAGAGATGTCATATGCCTTGAAGACGAAGAAGTCAAAGGAAAACCACTCTTACAGCAGGTTGTAAGAAAAGGGGTGCTCTCCTATTCTCCTCCTTCGTTAGGGGAAGTTAGAGCTAACACCCTACGGAACCTCCAGGAACTACCCGATTTATACAAGAGGCTCAAACGATCACCACAGTATCCCATCGAGTTAGCTCCAAGCCTCAAGAAGATGCTGTTACAACTATCTAAACAACTTAAGCTGCCCACTCGAAGCTTAAAACCTAGCTAATCTCTGATCCTCACCAAAAGTATCATGCAAAATTATCACGTAACTTACTACGGTACTCTATTGATCATCTTGGAAAACAATAGAATTATTGTGCTACATTTCATCATGAATAACGTTCCGTTTCCATACCCGTTCATGAGAATAAGAGTCCGTTTAAGCACTCTAACCAGCTGGGAAAACCTCAAAAACCCCTGAACCAAACAAAAAAGCACGAAAACACCACATCAACCCCCTCCGCCATCCAAAACAAGAGAGCCTCAGCCTCAGGCATACAGAGATAATACTCAACCCAGCACACTACAGAGCCGAGAAAAACAGAGCAAAAAGAACCTAGAATCCTCAAGAACAGAAATAATACAAATGTCCATTCCTTTCCCAATAACACTTCAAAAAATCCAAGTCCAAGAAGCATCTTTATTAGAGTAAAAAAAGTAACCATCAGCAATCAAGGTACCCAAAGTGTCCCAAGAACGCTTCAACAGAGAATTCATAATACTAAATACCCTAGGAGCATTCGCCATCTTCGGCTCAACAATGTCAAAGACACCAACTCTTTCCCTATTCGCAAAGTTCCTAGGCGCCTCTCCAGCTGAAATAGGCTTAATCGCCGCCGCCTCAACAGTAATAGGCATCATCACTAACGTCTCAGCCGGAGTCCTCTCAGATCTCTACGGAAGAAAGCTCCTAATCCTAATAGCAACAGTAATATTTGCAACAGCCCCATTCCTCTACCTCCTCGTAACAAATCCCCTACTTCTAATACTAGTAAGAGTCTACCACGGACTCGCCACAGCGACTCTAGCTCCCGTGATCTCAGCAACAATAGCCGACATGTACGCCTCCCGCCGTGGCGAAATGATGTCAATAATAACCTCATCACAATACCTCGGAAGACTTATAGCCCCAATCATGGGCGGCCTTATCCTAACGCTAGCCGGCCTAGCATTTTCAGGCTTCCACCAAGTATACATCATATGTGGCGTCAGCGGCATCATCGCTGTCATACTCGCACTCTCCCTCTTCCTATTCCCAACAGCAATATCCTCCACGATCCAGAGGAGAAGCGTCCTTCAAAACCTAAAAGGAATGCCGCGGCAAACAGGTTTCCTATCCATAGGTTCAGCCCTCGCAAGCTTATACCTAAGCGTTGGCCCCGTCGAAACCTTCCTCCCACTCTACGCCACGGGCCTAGGAATATCAGGCTTCGAAGTAGGAATACTCCTTTCAATTCAGAACGCTATGATCCTCCTATCTGGCCCGATATTCGGAAGACTTTCGGATCGTCTAGGTCGTAGAAGATTCGTGATGATTGGGCTTACAATAGTAGCTCTAAGCATTGCCCTAATCTCATTCTCGTCTTCGTTTATACTTCTTCTAGTCGTGATGTTTATATACGGATTGGGAATGTCGATGACTCTTGCCTCAGCTCCGCCTATGGTCTCCGAAATCGTGTCAAAAGAAGTATACGGGACATCATTAGGCGCTCTAGCCACGATCCAAGACGTAGGTCAGACCCTAGGCCCTATTGTCGCAGGTATAGCAATAAGCCTTTCAGGAGGATTGTACTTCAGTTCGTTTATCCTCATAGGAAGCATCATCGGATTGAATCTTGGCATCCTTAACATAGGATTGAGACGAAAGAGAGAATAGACAGAACTCAGTTAAAAAGAGGCTAGGATCTTGTTTTTTCACGTTATACTTTAAGAACCAGCTCATTGCTACTTGGTATTTCCTATCCAGCTAATATTAATGCCTGTTCTTCTATGATAGCGCCGATAGCTAGTAAAACGACGCAAACGACGAGAGAAA
The DNA here is from genome assembly GCA_030837285.1 of Thermoproteota archaeon. GTDB lineage: Archaea > Thermoproteota > Bathyarchaeia > RBG-16-48-13 > JAUPKU01. The sequence goes on along the minus strand of JAUPKU010000070.1, from coordinate 3,152 downwards.
GCAGATATCTTTTCGCATCCCTTCCTAAAGTCCTACGAACCGCTGAAACAACAATCATTAGACCCGTACTGGACGCCAAACTATAAGCTGAAAGCTCCATCCAAGTCCAAGGGAAGACAAGTGTCGTAGCAAAAAGGACTAGTGAATTAGGCGCAAGAGGATTAACAACAGGAAGCGCAGCTAAGACAAGACCAGTATTATATGCAACAAGAGCCATGAACACATCTCCTAAAAAAGGCGCAAAGAAGAATAGACAGATTGTCATATTATTCTGAAAGATAGTAACCGCTGAAGGTGTTGTTCCAATCATATTCTGAAGATCATTAATCAGGGCTCTAGAATACTGAGGGGAGAGAGAAGCAGTAGACCCCCAAAAGAAGGCAACTATAAAAATCGTCAAACTGACAAGAAACAAAGCTAAATATGCATGTCGCCTCCTCCTAAGCCTCTCCTGCAACGTATTTCCAGCCTCCTTTATCACAGGCTCCACATGAGATTCTTGTGCAGCTCCACAGTTAGGACAATAGAATGCATCAAAAGGGATAACAGCCCCACACAAACGGCAGTACTTATGCTGAAAATTGCCAGCAGGTTTTCCATCGGCAAGTCGTATCCAATGGACTAGTAAATGCTTTCTCTGATCCATTATGAACAAAATCTATCCTCAAACATGATTAACATCTGGCTACATTTCAACTTTCTTCACCTGCTTGCGAAAGTCGCATAAAAAAGCCTAGACTAACTCTAGAAAAAAGAAGACAACTCAAAATATAACTGGCTATTCTCATTCTTCAAACATATCAAACTAACCAATTTCAACCTAAGAATCTTCCACAGTTGTGGCAGTACCTCTCCTCAAGAGATAGCCTAGCACCGCAGGTCGGGCAGAAACTTGGCTTATTTAAAATCGTCTCCGATGTCGCGGGGCTAAAAGAAGGAGAAACCGATGCAGGGTGGTTACGACTTCTCCTAATATAAGCATACAAGTCGAAAGAAATTAGGATAATAACTAATGTAATTATCCCCTCAACAATTAGATTTACCGGATAGGCTTGTGTAACAAGTACAGATTGTCCATTATAACTCGAAATAAATTCATGTGTATTGCATGCAATGGTCATACTATGCGAGGTAAAAGATTGAAGTTGATTTAGGTTAGGATAGAACTGAATAGGAGAAAGCGTATAGTCAGACCATGCACCCGACTAGTTGGGATTCGATGGATCTCACTCGTCCATCCACATCCAAGCCGACTTGAGAGTGATAGTTGTGCTGGAGTATGTAACTGGCTGTCCTTCAACAAAGCCCGGATCTACTTGATACCATTCAATCATTAATCCCGTGAAGATCTGACTTCTATTCTGCGTTAGCGAAGGATAATCGACGAAGTAATTCGCTCCCTTGCTACTATAAGAAGTAGATGCTATTCTATTGGTGTTCCAGTCTCTTGCAGACATTATTACGTTACCTCCGCTGAAGTATACACTAAGGAGAACCACATCCCCTCCAGAATGGAAGTAGAGAACTGTAGCAAACCTCCTCCTCCAATTGGGAAGAGAGTTTCCACTTGGATTGAATACTTCATAGACAAATCTAAACCTCTGAGTGTATCCACCTCCTGCTCTATACGGCTAGTTGTATGCCAAACCCGCCTAATACCAGTATCCAGTATTAGATACTCCATTCAGCAGATATGCGGGTCCATACCCGTAACTATCCATCTGCATTACAACAGTCACATTAAATGCCCGACTATTGAAGTCTTCCGTAAACGTCATTCCGACCTGCACATCATATTATACAGGTGGAATCTGAGAAATTAGAGGACTAAGAATTCCAGTTTTGAACTGTTGTACCACTAAGCGCATGAGTCAGCATTATTCCATTACTTCTATAGTATATTAAACCCTCAGAGAACAGCAAAACACTAGAAAATAGGATTACAAGTGCCAAACTTCGGAAAGTGAACATCTCATCTCCAATGAAGTAGGATTGTAAGCATCCAACTAATATTTTTCTAAAATCTAGCCACAGACATCTTTGGACAATTTCATCACAAAATACGTCAAATCGTGTTAGATTGAAGTTTCCAGTGAAAATACGACGTCGAAAATAAATTGAAATCGTCGTAAAAAATATAGTCAATGAGAACACGTTTTCAACTTAAGAGAACAACTGTGGAAACTCCAAGACACAGATTTTTCTAAAAAAATAGGGAAGACAAGACCAGTTGCTTAACTAGTCTGAATAATTCTCTCAAATAAGGGAAGGGAGATAAAAGAAGACCTGAGAAGATCTAAAACCACTCATTTCTTCTCCTCAGACGTAGTTTCTCCTGATGAAGATTTCTCATCGAGTGCTTCAATCGGTGCAGGAGGAGGAGTCGTTGCCATAGTCCAGCCAATCCACGCGATAATCCCCATAACTCCAAACACAGCAACTGTAGAAACTATAAAGAAAGCCCACCAAGACAAACCCGCATAAATAAGCCAGCCATAAACTCCTAAAACAGCGATAGCACCTAACAATATCAAAACGCCCAATAGTTGATCCTTAGACAATTATTCACCTTCCGGTTATTCCTTAATTCTTATGGGAAAACTAGTCCTCTTCTATTTATTAACTTTGCCTTGAAAATCATTAATTCAGAAATCAATACGAATACACTACTGTTAAGCAATAGAGAATACAAAACGATAAATGATGGTAACAAGAAGAGAAAAACGTGAAAGGATTTTGAACTTGAATCTAGTTATTAAGAAGGACTTGTGAGTTTGCATACTAAGGTTCGAAATCACTTTTCATTCGTTGTCAAAACAATCCCAAGGGAAAAGATCTGGCATAAAAAACCAGAGTTCTTACAGTATTTAATAAAAAACACCCTTTTTACGGGGGATGTCATGTTGGGGATCTCAAAATATTCAACTTCAGTCTAATTAATCTGCTTTAATTTAAGATTCATTTTACGATTTCTGGTAAGTCTTAAATATAGATAAATGCATGATTTAAGAGGTCAACATTAGACAACATATCAGGAGAAAGATGGAATGACTGAAAGAATCAATTGTGTAGAATGTAATTTTGTACTGTACTGGGCAGGAGAAAGATGGAATGACTGAAAGAATCAATTGTGTAGAATGTAATTTTGTACT
>JAUPKU010000069.1 GCA_030837285.1 Thermoproteota archaeon | reverse complement strand
TGCCATACGCGGTCGTATTCAAGGGAATAGAACCAGGTGCCCACGGAATGAGAAGTGGATTGGGAGGTGGTGCACCAATGGGAGTCGGATACGCGCTTGGAACACAGGGAGGAGATCATACATCACAGGCAAGAGCTCCAGCTGGAGAAGCAGATAGCGTCTTAGGCGATTCGATGGTTTATTGTTCTATTGGAACGAGAATAACAAGACCTGAAATCTGGGAATTCTACAAGGCAATCACAGGCTGGACAATAACAAACGACGATTGGATGAACACGTATGGCAGAAGAATTGTACAAATCCAGAGAGCAGCAATTCTGATTGGTGGACCTGACATAATCTGGGATACTACTAAGGACGATGACAATCCACAAAGGTGGTACCAACCATTGCCATCTGGTGTAAAAGCAGGCTCTGCACCTACTCACGCTGAGTTTCTTGAGGCAAGGAAGAAGGCATATGAAGCATTCGGCTGGGATGAAAAGGGCATACCAACAACCACTGAATTAAAGAAGCTTGGCCTGGAAGACGTAGACAAGGCTTTAACACCTCTCAGAAAGTAGCTCCAATTCTTCATTCTTTTTTGCAGATTTTAAAAGACTTAGTTTAATATTAGCTCCTAATTTCATTTTTTAACATACTATATGTAATTAATGCCTTTCTTAGAGCGCGTTAGACTAGATGTTTAATCAGACTTTCCTTATCAAGTCAGATTTCCGATAAACTTGTATAATTTCTGCTATAATACTTACAGCTATTTCCTCTGGTGTCTCAGAGCCAATGGCCAACCCTATAGGCGCATGGACAAGAGACAATCGTTCCCGCGGAATACCTTTTGTCTCTAGATCACTGAAGATTGCTTGAACCTTTTTCTTGCTTCCTATCATTCCCACATAGACTGCTGGAGTAGTAATAGCCCACTCAAGAACTTGCGCATCATTTAGATGGCCTCTAGTTACAATAACAATGTATGAGGAATACCTGACATCTATCCGCTTCATTACAGAATTCATTTCTTCAGCAATTATCTCATCTGCATCAGGAAATCGCTCAGCATTTGCATATTCCGGGCGATCATCAATTACGACAACATGGAAGCCCAACATTTTACCCATTCGTGCCAGAAAGAATGAAATGTGCCCTCCACCGAAGATTAGCAAAGCCGGAAAAGGAGTGATTGGCTCTACAAAGACATCTACAGTGCCTCCACAAATCATGCCTTCTTTAGAAGCATCTTCGTTTGTCAACTCAATATGCATCAATTTCGGTTCGCTTCCTCCAATAAGTTTAATGGCTTTTTCCATCACTTGATGTTCCAGAAATCCGCCACCTACCGTTCCCATTATTTGACCACTAGGTAGAATGAGCATTTTGGCACCTGCCTGTCGTGGAACAGAACCATTGGTATTAACAACTGTAGCCAAGACTGCTTGTTCTCCTCGACGACGCAGTGCTACAATTTCTTCAAAAATGTCTTCCATCTTGCATCACATTCTCATTCAGATTTACTGAGTATAGGATTGACGTTCTGAGAGGGTGGAGCAGGAACACCAGCACATTCAAGGTTTTTTAAACAAAGGCCACCATGTCCTAGTTTTCTGGTCTCTATGAAAGTAAGTTCTTCACCTGTTAGAATCCGCGGTAATAGTATGTCAAATGCTGTAGTAGGAGCGTATAAGAAGCAAGCGGGGACACCGAGTATATGCATCTGATTCAATTTAGCATACAAAGACATCGCTCCAGGTGGAACTGGTAAACCATAGAAGTATACCTGAGCCCCTGACTTGCGTATGCCTTCAGGAGTAATATCATCAGGATCCTTAGACATTCCACTGCAACAGAGGACTATCTCACTCCCACTTGCCTCAAACTCTAGAATAGCGCGAGCTATAGCATCTGAATCGTCAGGAACAATAACCTGATTGTTAATGACGCAGTCAAGAGCTTTGGCTTTCTTTTGGAGCAGGGGGAAGAATCCATCTTGGATCTGACCTTTGAACACCTCGTTTCCCGTAATAATGATGCTGATGCTACTTGGTTTCATAGGAACCAAACTTATTATTGGCTCATGTTGTTTGGCGATTTGTTCAGACTTAATCAACTGCCCATTATGGATGTAGAGAGGAATAATCCTTGTCCCTGCAACGACTGCACCTTTTTGGCAAACAGTATTGTCGTATATTGTTGCTATGATTATATCCCCCAATGAATTTATTTCATCTAGAGCTGCTACATTTATCTTGAGAAGACCCGTTTGTTCTGCAATTAAGTCAACGCGACCCTCATGTGGCTTGGATAAGCGCAAACCCGATCCAGTTATTGCCCTAGCAATACGCAAGGCTGCTTCTTCTTCATGAATTTCTCCCTTTTCAAGTTCTAGAACATAGAAGTGTTCTTTCCCAATACTGCGAAATTCTGGGATGTCTTCTTCTCTAATGATATGGCCTCGGTGAAAAGCTGGTCCTTTAAATTTGCCAGGGACCACTTTGGTAACATCATGAGCAAGAATCATTCCCACCGCTTCCTCAATCTTTACTTTTTTTATCATTTCTATTATTCCTTCTTTAAATCATAACTGGAAAATGAAAAAATTTGTCTTGATTTTGCATCTTTAGATTTTTCGGTTATACTTATGTTTAATATATTTCATTCCGTTTTGAATATTGACTTTAGTCTTTCTCATGCGGGTTCAATTTGCGCTTTTACCGCCGTGTAATCTTGGAAAGTATCAATATCTACGAATATCTTAGAAGAGTCTACATTTACCTCGAAAACATCCTCAGAATGCGCTTTTATAACTTCCCTCGCAATTTGATCACTGATTGATAGCAACTCATCTCTGTATTGGCGGTCAAAGATAATTGGATGTCCTCTATGTCCAAGGTGAACAGGAATAACAATTCCATGTTGACTGAGACGATAGCTATCAATCAATTTGTTAATAATATCAGAATCAATGAGTGGCTGATCTCCAAGAAGGACCATGAAAGCCATAGTATCAGAAGATATATTTCGAATTCCAAGTTTCAATGATGAACTCATGCCAACCTTAAAGTCGGGATTGAACAGGATACGTACCGAGGATGATATTTTGAGTTGACTAGCGATTTCATCCGCATTATAACCGAGTACAACCAATATCTTGTTAAGTTGAGAAACAGTTACATTATCTATTACATGCTGGAGCATTATAGTATTCTGCCAGGGTAAAAGCTGTTTCGGCGTGTCTACTCCTCTTGACTCTCTCATTCTCTTAGACTCTCCAGCTGCAAGTATGATCCCTGTAATCATTCTATATCAATCCTAAAACACTAGCTTGCCGAGCTTCTTTCTCTTTAATGTCATTGTTGGATAGGTTATTTTGGGGTACTATTGATTGATATCGAGCTAATCCCTTACAAAAAAGCTCCATCAAACCTGCTGCCTTTTTCTGCAATTCTTCACTTTTGCCTTCGAGCTCTTCTAAGAATGATTCCTCTGTTGTAGTTGCTGCAGCCTCTAAAGTTTTGTCCTTTACTAGATCACAAAGTATCTCTACTGCTACATTAGAGGTAGGATCACATATACACAAATACTTGATAGTCTCAATAATATCATTCTTGACATTGAGGAATATGTGTATGTAATTCCCAATAACACTGCAAATAGATACCTCCTCTTCAGCAGTGTCTAAAAATATTGAAGGAGACTCCAAAGAACCTGCATTTTTAAAACCTTCTTTAAGTAATCTGCGATAGTATTTAATTACAGGCTCATCCATCCGCTATCTCATCCTCGTTTGGCTAGTACTAGTTCTCATACATAGTACTAGTTCTCATACATAGCTTCGCTCTTCAAAGATCTCGTTTAAAGTCTCCAAGAATATTTGGCATTCATCCATGGTGTTATAGAAATAAAGAGAGACTCGATATAGCATTCTGTGCTCCTGTGGAAGCCCCGGTCGCATCCATCCTTGTCCGAACTTTTTGTTTAGAAAAGAGTGGACACAGAATGCGCCGTCCCTAATCATAACATTACTTTTCTTACTAAGCTCTTCAGCTATTCCCAAAGCATTAGGTCGTTTAATCTCGAATGTTAATATTCCTCCTCTTTGACTTGAGTCATGTGGCCCTAGTATTTTGAACCAGCCTGTTTCACCATAGCGGTTGAGAAGTTGCTCTGTTAAGAAGTGGTTTAATTGATTTTCTTGAGAATTAATACGATTCATTCCAATCCGTTGTAGATACTCAATCGCTGAACCAGCAGCGATCTGACCTGGATAATCTTGTATTCCTGCTTCAAATCTTTCTGGAGGATTCAGTAGACTGTAAGAGTCGTAAGTTGTTTCGGTTACAGTACCTCCACCTAAGATTGTAGGTTCAATTACATCTGGAGTTTCATCGCTTTCATGTAACTTTTGCCCCAGAAACTCTCGTTTTCCATAGAGAATGCCGACTCCTTTTGGCCCACACATTTTATGTATTGAGAATGCTAGGAAGTCAACATCTAGGTCTTGAACATCAACTGTTTTATGCGGGACCGTTTGAGCTCCATCGAGCAGAACTTTTATGCCATAATCATGTGCTATTTTGATTATGTCCTTTGCAGGTATAGTGTAGCCAGTTAGATTTGATGAATAGGCCATGCTAACCAACCTGACTTTTCTATTTGCCAGCTTGTATTTCAAATTCTCAAGGTCAAAAATGTCATCTTGAGTCGAGTCCACATGATCAAGTTTTATGAGCCCCTTTCCCTGTAATCTCAACCACGGAACCAGATTTGAATTATGTTCCTTGTCAGTCAGTAGAACGACGTCTCCAGGCTTAAATCTAAAACCAAGTGCTACAATATTAATGGCATGAGTTGTATTTGAGGTGAAGATAATCTCTTTTTCAGATCGTGCGTTAATGAATTCTCTGATTATTTGACGTGAACCTTTAATTCCCTTTCCAGAATCTCCTTCTATCCTGCAGGTAACATCTTCTGCAAACCAATATCGACTTCGCCCTTCTCCACAGGCTGGATACGTAGTATAGTACTCGTTAATTGCATCAATGACCTGCTTTGGCACCAGTGTTGTGCAGGCATTGTCAAGGTATATGGGTGGTAGACCATTTCGTTTCTTCTTTAGAGCCGGAAAGTCTTCTCTAATTGAATCAAGCATTGCCTTGCTTATCATTGGCACCGTAGCAGACATATTGACTATTTCACTGCCGCAACCAGAGCCGCTTTGACTTTTTCGGGTGTAGCGGGTAGATTGTAGATTCTAATTCCACATGCATCCTCAATTGCATTGATGACCGCAGGAGCAGTTGATGTCATCGTCATCTCGCCAATACCAGTAGCACCCAAAGGACCCTTTAGACGAGGTGTTTCATGAATAATGATTTCCATCTCGAAAGAGTCGTTAATCGTGGGAAACTTGAAGGTTATCCAGTCTTTGGTCTTGCCTAGCACATACTCTTCTCTCAGAGCCCAACCAACACCCTGATCCATACCCCCCTCCAGTTGACCTTCGAGGTTTTGTGGGTTCAGAACTGTCCCAGCATCTACGACAGTAGTCATTTTTATTATCCGCGTCGCACCGGTATCTGTATTGACTTCAACCTCGGCCAACTGAATGTTATGGCACTCAGAGACAAAGGAGTCTCCCTGTCCAGTCTGCGGATCAAGCCTTCCGACGCCTGGGTTTTTAGTGGAGCCTTGATAGCGAGTAGACTTACCAGCCATGACTAATCCTGCATATGTCTTTGAGTTCGCTTCGCTCATTGTGGCCTTTAACTGTTCAATTGCATTGATTAAAGAGTTTCCAGCTATCCAAGTCATACGACTCCCAGCCGCTGGACCCATTCCTACTGTTTTTTCGGTATCACGGGTGTAGAGGCGCACCTTCTCAAGAGGCAGACCCAACTGGTGAGCGGCGATTTGTGAAAGCATTGAATCGTTTCCCTCGCCAGGATCGGCTACTGCAGCGTAAATAGTGACACCATCATCAGGATCAATTTCAATAGACATCGTCGCAGAATCTCCGGCACCACCTATACCGAAAGAATGAGCAGCCAAACCGACGCCACGCTTCAATGGTCCGCCTTTCGCATTAAAGGCTGCAGCATCCCTCTTTGCCCTTTCGTAGTGTGGTTTGATCGCGTCACAGACTTCTGGGAATGGCCATTTTTCAGTTATAACCATCCCCGTCGCTTTAGTCTCACCCGGCTTCAGAGAGTTCATTCGACGGAACTCCAACGGGTCTATCCCCAACTTTTTCGCCAGCATATCAACAGCTGACTCAATAGCAAAAGTCGTCTGAGGAGGACCAGCCCCCCGAGCTGCACCACCATATCCGTTGTTCGTATATACTATTAGGCCAAGGGCTTTGATGTTAGGCAAGTAGTAAGCACCCGTCAGCATATTCAAAGAACGCATCATCACTCCTCCTCCCATTCCTGCATAAGCTCCTTTGTTGATTGTAAAGTCATAGTGAAGAGCTGTCAGGCGACCTTTTGTATCAGCTGCAAGCTTCACTTTCTGTCGGTAAGGATGCCTCTTAGATGTTAGAAGAATAGATTCTTCTAGAGAGGGAATATAGCGTATAGGACGTTTAAAATGCAAAGCTGCAGCAGCCGTAACAGCCTCAGTTGTAATTGAGCCCTTAATACCAAACTGTCCACCGGAATAGGCTTCTATATAACGAATGTTATCCCATCCGATTGCTTCCTTTATCTGGGCTGTATGACCATGGATGTTAATACTCCGTTGGATAACCACCAACTGAGCACCATCCCCCTCACCCTTGAGATAAGCCACACAATGTTCTGGTTCCATGGGTGCTTGATGATTCATCTGTGTCGAAAACTCAGCCTCAACAAAAGCCGACGATTCAGCAAACACCTTATCAGCATCACCCTTAACAAGCGGCTGTGACATAAAAAGATTAGGAGAATGAGGATGAATCTGAAGAGCACCAGAAGCCAACGCCTCTTCAGGCTCCAACATGACAAGTAGCGGTTCGTATTCCACTTTTACTGCTGCGGCAGCAGCTTTGGCTTGCTCTCTAGTCTCAGCTGCTATAGCAACAATCGGATCACCAAGAAGCCTAACCCTATCTTCACAGAGAATAGGTTGATCAGGCGCTGCAACTCTGATTCGGTTGGTTCCCTTAATATCCTTAGCAGTCATGACACCGATGACACCCGGCATCTTCTCAGCCACTGAAGTGTCGATTGACTTTATTAAAGCATGGAATTCGGTACTACGTGCTACGGCTAATTCTAAGGAACCCTCAATTCTTACGTCCCCTGTAAATTCGGCTAGGCCACACGCTTTTAGCATAGCTGAAGGCCGTGGATAGGACACTCCAATCATACTGCCTTTAAGGCTTCGGCGATATTCCTCAGGGGTTGTCTCATTACGGAGGAATCTGCTGGAGAGTGTTACAGCCTCAATGATCTTCTTGTAGCCTGTGCATCGGCACAGATTCCGGGCTAGAGCGCGTTTAATTGCTGGAAGATCAGGGTCGGGATTCTGATCAAGCAGTGCTTTAGTAGCCATGATTAGGCCTGGTGTGCAGAAGCCACATTGGATTGCACCTGATAAAACATAGGCTTCCTGAATTGGATGGGGCTTTTCAGGTGTACCCAAGCCCTCAACCGTGATCACTGATGCACCCTCCAGATCAACCACTTTCTGGAGACAAGAGCGAACTGCCCTGTTGTTGACGATTACCGTACAGGCACCACACTGACCCTTCCGGTCACATGACTGTTTTGTACCAATGAGGTGAAGATCTTCTCTTAAGAGGTCAATAAGGATCTTATCCGGCTCGGCCTTAACTTTGTGCTGAACCCCGTTTATAGTAATAGTAACTTCTTTCATTTTTATCACCATTTTTATAAAATAATTCTCCTAGAGCTTTCTTATTCGGGTACTTAGGCTATGTTTTCGATTTACACTTAACAGGTTGGTGTTAGTTATTTTGAACGATATGTTTTATAAAGCATTTCGTTTGCTTGTATTTAAGTTTTTATTACAGATGCACAAAATCATGTTTTATATAATAACGCACTTTACAGGTATGACCAGAGAACGGAGTGATAATGATAACTAACATTTTAAGTGGAATTAATGATAGACCCATCTTATTTTTAAAAAAAATTTAACCAGAATTAATTAAGTTTCTTGAAATGATTAATATATATTATACACATACTTCATTCACATCTTTAAAGGCCCACTACTGTTTTCTTTGTATATTTTCTAATGTAATCAAGTCACTATAAAAATCGCTGGAACTAAAATAATGTTCTAGACTACGATTTCTGCAATAATAATAAAGAATGATATTCAAGAAAGAGGAAAGATAGAATCAAAATGCCAGTAGTAGATGAAGTCCATCCAAAATTAGCGAGCGAATTGGAGAATTAACCTACATTAGGAATTAATTTTACTTTTTGGGCGTCAAACTGGGCGAAGATTTTGCTTTCTTGTGCTATATCAAGTTCCTCAAGTAATTTAGTATTCACATGTGATTTTAATTGAATACCAGCGTCTATCAATATTTCTGTCATCGACCCCATATGAGATGTCTCAGTTATCAAACCTTGGAGGACATTGTATTGACAATTTTCCAATTTTGGCTTGGCAAGTTCATTATCCAGTGAGATGAAGATGTCTTGAGGTTTTAAGATCACTGTCACTTTCATGCCTGGATTGATGTTTTCCGCTTTTGCGCGAATGGTAATGCCGTTAATGTCAATAATTAAGGTGCTATTGTCATTTTCTTCTGAAATTACATGTCCATCAAAGACATTGAACCCAAGAAATTCTGCTACATATTTTGAGTTTGGGTTTTCGAAAACCTCATCCCTAGAACCGATCTGCTCGATCTGACCGCTTCCCATTACAGCTATTCTGTCGGACATAATGCTTGCTTCATCTAGATCATGCGTGACATAGATCACGGTTATCTGAAATAATTTCGTAAGTCTTCTAAATTCTATTCTTAGGTGTTCTTTAAGCTGTTCATCGATTGCAGATAGAGGTTCGTCTAAGAGAAGAATCTTCGGGTTTGTTGCTAATGCTCGAGCTAGAGCTACCCGCTGCTTCTGCCCGCCACTAAGTTGGCGTGGATAATACCGCGAATAGTCATGAAGACCAACAGAATCTAGAAGTAAGCAAGTTCGGGATTGGACCTCGTTTTTGGGCAGATGATTGGCTTTTAAGCCATAAGCCACGTTATCATGCACAGTCATGTGGGGAAAGAGCATATAATTCTGGAAGACATATCCTATTCCTCGGTTTGAGGGATGGATATTTATTATTTTTCTGTCTTGATTCCCGCTTGCTAATTCCCCATTAATAGTTACAGTTCCATAATCTGG
>JAUPKU010000068.1 GCA_030837285.1 Thermoproteota archaeon | reverse complement strand
TTTTCTCCTTTAGTTCCTCCTCGTTATTTGCAATTAGGATTCTACCTTGCCAAGATTTCTTTATTGTTCTTACGTCTCGACCTATCTTTAAACAATGAGTTCTGAGAACATCTACTTTGTGCGTGTACTCTTCAGGGCTTAAGCTTATGAAGTTACATCCGTCACCGAGTTCTGCAACTACTCTAAGGGTTAGTTGCTCGCCCCCTCCACCTATCCACATGGGCGGATGAGGTTTCTGAACTGGTTTGGGATTGTTCAATGCATCTTTAATCTGGTAGTACTTGCCTTTGAAGCTGACTTTATCTTCAAGCCACATCATCTTCACTATCTTGATTGTCTCACGAAGCTTCGCAATTCGTACAGCAGGTTTTTCAAAGGGGAATCCGTAAGCCCCATGTTCCACACTCGCCCAGCCTGCACCGATTCCGAACTCCAGTCGCCCACTGCTTATCACATCCAATGTTGAAGACATCTTCGCAAGTAGTGCAGGGTTTCTATAAGCTGCACAGATTACAGTTACTCCGAGCCTGAGTCTCTTAGTCTCAGCTGCTAAGGCGGTCAAAGCAGTCCAGCACTCAAGGCATGGTTCTTCAGACGGACCTATACCGGGAAGCTCAAAGAAGTGATCGAATAGCCAGCCACTGCTGAAGCCGAGCCGTTCAGCTTCAATCCAAACCTTTCGAAGGTTTGTGTAATCTCCGTATTCTCTTGCTTGAGAAGTCTTTACTCCAAATTCAATCATGATGAACATTTGACCTAGTTCTTGTATATAAAAATGGAGACTGGAATACCAAGGCATCTTCGGAGTTCAGTTTTCCTGAGCCTGTAAGCATTGCCTACAGATAGCTAAAGGGTAAAGTTGATGTTTATATCCTCTATCACTTCGCCACTAAATTTGGGAGATTAGAGGCATAACTGTCTCTTGAAGGGCTTCACTCTTTAGTTTCTCAAATTCGTCTTTGACTTCGTTTGCGAAAATTGACTCAAAGGAGTAATTATCTCCATCATTCACGGTAGTGACGAATTGGTCTTGAACTAATTCTATACTGCTTATCGCCCATAATGGTATCTCAAAGACTGAGTGACCCACTCCGTGGGTTAAATGATCTTCCTCCGCAAAAAACATCTTCTTCTTTGAGAAAATTATGTAGCCACTCGTTCTCTCATGTTGACTTGGAAATGCACACTCTATTTCATCCCCTGCATCCAGACTCCCTGCAATTACGTTAATTATTTTGCTCATCATATTCTATCACTTTTCTCTTCTTATTTCTTTTAAGTTCTATATTCTTTTACCAATTAGACAATATTATATTTAAAGTTTATATATATTTTGCCAATAAAAAATATACATCTATTACAAGTATGCATATTAGCCTTTTTTGTTAAGTCTTCTATCTACTATTGTCCGCGTAAAATGAGACTATTTCTTCTCTATAGTGAGTTTTTGGTCTTCAATTCGGATGGTTATTTCATCGTCCGCTTTGAATGGAAATTGTGAATCAGTGACTAGTCCTGCTGGTGGGTATACAAAGAGTTGCGAGTATGGTCTACCTTTGCTTTAGCGAGCGCTAACCAGCATAATCACAGACGGAGATATGTTCAATATGCTATTTCAATATTCTTCTAGCCCAATTGAAACCTTCAGTTTCGGATCTGCCATAAACGCTTATGCTACATTTCAATACTACCTTAGTCCGATTGAAACGAGATATCCCGCACCACTATTGGAGTCCCGCTCACAAGTGAGCATCTCTCTTCCACTCTTGGCTCCAGCTTCATCACATCCACCATTCTGAATGCTACGTCTCCAATATGCGCCGCATCTATCTTCCGAATCTTATCTTCAAGGACTTGGATGAAGTTCACGTTCGGCGACGAGACTAGAAACCTTCTTACTTCCCCTGTCTTCGCATCTTTTGGCGGGAAGAGGTTAGTGAAGCAGAAGAACTTGTAGCCCCTCCGATCATGTAACCCAGAATAGACTGTTCTTTCCAACAACCTGTACAGGAAGCCCTGGAGCTTGTGATGGTACTTGAGGTCGTAAGCCCAGTCTCCAAGGGCTTGAAAGGAAACTAGAAGCCGCATGGTATAATTAGTTTAATCTCCACGTATATTTAGCTTCCAATTAACCAAATAGCAATTTAGCACATACTCTTCATTCATTCTATATTATGGGCACTAACTGAAAATCTTTAGCTTTCATTATTTTAGCACGCATGTGTGTTCCTAAATTCCTTTTTAAAAGGTTGTCTAGGTTTTTCCATTGATAACGCTTACGTTTCATAACAGATAATTTTTTATAGATACAGCAAAGCCACAATCTTTAACGAACCCAAGAAACAATTTAGGAACAGCCATGCGCGCTTCTGCTCATCCTTCGAAACGACCTTGCGGATCCACAACTAGAGCGCGAGCCATACTTCAATATTCTTACACAAAATACTTAACACTTTTCGTTAGAACTAGTAATCTATACATGACACAAACTGACTCTGAAAACAGACCTAAGTAACAGAAACGCAAAAGCCACCTCTCAGAAAGAAAATTGAATATGGTGACATGACACATACACAAAACAAGGCACTTATTTAAGATAAAAATGGAAAAACGTTAAACGGATAATCAATAAAAGATGGATATGGCGTTACGCTTGTGAAGTCTTCCGCCGAGCTCCGTATTTTTCTACTTCATAAAATGGCATCTTCACTACCTCAGTCTTAAAGCGACTATTTCTAACCTCAACTTCCAGAATACTTCCCTCAACAGCGTAATCTACAGAAACGTAGCCCATCGCAATCCCATACTTTAGTAGAGGCGAAAAAGTCCCACTTGTAAGATAGCCAACCTCCTTTCCATTCATCCAGACTCTTCCACCCTCTCTAGGTACCGCCCTATCAACCATCTTTAAGCCTACCCGAGTCTTCTTTATCCCTTCTTCTTTTTGTTTGAGTAGGGCTTCGCGTCCTATGAAATTTGGCTTTTCAAACTTTACAGCAAAGTCCAGCTTAGCCTCTAGAGGAGTCGTCTCATCATTAATATCATTCCCATACAGGCACATTCCAGCCTCTAGACGCAGAGTATCACGAGCGCCTAAACCGCAAGGCTTAATCCCAAAGGAGACGCCAGCTTCAAGAATCCTATTCCAGAGAACCATTGCCTTTCCCGGAGACTCGAGTGGTACATCCCAAAGGAGAATCTCAAAGCCATCCTCACCAGTGTAGCCACTCCTTGAAACTAGAGCCTTCTCTCCTCCAACTACTAGCTGGTCAGCCCAGTACCTCCGAATCTTGGACAAGCCTCCATCTGTCAGTTTCTGCAAGATTATCTGAGCCTTCGGACCCTGCAAAGCAAAGAGAGGAGTCATATCGGACACATCCTGAACTTCGACGTTAAAAGTCTGAGACTTTGATATGATCCAATCGTAATCTTTTTCCCGATTAGAGGCATTATAGACTACGAGATACCGTTTGTTCTCTAAGCAGAAGACTGTTAAATCGTCGATTATCCCGCCTCTTTCATTGCACATTGTTGAGTATTGCCCTTGGATAAGACCAAGCTTCGATGGGTCTCTGGTCAAAATGTAGTCTAAAAATTCGCCAGCTTTTTCACCGGATACTATGGACCGTCCCATATGTGTCACGTCAAAGAGCCCACAGTTATCCCGCACGGCCATATGTTCGGAAGAAATACTATCATACCAGAGCGGCATCTCAAAACCATGGAAGTTTATCATGTTTCCATGGTCGGCATGATACTGGAATATATGAGTCCTTCTACTCTCCACCTTCATCTAACTCCAAATAAAGATTGAATAAACGCACTTAAAATAATTTAGTCAAAAGGGAGAATACACATTACAATGTAAAAGTGATATACGCCCTATACGGACAATATCCATAGCATAATGAATTAGCGTAGATCTATAATTATTATTTCTCTTCGAAGCAGTCAAAACACAGTTTCAGCAACATCTTGACTCCTATCAACTACATTTTCAATAACTATTACCATGATAGGTCTTATTTAGAGGCGCAAGGGATATGAAAAAAACCTCGTGTACAGTAAACAAGGAAGAAAGTTATAGCAGAGTGAGGATCAGGATTTCTTCTGTCTGAGAAGAAGCCTATTAACGCCGTTCACCATAGCTTCAACGCTTGCCTTCACGATGTCTTCCCTTGCAGCTCTTGCAGAGACTACATTTCCACTGTCATCTTCGACTTTTATCATGACCTCAGCTACCGCGTCTGAGCCGCCTGTCAGAGCTTCTATTCGATATTCCTTGAGTTTTGCGTTGACTAAACCAGCAGTTGCCTTCTGAATTGCTCTCATAGCGGCGTCAACCGGACCGACACCGATCTCAGCGGAGGAGAATTCTTTTCCGTCAATAGTTACTCTAACTGATGCTGTTGGCATCATCTTGGTCCCGGTCATGACAGAGAGTTCACTTAGCTCAATTATCTTCTTCTCCTCCTCAGCCACCTCTCCCATGACATCTCGTGCTATGGACATAAGATCTTCATCAGTCACAACTCTTCCTTTTTCACCGATTTCTCTTACCTTCTCCACAACTTCCCTCACCTGCTCCTCGGTAGGATGGAGTCCAACTTCCTCAAGGGCCGCCTTAATCCCGTGTCTCCCAGAATGCTTTCCGGCAACGATCTTTCGTCTCTGACCTACAAATTCTGGGGGGATAGGCTCGTATGTCAGGGGCATAGAGATTAATCCGTGGGTGTGAATCCCCGACTCATGTGTGAAAGCGTTCTCTCCAACAATGGCTTTGTTCGGTTGAACTGGTATACGGCTGAGCTTTGAGACAAGCTGTGATGTCTGATAGATCATTTCAGTCTTAACTTCAGTCTTCTTCTCGTATAACAGGTTCAGCGATGTCACTACTTCTTCGAGAGCAGCGTTGCCAGCTCTCTCGCCTAAACCATTGATAGTAACGTGAATCTGGTCAGCCCCAGCTTCTACCCCCGCCAGAGAATTTGCCACTGCCATCCCGAAGTCGTTGTGACAGTGGACGCTAATTGGAACCTTCAAGACGGATTTAACTTCTTTCACAAGCTGGTACATCTTGTTTGGCGTCATTATCCCCACTGTATCTGGGATGTTTATTCTGATTACGCCTGCCTCGTCAACTGCTATGCAAAACTTCTTTAAAAAGTCAAGGTCTGTCCTCGTCGCATCCTCCGGGGAAAACTCGACGGTGAGACCACATGACTTGGCGTAGTCAATTATCTCCAAAGACTTCTGGAGAGCTTGCTCCCGGGTCATCCTCAGTTTATGCTTGAGGTGAAGGTCGGACGTGGCGATAAATATGTGAGTGTACTTGGCGCCGCTGCTGACGACAGCGTCAACATCCTCTTTGACAACCCTCGCTAATCCGTAGACCTCAGCTCTCAACCCTTCTTTAGCAATCAGTCTGACACTCTCCAACTCCCCGGCAGAAGTGATTGGAGTTCCAGCTTCAATCGCGTCTACGCCTAGTCTATCAAGTTGCCTAGCGATGGTAGCTTTATCTGCTGGCGTCAGAAAGACCCCTGGAGTCTGGTCGCCATCCCTCAGAGTTGTGTCGAATATTCTAATCTTATCCAGCGTCGATGCTCTCATCAAGGCTTCTTCCTAATCAGATATTCTTTTAGCAATGGCCTCTCCGAACTCGCTAGTTTTAGTCTTTCCACCAAGGTCTTGCGTCAAAACATTAGCCTTCAAAGTCTTGATGAATGCAGCCTCAATGTCCCCTGCAGCCTTTGTACACTGCGGGTCAGAATGCTTTTGACCAAGCCACTCAAGCATCATCTTTGATGCCAAAATCATCGAAGAGGGATTCGCAACTTGTTTTCCGGCGTATTTTGGCGCAGAACCGTGAACTGGCTCAAATAGAGCGGAGTTCTCACCGATATTCGCTCCAGGAGCCATTCCTAATCCGCCAACGAGGATAGATGCTTCATCCGATAGTATATCTCCAAACATGTTCGTCGTGACTATTACATCGAATCCAGTTGGTCTCTTAATCAATTGCATAGCTGCATTGTCAACTATCATCTCGTCGAGTGTTATCTTCGGGTAAAGCTTAGCAATATCTCTACAAGATTGAAGGAATAAGCCACAGGTTTTCTTCAACACGTTTGCCTTATGAATGGCCGTGACTTTGAGCATCTTCTTCCGATTTTGGGCGGTTTCGAATGCATACCTAGCGATTCTCTCGCTTCCCTTTCGCGTTATCACCCTTAAAGCTACAACCGTATCTTTATCCATCTCATACTCTATTCCCTTGTAGAGATCTTCCGTATTCTCTCTGACAATAATGAAGTCTAGCTCAGGAACCATACTTGGGACATTAGGATAAGTCTTTATCGGCCTTATATTCGCGTATAAGTCGAAGATCATTCTTAACCTGACTATGACATCTGCTGCTGTATCACCCACAGGTCCCTTTAAACAGGCGTTTGAAGCTTTGATGGCATCTATCGTGTCTTGGGGGAGTGCAGCACCTCTCTTCTTCAGACAGGCATCTCCACCTTCAACTTTAACCATCTCCAAATCTATTCCACTCTTGTGTTGAACAGCTTCTAGAACCTTTAGGGTGGCCTCCGTCAGCTCCGGGCCTATACCGTCTCCGGGCATCAGTGCAATCTTGTATGATTTCATTTTTTCACTTTCCTCTCTTTCATGTACTCCACTAAACCCTTCTCCATTATCTCCAAGAGGAAATCTGGAATTGGATTCGCCTTCAGCTTGGTTTCTTTAGTCAGATTCTTTATCAATCCTTCTCTCGGAATAACTTCTAACTCTTCACCATCATCGACCTTCTTACTTATTCCATCGCATTCCACTATCGGAAGACCGATGTTTATCGCGTTTCTATAGAATATCCTGGCAAACGATTCTGCGAGAACGCATTGTACACCAGCGTACTTCAGGGAGACTGGTGCCTGCTCTCGGCTTGAGCCACTTCCGAAGTTTCGCCCAGCAACAATAATCTTCCTGTCCTTCACCTTCTCGGAGAAGTCGGGGTCTATCCCCTCCATAGCATGCTTCGCTAGATCTTTAGGATCTATTAAGACAAGGAATTTACTGGGAATGATAACGTCGGTGTTTACGCTATCCCCGTACTTTATGACTTTCCCCTTTATGTCCATCATCATTTATCCCTCCAGATGCCTCGGGTCGGTTATTCGCCCACTGATTGCTGATGCAGCTACTGTCGCAGGTGAAGCAAGGTAAACCATCGCTTTGGGACTACCCATTCGCCCGACGAAGTTTCGGTTGGTGGAGCTTACACAAGTCTCTCCAGCTGCTAGCAGACCCAAGTGCCCCCCGTAGCATGGACCACAGTTTGGACCACAGACCAGAACCCCTGATTCAACAAAAGTTTCTAGCAAGCCCTCCCTTAATGCAGCCTGATAGACGTCTTGAGAAGCAGGAATGACCAGTGCTCTTACACTCTTCTTAACCTTCTTCCCCTTCAAGATTCCCGCAGCAATGCGTAAATCCTCTAGCCGCCCATTAGTGCAAGATCCAAGTAGAGCTTGATTTATCTCCACTTTCCCAATCTCCGATATCGGCTTCACATTGTCAACTGAAGGCGGGCAAGCGACCATTGGCTCAAACTTCGAAGCGTTATACTCCACAGTCTTGTCGTATTCAGCATCTGCATCGCCCTTAACAAATTCGTAGGGTACAAGCTTCCTCCCTTTGAGGTATTCTGCTGTCTTATCGTCAGGCTCAACTATCCCATTCTTCGCGCCCATCTCAACAACCATGTTGCAGAGCGTCATCCTCCCGTCGACACTCATGTTCTGGATTACTTCCCCAGCAAATCGAACGCCCATATAGGTGGCGCCGTCTGCTTTGAACTGGCCTATTGTGTACAGAATCAAGTCTTTTGGCGCTACAGGGGGGTTGAGTTTACCCTTCACGACGATGTTGATTACTTTTGGAATTTTAAACCAGAGTTTACCTGTAACAAAGACAGCTGCTATGTCTGTTGAGCCTATGCCCGTGGAGAAGGCTCCGACAGCACCATAGGTGCAAGTGTGAGAGTCGGCTCCGACAATCATCTCGCCGGGTTTCGCATGATTCTCCATCATCATCTGATGACATACGCCTCCACGCCCGACATCATAGAAGTATTTCAGGTCTTGTTCCACTGCGAAGTCTCGTAGGATCTTGTGCATATTTGCGGATTGAGCGCTGTCAGCTGGGACAAGGTGGTCTAAAACGATTATAGCTCTATCCTTATCCCACACTTTTTTTCCATCCATCTCCCTGAAGGCTTCAATGGCCAACGGACCTGTTATGTCATTCATCATGGCCTTGTCGATCTTCGCCTCTATTATGTCTCCGGGATGAACCTGCTTCTTCCCAGAGGCTCTCGCCATTATCTTCTCAACAATATTCATCTCAGTCATCACCACAAAAAGTCAGAGAAGGCTCTTACTTCTTTTTGTCAACTCCTGACATAGAGCGGATTAGTTCACCCACCTTCTCTATCTGATGCTCTTGCCACTGCTTCATTAAAGCGTTGAAGACCGGTCTTCCCTTCTTGTCTTCACTCAACCATTCCTTGGCGAATCGCCCGTTCTGAACTCGCTTAGCTGCCTTCTCCATATTCCTTCTAACGTGAACATCGATTATCTTAGGTCCTACTGTCAAGCCACCGTACTTCGCAGTATCAGATACGGCCTTCAGCATACCGGATATACCATTCTGGTAGATCTGGTCAATGATTAGTTTTGATTCGTTACACGCCTCAAAATAGGCTAGTTCTGGCGGGTAGCCCAGGCTAACCAGGACTTCGAAGCCATTCCTGATAAGTTCCATTATTCCGCCCACAAGAACTATCTGCTCTCCTATCAGGTCACTTTCAGTTTCGTCTTTGAACGTTGTCTCGATCACGCCAGCTTTGGTGCTTCCCAATGCCTTTGCCATCGCCAGGGCTGTCTGTTTCGCTTTACCCGAGTGATCTTGTTGTACTGCTATAAGGGATGGAACCCCAAACTTGTTAAGGTAAAGCTCTCTCACTGAAAGCCCAGGTCCCTTCGGCGCGACCATAACTACGTCGACACTAGAGGGCGGGATAATAGTTTTGAAGTGGATATTGAAGCCATGAGAAAATCCTAATGTCTTCCCAGGCTTCAAGTAGGGTTTAATCTGCTTTTTGTAGACAGCTGGCTGAGTTGTATCAGGGATAAGAATGTGAATGACATCACTCTTCGCCACTGCCTCGGGTACAGAGTAGACTTCGAAGCCATCTTCCATGGCCTTTTCCCAAGACTTTCCCTCAGGTCTTAGACCTATAATCACTTTGAGACCAGAATCTTTCATACAGTTTGCCTGAGCGTTTCCTTGACTTCCATAACCTATTACGGCTATTGTCTTCCCCTTCAGAATAGATAAGTCAGCATCCTTGTCATAATATATCTTTACCATTCATGTAACCTCCTTTTTACTAACTCTTAATCACTCTTTAATGGCTTTTCCTCCACGACTCAGGGCAGTGATGCCTGTGCGGGCTACCTCTTTTATTCCCAGAGGCATCGCTAAATCTAGGAAGGCGTCTATCTTCTCAGAGTCGCCGGTTATCTCGACGATTACAGAGTCTGAAGATATGTCTATTATGTGGCTTCTGAAGATGTCAACATATTGGATAATGTCAGATCTCGCTTTGGTGTCTGCTACATGTATTTTAATCAGAGCCATCTCCCTCGTCACCGTAGTATTAGGGTCTAGTATAGAGACTTTTATGACATTTATCAGCTTGTTCAATTGTTTGACAACTTGCTCTATAGTCCTCTCATCGCCATTGACCGTTATCGTCATCCTAGCTAAATCTTTCTGCTCTGTAACTCCCACGGATATGCTCTCAATGTTGAATCCTCGGCGTCTAAACATGTTCGCTACTTCGAATAGTACTCCTGGCTTGTGCTCAACTAATGTACCTATAATGTAGGTTTGTTCTTCAGTCATTATTACTCACTCTCCAACAATCATCATGTCTTTCAAACCCATTCCTGCTGGAACCATTGGAAGGACGTTCTCATCAGGTGATATGGGAACATCTATCACGGTTGTAACATCGCTCTTCAACGCCTCTCTAAGGGCTTTGGAAAACTCTCCGACGGAACCTACTCGAACTCCATTCACATGATATGCTTCAGCCAGCTTGACAAAATCAGGTACATTCTTTAACTCTGAAGCGGAGTATCTTCTATTATAGAAGAACCTCTGCCACTGGGCTACCATCCCCAACATCGAGTTGTTCAGTATGACAACTATCACTGGGATCTTCTCCAGGAATGAGGTTGCCAAGTCTTGCTCAGTCATAATGAAGCTGCCGTCTCCAGCAATGTCGACAACGGGAACATCTGGCTTAGCGACCTTCGCTCCAAGAGCGGCTGGAAAGCCAAAACCCATTGTTCCTAAGCCTCCTGAAGTGATGTAAGTTCTCGGCTCTAGAGCATCATAGTGTTGGGCAGCCCACATCTGGTTCTGACCCACCTCTGTTGTTACTATCGCGTTGCTGGATAGTATTCTTCTGAGCTCATCAGCTATTTCGTAGGGTTTGATGCCCTGTCCATTACTCTTGTTATTTTGGAATTGGGTCTTCAGAGTATGAACTCTATCGAACCAAGTTGACTTCTCCCTTTTAGCCATCTTCTGCACTATCTGCTCAAGGATTTGTGTTAAAGTCTTTCTTGCATCAGCGACTATTGGCAAATCGACTTTAGCGTTCTTACCGATCTCCGCTGAATCTACGTCTATGTGGATTATCTTGGCATCTGGGCAGAATTGATCTAGACGGCAGGTGGTTCTGTCTGAGAAGCGCATTCCCACAGCTAGTAGGACGTCTGATTCGGGTATTAGCTTGTTCGCTTCAGCTTTTCCATGCATGCCAACCATTCCAATGGATAGCGGATGGGTTTCTGGGATTATCCCTTTTCCCATCAGGGTGGTTCCAATAGGCATGAGCATGAATTCTGCGAGTCTCAAGACTTCTTGAGAAGCGTTTGAAATGATAGCTCCTCCCCCGACTAGCATTATCGGTCGCTCAGCTTGAAGTAGGAATTCCACTGCCCTCTTCACTTGGATTGGGTGAGGCTCGATATTCGGTTTATACCCTCTGAGATCATAGGATGCTGCGAAGTCCATCTGGTCAGACTCGATCTGCACATCTCTTGGGAGATCTACCAGAACAGGCCCCGGTCTACCCGTGGAAGCAATGTGGAAAGCCATCTTAACCGACACGGGAATCTCGGAAGCCTGTTGAATCTGGACATTGTACTTGGTTATCGGAGTTGTTATACCGACTATATCTGCCTCTTGAAAAGCGTCCTTTCCGATCATCACTCTAGAAACCTGGCCGGTGAAGGCTATTACCGGCGAGGAGTCCATGTATGCCGTTGCTATACCGGTTACAAGGTTCGTTGCGCCAGGCCCGGATGTCGCGAAGCACACGCCTGGAGAGCCCTTCGCTCTCGCGTATCCGTCAGCCATGTGTGCAGCACATTGTTCATGATGGGCCAGGATGTGACGTATTCCACAGTCGTAAATAACATCGTAGAGCGGTAGTATTTGCCCTCCGGGAATACCGAAAATTTCCTTTACTTTTTCTCTTTTTAATGATTCAACTAGGGCTTGGGAGCCAGACATTCTCGTCATGTTTTCTTCTCCTTCATAGTTTGGACTGGTGTTTGACTTCCATTAAATTCTGAAAAGAAACCAGAAATCTGTAGGAGGCATTTATACAAGAAATACTGCAGTAGCTACTAGAATGACACTTTCCCTCGGCGTTAAAGTGGCTTTGGGAGGGGGCAATACCTCCAGTACAATCCTGTTCCTCCAACAAATTAAGATTAGTGTTAGTGCATTTGCATTTCTTATATAAAAACCTTTTTTATGCTCTGAGAGACTTCGTTTCTTAACCAAGAAGAATGTTAAACTTAGTTGAAGGGATAGTAGATCTTGAGTATCATCAAAAAGGCTGTTGGCTTGATAGTTAATCCTATAGCAGGAATGGGCGGCAGAGTAGGCCTTAAAGGCACTGATGGAAGAGAAACTTTACAGAAGGCTGTAACCCTAGGTGCCACACCTCAAGCTCCTTCAAGGGCTGAGATGTTTTTAACCGAACTGAAGCCTGTAGTGGACCATGTCCGGTTGGTTGTTGGAGCAGGTTGGATGGGAGAAAGCGAGACGAAGGAATGTGGCTTCGAGTTTAAAGTTGTTGGTGAGAGGAAGGATGAGACCTTCGCAGAAGACACTCGAGAGGCTGCGAGGATGATTAAGGAAGAGGGAGTTGAACTCTTGGTTTTCTGCGGTGGCGATGGAACAGCGAGAGACGTGTTGGACGCTGTCCAAGAGACCATTCCTGTCTTGGGAGTGCCAACTGGTGTTAAGATGCACAGTGGAGTCTTTGCGGTTTCCCCTGGTTCAGCGGCGGTGATTGTCGTGAGGTTTCTTTTTGAGGGACTTCCTCTAAGGGAGATGGAGGTCATGGACGTGGATGAGGTTGCATTTAGGAACGAGAGGCTTTCAGCCCGCCTCTACGGATACGTGTTAACACCATATGAACCTGGGTTCATTCAGAGTTCAAAGATTGCCAGTCCCGCTACAGAGGACGAGTTGCATAATCAGGCTGCGATAGGTGTTTATATGATTGAAGAAATGGAAAGTGATGTAGTTTATATAATGGGTCCTGGGACAACAACCCGAACTATTACAGATCTTTTGGACGAGAAGAAGACACTTTTAGGCGTCGACATCCTCCTGAATAAGAAGATTACAGCCAGAGACGTTAACGAAGAGGGAATATTGAGGGCAATAAAGAGCAGGAAGGCGAAGATTGTGGTTACGCCTATAGGAGGACAAGGATTCATATTCGGCAGAGGGAACCAGCAGATAAGCTCAAGAGTGATCAAGGCAGTAGGCTTGGAGAACATTATAGTAGTAGCTACGAAAGATAAGCTGAAGGACTTGAAGACGCTACGAGTTGACACTGGAGATGCTCTTCTCGACAAAGAACTTAAAGGATACAGGAAAGTGATAACGGACTACAAAGAAGAACACGTAGTCAGTGTTGAATAGGGTGTTAGTAAAGGAAATTTCTGATCGAGGAAGTTTATACGCTAAAAAGAAGAGAGTAGATAGTTAACCTAATTCATTTAATTCTTTTACCGAATCTTATTATTTTGTGCTTTTATTGGATTTGGCTTTTTTCTCGTAAAGTATCTTGAGTTTCGAATCTATTTTCTCCATGTTTTCATTAGAACTTTCAAATAGATTGATTTTCTCTCCCTGACTCAGTTGTATGAACTTTTTTGACACTTCCGTCCATCTCTTCCGAGCTTGTGCCCATTGTGCATTAATATGTTCATCTGAATCTGAGAACTCTATTGCTTCGAAAGGACAGATATCCATGCACTCGGGCTTACCATCACATAGATCACAGACGGTAGCGTTTCCTACATCTTCATCGTATTGTATAGCTCCGTATGGGCATGCTTCGATGCACCAACCACATCCGTCGCATCGTTCTTTCTCGGAGTGGATTACACCTGTTTCTGCTGACTGGGTTAAAGCTTTTCGCGGGCAATTATTTACGCAAGGAGGATTTTTGCACATTTTACAAGTTAATGCGATGTTGACGAGGGGATGAATTCGCACTACCCTTATCCTAGATTTTAATGGATTGAATTCATCCGTTTTTTTTAGGGAGCAGGCGTACTCGCACAGGGAACATCCGACGCATTTTTCTGGATTTACGTATAGAAATTGGTGTTGTCTCTCTTGCATTAGCATTACCTCTCGACGAGAATCGATGTATTTTATTTATTAATGATTGGGTATCAGATCTCTTTTGACTATTTCATGAAGCTTAATTTTACGACTGCTGTTTTCTTATCTACATTTTTCGAAGTTTTTCTAATTAATTTGGATTAGTAAAGATTTATCCGATATGTTTAAATAAACATATTGTTTAGGATTTAATTGGTTGACTCAGATCTTTGCCGAAGGGATTGAGAATCCGTAGTTGCCAGATTCAGCGGATTCTTAAGTCCCAAAAATTTTAATTATTTTAAAGCATAAACAACCGATATGCTTATATAAGCATATGAGATAAGATGACACACGGAATCCAGCATATCCGTGGAGTTGAAGCAGATTCATCATCTCGGAAAGCTTCAACTCCTAAAGATTCTCAACAAAAAATAATCCGAGAAAAAAATACAAATTATAAGAGAACCATTGAAAAGAAGTTCTCTAACATATAAAAAACGAATTCTTAAAGGAGAAGAATCCATAAAATCTACTAAAAAATCTTTTTGGAGAAATAGAAATGAGTTCAAAAGAATATCAGCTTCATGTTTTTTCAGCTGGAGCTGTAGCACCACCTCTGGAAAAAGCTGTCTACGCCTTCCAAAAAAAATATGGTATTAACTCCAGATTTACTCCTGGAAAGCCCGAGAGCCTATTAGCTGCAATAACCATCGAGAAGGCAGGGGATATCATTTCAACCGGAGCAGAATATGTTCTAGATGATGCGGAGGATCAGGGATTGGTTGTCAAGGGTTCAAGAAGAACCCTTGGTCTCCGAAGATCTGTACTTATCGTCCAGCCAAGTAATCCTACAAAGATAAAGTCTCTAAAAGACCTGTGCAGAGAAGGCATTAGAGTAGGTATAGCTACAGGCGGATGCCTGAAGGGTGTATGGGATGACATAGCGAGCAAGGCTGGATTAACCGATCTAATTCGAGAAAATATTACCGAGCATGCTGACGCATGCGGCTCACTTATGGGCTTGATTCATCAGAAGAAGGTAGATGTCATATTCGGTTGGAATGCGTTCAAAGCCATATGGCCTAACACTTGTGAAATAATCGAACTCCCATTCGACCTCCAAGTCTATAGAAGCACAGTAGCGGGTATGATATCATACTCTAAGAATCCTGAGCTGGCAAAGAAATTCATCGATTTCCTAGTCACCGATGAAGTGAAAAAAATCTATTCTGATTATGACTGGATACATAGCATATAAAATGCGGAACTTCCACTCAATTCTTTTTCACTACTAAAGAGACTACATTCAGATTTCACCCCGTAGATCGACAAAACCTACAGAAAGACAGTTGACCTAATTTTGCAGATTAGGTAAAATTAAAAAACCTTTAAAATAAGCATGGTAGACAGAATATCTAAGTTCATTTGGTAGTGATGGTATGGGAGAACTAAAAGTGATTGGAAGATCTCCTACAGTTGTTGCTGGTGATGTTGTAGAAGGTGAAATTACGTTTACCTGGAATAAGGGAAATGTTGAAGAGATTGAGAGAGCAGAAAAAGTTTTCAAAGAGTATAAGGAAAAGGGCTGGCTAGCCATAGCTGAATTTGCTGGAAGAAAGACGCAGATCTTTAACTTCAACCCAGATCTTGAGAAGATATCTCTTATTCCGCTAGAGCTTGGAGGATAAAGCGTATATCAATAGATGAATTATCATTAAAAAAAAATTTCTGGAATCGAGCGATTAATGGAGATTAATTCTTCTAGGATTTTCTGGTTATTCTTCAGAATTTCGCATAGAATTTCCGCTTACTAAGTAGTCGTCTGTTAAGTTACGAAGATTCTAAATAGATTCTCTATGCCAATACTTCTTAAAAACACATGATTGTTCTTGAAAATATGTAATAACATGGCATTCGAGATTTCAGAATCGAATAAATACGTAACTATTAAAAGTAAGAGATATTCCTACATAGAAGAATACGGTAAAAAAGATCAGTCATTGGAGATGAATTAATAATGGCACAAGCCAATAGACCTCCAGCACCACCTGCACCACCTGCACCAAAACCCTGGATTCTAAGGGATTATACTAGATGCTCTGGTTGCAGACTCTGTGAGATAGCATGTACAACAACGCATGAAGAAGGACGAATCTGGCCAGAAGCATCAAGAGTCAGAGTCTTCATGACCGTTCCAGGTCTTGAAGTACCTCACCTTTGTACACAGTGTAGTAATTATCCATGTGTTAACTCATGTCCATTCAAAGCTCTTTCAGTTAACGCACAGACAGGAGCAGTCATCGTGGACAAGGAAAAGTGCACGGCCTGCGGAATATGCATTAAGGCATGCCCTGGAACAATTCCTCATCTTCATCCTAACGGAAAGTATGTAGTTATTTGTGACCTCTGCGGTGGAGACCCTGAATGTGCAAAGTTCTGCACTCAAGCTGGATACCAATGCCTGACAAAGGGCACTCGAACTTCTTCAAAGAGCTATGACCTCTATGCTAAAAATCCAGAGGAGATAATCGCTAATTTGGCAGTTCTTCTATATGGTGAAAAAGGAGAGGAGTTGATTAAATGATAAAGGGTTATGCTGGAAAATTCGCTGAAATTAACCTATCAAACAACAAAATAACAGACATAACATTAGACGAAGAAATCCTACGAGATTACATAGGCGGCAGAGGAGTAGCTACAAAGATACTATGGGACAGACTAGGCTCCAAGTGGAGTACAATAGACCCTCTAGGCCCAGAAAACATCCTAATAGCCTTAACAGGTCCATTGACTGGCTATCTAGGCGGCGCAAGAATCTGTGTTTCAGGAAAATCGCCACTGACAAATGGCATACTCGGTTCCACCGCATCTGGCGAATTCGCAATTGAGCT
>JAUPKU010000067.1 GCA_030837285.1 Thermoproteota archaeon | reverse complement strand
CGCCTGGGGTGAGGACATTATTCAGAAGCGTTCGAACGGATATGCCAGAGCTATTAAAAACTCTAACTGTAACGTAGCAGCTTTCAGAAAGAGTATAGCTCAGGCGAGTGACTTGCCCAATTCTAGGACTATGCCGTCAGATCAGCCCAGGCATAGACTGTTGGTCATGCATTTAAAACCGTTACCGTCATACTTCTGGATGAGGAATAATTATCGAGTACATTCGTGATGCTAAGTGTCAGCGTGTACGTCCCATCGACTAGTGGAAACAAGTTGTGTCTTCACTCCAGACTCTACTCATTGTTCGACCATCACCCAATTCG
This sequence comes from Thermoproteota archaeon, assembly GCA_030837285.1. Taxonomy (GTDB): domain Archaea; phylum Thermoproteota; class Bathyarchaeia; order RBG-16-48-13; genus JAUPKU01. The sequence continues at coordinate 8,782 of JAUPKU010000067.1, read as the reverse complement.
ACAGATAAATCTGACCTACTAAGTTCCGTACTTCTAAAGTCCACTTAACTACGGTGTTAAAGTAGCACCTCGATGCCATCCCACCTCAACACAGTACCATCGATTCAGTACCGGAGAAGAAAGTTGAGGAGGATTATCCGGGTCGGGAACAGCTACATAATAGAGATCCCGGTAGCTTGGACTTTGGCAGTCCTTCATTCATCGTGAGACACCATTTGATTTTGCCATCCGTATCCATTTTCCAGCCTGCATAGGCGACGTTATCTATCCCTGACCGTAAGATGGTGAAGAAGATATGGTCGCCAATACTGTTGATTCCTGATTGAGATACATACACGTAGCAACGAATCTAGATCTCATCTGAAGCCATTACAGATTTGTAGCAGTAGGCAGTCTCATAGTTTACATTGCCATTTGAATAGAATCGTCCACTATGGGTGCCATGATGAGATCGCGTGTGTACAACACTAGTTGTTTCGCCTGTTGAGGTGCCTCTTCCACTCCAGCTGGTAAAGTTGCCCGTTTCAATTCCATTCTAGAATATCGTAGCCGCCGAAGCACTAGGAATAATGGTTGATGGAATAAATGCCAACAAAAGGACAGCTAAAATAATAATTGACAAAAATTCTCGCTTAAACAACTTGGACTATTGAAGCGAAGGTTTTCTGTTACTACACTTACTAAAGTACTTGCATGAACTAACTTAAAGTTTTAGACAAAAAAAGAAGAATATCCATGCTAGAATTCTATTCTAATACTAATAATAGACAAACACTCACATGAGAAAGAGAAAAATAAAATTTAATTTTCCCTCCCAACGGGAACGACAACCTCTCCTAACAGGCTAACGCGCTTTTCTAGCTTCCGTATTTCCACAAAATTATCTTGCGCATACGGATACAAATTATACCACGTTAGCCTGTTAAGAAAAAGAAAAACAAAAAAAAATAGAGACGCGCGCGCTCATTAATAGGGTGAGGGTTATTGTCTCTTGTTGATGTTGTGCTTAGTCGTAGAAGCATTAGACGTTATGAAAAGAGGGAAATTCCCAAGGATGTGCTAGATAAGATTCTTGAAGCTGGTAGGCAAGCTCCATCAGCAGCGAATAGGCAACCATACCATTTCATTGTCATAACCGATTACGAAATTAAGAAAAAGTTGTCAAATGGTATGTTCAACAGATTTATCCAAGATTCTGCAATCACCATTGTTGGGTGTGCAAATACTCATGATATCCTTACTGGAAAATGGGCGGTTGTTGACACTTCGATTTCCCTACAGAATATGGTTATCGCAGCATGGGCTTTAGGGATAGGATCATGTTGGATAGGAGACTTCAAAGAAGATGATATAAAACAACTACTGAAAATCCCTGACAAAAGAAAAATCGTTGCTCTTGTATCCTTTGGATATCCTGCTGAACAATCACACCAAAGAAAAAAGAAAGCTATAGAGGAATTAGTCAGCTACAACAAGTTTTAGAATGCATGTGTGCGCACGCTAACAGCACAAATTTTTTCAGGAAGGAAGACTTTGTTCCAAGTAAAGTGGAGCTTATGTCCGAAAGATTTATTGGAACTTGGAAGCTCGTATCTGTTGAATATCAGTCAGACAACGAAGTGACATATCCATACGGAAAAGATGCCATCGGTTATATCATGTATAGTAATGATGGATACATGTCAGTTTCAATTATGACTTCAAATAGACGAAGAATTATGTCAATGGACATGATCGGCGCCAGTACAGAAGAAAAAGTAGCTGCGGCTGACACCTACTTTTCATATTGTGGTAGATACAAAGTCGACGAAGATAAGGTCACACATCTAGTAGAGGTTAGCTTCTATCCAAACTGGGTGGGAGAAAAGCTGGAACGGTTCTACAAATTTGAAGAAGACAAGCTAATACTAAGCACATCTCCAATGATTGTTAATGGCAAACAACAAATCAACTACATAATATGGGAAAGAATTAAATGAGCAAGTCTCTAATTTCTCTAGCACGCGCTCTTTAGTGGTAATTTATGGTTTTAATGCCAATAAGCGCGCGCAAAACATCGACTATGTGGTAGCGCTATGGCCTGTGTTTGATCAATTTTATCGTTATGCTCTGTGCTAAACGTGAGAACATAACTGCTGTGGTAAAGTGAAAATAATAGTGCTCGCCATCCAATATTCTTAACTTGGAGTCTCTTCTCTTCTATTTTAGTATTGATAAAGTATGAAAGATAGGTTATACATCCCTTTTGTACTCATTATTGCAGCTATTATAATTGTTACTTTACTCTTTGGATTTGTCGGAAAGGCTTCAGGTCAAGCCCAAGGCAACTACATAATTCAAGCTGCTTTTCCCCAACTGGCTTTTAGTCAACCTGTCGGAATCTACAGTGCAAATGATGGTACCAGTAGGCTTTTTGTTATAGAGCAAGCTGGTGCCATAAGAGTTTTTCAGAACTCAGTAAACACTGCCACATCAATAGTCTTTTTAGATATTTCTAATCAAGTGCTTTTCAACGGGGAACAGGGTTTGTTAGGGCTGGCTTTTCACCCTAATTTTGCTAACAATGGCTACTTCTACATAGATTATGTTACACCAAACCCAACTCGAACAATTATTGCAAGGTATAGTATCACTGGGGGTAATCCTAATGTAGCGAATGAATCAAGTGAATTCAGATTATTGGAAATTAATCAGCCTTTCGCCAACCATAAGGGTGGACAAATTGCCTTTGGATATGATGGTTACCTCTATATTGGTATGGGTGATGGTGGAAGCGGAGGTGACCCTTTTGGCAATGGGCAGAATCGCTCTACTCTCCTAGGTAAAATCCTCCGCATAAATGTGGATGCATCTTCTACAGGGAAGAATTATGGTATTCCCACTGACAACCCTTTTGCAGGTAACACGTTAGGCTATAGAGAAGAGATTTACGCTTATGGATTTCGAAATCCCTATCGTTTTAGCTTTGATTCTGCAACGAGCAAGCTTTGGGTAGGCGATGTCGGACAGAACCGAATAGAAGAAATAGATGTTGTCCAGAAAGGTAAAAACTATGGCTGGAATATAATGGAAGGCACCCTCTGCTACAATCCATCATCAGGATGCAATAAAACAGGGCTTGAATTACCAGTATACGAGTACAACCACGCTTTAGGAATTGCAGTAATTGGTGGCTATGTATACCATGGCTCAGCATTATCTGAATTAGCTGGCGATTACATCTACGGGGATTATAGCTCAGGTAGAATCTGGGCGTTGACTGCAGAAAGCACTAATACGCTAATCATCGACTCAAACCTTCTCATTTCATCTTTCGGAGTAGACGAGAACAATGAACTTTACATCTGTGCTTTGGACGGAAACATCTATAGACTTAACAATGCTGCAATACCCGAGTTACCAACGGTAATATCTGTAACTCTACTATTAACAGTTTTAACAGTAATACTACTACTAACTAAGAGAATGAAAAATAAAAAAAGTCATCCCTAATTTTTGGTTAAAATTTAATTTTTTACAATATCCCGCTGTGGTGTCTGTTTTGAGTGAATTACCCAGGGGATATTTTGTTTATAAGGCAAATTACTCTAAGGGTATTCTTTGTGTAACAAAATAGCGATAGGGTTTCAGTGAGCGTCCATATAGAGAGTCGGTTCAAATTCCAATGGACCCGCCAAGGGATCAGCTCACACACAAAAAAACACGCGCGCGCTTTAATTTGACAAATAAGTGCATGCTTAACTAACAGGTAGAAAAGTTTTGAGAGATTATGCAATTGCTTATGCTAAGGAATTAGCTTTTAATTTCTTTCCTTCTGCGTCGTTTAGCTGAAATATCTTTGGGAAGATTATTATTGAACAGTCGGTATAAATAGATTGGAGGTTTGACCTGATTTGTCATTTGATCATAAAGGTAGGATTTTTAGGGTGAACTTGAACAGGCAGACTGTATCGGAGGAAAATACTGATCCAATGTTCTACCGCAGGTATATGGGCGGATGGGGTTTCATCGCTTATTATCTGCTGAAAGAGACTGCGGCTGGTGTGAATCCTCTTAGTTCAGACAACAAGTTGATATTCGCGCCTGGTGTGGTGACAGGGATTCCGATGGGGTGCTGTGCAAGAGGTGCTATAGGTGCTAAGTCTCCGTTGACTAATGGGTTTGGTGCTGCTGAAGGAGGAGGCTTCTTCAGTTCGATACTGAAGCACACGAGCTGTGACTGTATAGTAGTTGAGGGGGCTTCTGAGAAGCCTGTTTACCTGTGGGTGCACGATGGCGGGCTGGAGATAAGGGATGCGGGAAGTCTCTGGGGCTTGGACACCGGCAGTACTATTGATAAGATTAGGCAAGAACAAAACAGCCTAACCGCCAGGGCAGCGATGATAGGGCCTGGCGGTGAAAACCTCGTTCGAATATCATGTGTCATGGATGGTGAAAAGGACGCATATGGTCGGACGGGGTTGGGCGCGGTTATGGGGAGTAAGAGGCTAAAGGCTGTTGCTACTTCTAGTTCTCGTGCTTCGGAGATTGCGGATCCGGATAGGTTGAGGGGTTACGCTCAGGAGTTTGCCAAGAATCTGCAGGAGTTTCCTAGTCAGTTGCATCTGTGGGGTACTGGCGGAGACGTTACATCTGGTGTTCAGGAGGGCAACCTTCCCACGCGCAACTTCAGAGATGGCAATTTTCCGAGTCCGAAGAGAATTTCTTCGATGTATTGGAAGGAACAGGGTGAACTGATCGGAATGGAGGGTTGTTATGCATGTCCTGTGCGATGTAAGAAGATGGTGAAGATCAGTGAGCCATGGGTGGTTGATTCGAGGTATGGTGGTCCGGAGTATGAGACTGAGGTTTCTCTGGGTAGCGAATGTGGTGTAGAGGATGAGAAGGCGATCTTCAAAGGTAACGAGTTGTGCAATAGGTATAGTTTGGACACGATTGAGACTGGAGCGACGATTGCTTTTGCCATGGAGAGCTTCGAACATGGCATCATAAGTAGGGACGATACAGGCGGTATTGATCTGCATTTTGGGAATGGGGAGGCGATGGTAAGAATGGTTGAGATGATTGGTAGGCGTGAGGGCATCGGGAATGTTCTGGCTGAAGGGACGAAGCGGGCTGCGCAGAAGTTTGGAGGAGACGCCTTGAAGTACGCGGTTCAGGTAAAAGGGCAGGAGGTTCCAATGCATGAGCCAAGGTTGAAGAGAGTTTTGGGTGTCGGCTACGCTGTTTCACCGACTGGGGCGGATCACTGTCACAACCTTCACGATACATCGATTGTTAATTATGGTGGGCTTAGTGTTCTCATGCCGTTTGGGGTGTTGGAACCTCTGAAGCTGGAAGACTTGGGGCCTAGAAAGGTTCAGGCGTTGATTTATCAGCAGTGTCTGCAGGCTGCGTTGAACTCGTTTGGCGTCTGCATGTTCTACTTGTTCCAGCCTAAGACTTCACCTACGGACTTGGTAAATATTGTTAATGCAGTAACTGATTGGGACACGTCACTGGTAGAGTTGTTGAATGTGGGAAAGAGGTCTTTAGCTATGGCGCGCGTGTACAACATTAGGGAAGGCTTCGTGGCGGAGGATGATTGGTTGCCTCCGAGGTTCTTCAGCCCAGCTACATCAGGTCCTCTATCGAGCACGGCTGTTGATCCTAATAAGTTTAGAGACGCAATACACATTTATTATGAAATGATGGGCTGGAATAAGGAGACGGGTGTGCCGACTAAGACGACCCTTGAGCAACTGGACATAGGATGGGTCGCCGACAGTATCCCTTAAATCTTATAGTTTCTTCTTCCTTCTTTTTTACCGCGCACTGCAATATCCCATTCATGGAGTTTTATTGCCAAACTATTAGAAGAGAAACAGAAGATGATTTCAGAGCCCTGTAGAGATCCAAGAAGGAACTAGAAATCCAAGTGGAGAAGCTTAAGGAGACGACAAAACTTCAGCTAGACAATCTCAAGTCCATAGAAGAGAGGAAATCACTCTACGATTAGATACTACGCGCCAGCGAAGAATCAATAAAGAAAATGATTGAGGACAATCTCATCAAGCTAAAAATTGAGCAACCTGAACTATTCTACATAACTCAGGAAGAACAAATCATTAAACTAGGTGCACTCATGATCAAAAGGCTCCTTTCTTGAGAACTCACCAACCCCTTATTGCATGTGTCTTTTTGTGTGTGCGTGTGTGTTTGGAGAGAGAGTGAGTGGGAGAGTGTTGAAGAGGAGAAGTTACCGTGGTGGAGAGTGGGTTTAGGGGATTAAAAATTTAATACTGGTCTCTCTTTCATGTTTTCAGGTACTTTTAGAGAGAACGGATGCTTTTTATCCTCTCAGAATCGAGCGATATGAGAAAGGTTAATGTTTGTTGTTGCAGGTTTACAATCACAAGTTCTTAAGAACCAGCGTGGTCACTATATTAAATGATTATTATGCCAACAGTAATTTACGGACCAAGTGGAACTTCTGTGAACTTTCTCTCGCCAGGAGCGGAAGAGAATTGGGTACTGTGGGGGTTCAGTTGGGGTGATGTCGTTGAGATTTCGGCGCATCCTTTCAGTTGGTCTGGAGGCCAGAATAGAAAGCTGATTGTCACGAACGTGGAGTCTGAAGCAGCGCCCGACGGAAGCAGGCGCATCTTCTTCACAGTTCGAAATACAGGTAGCTCTGAACTCAATTATGGAGTTTTCACTTCATGGATAAGGGCATGAGTTCGAGATAAAAATGTTGAGGGAGATGGGATGAAAATTCAAGTTCTTCATGATGAGCAAGGTAATATTCTCTCTTTTGCTGTGGTAAAGACCGGAACCAAAGATGGACTAAGTCTGGTACCAAAACCAAATCAATCAATTAAAGTGGTAACTCTGCCTGACATCAAGGGAAAGCTGAACAATGAGAAGACCTTTATGCGTCTAGTTGAGACAATGAATAAGCATAAAGTCGATACGAGCAGTGAGAAGGGCAAACTCATCCGCAAATCCGCATAAGACGTAGAAAGATTAGAGCGCAAAGCTGCAGACAGAGTACGCATTCGCTTTATCAGAATCAATCTAAAGAGAATTGCTGTAAATCCTATTTAGACATTTGACCATGTTAGTAGATTGTAATTAGCCGGGTCAGGGCGTCTATGACATTCTCTTTCTGCTTATTGGCTTCCTCAGTTATCATTTTGATCAGTCTGTTAGAGACTTCCTTGATTTAGAAAAGGGTAGAAAGCTAATAACCAGAATACTATTTCCGCCAAGCTGCTTTATCTTGCTTTTTTATGAGCATTGCTGGAATTCGATTTTAGATATTAATAGGCTATCTGTCATCCGGATGGCAATTCTTCATTTATATTGATGCAACACTTCTCGAGCGTGAACGTTTTAGAATTAAGAGATGGCGAATTGTGAATTAGAGCCTAGAAGGGAATTCATATATAAGACTGGTAGTGTAGAATCATGTTTTGTGGGGGCGTGGTCTAGCTAGGTATGACTCTGGGAGAACAAACGATGGTCTCCCAGCACAAAGTCGGGCTCCAGAGCCCTGAACAGAAACCTGATTGGGCGTACTGACCTCCAGGAGGGATGAAGATGTTCTGGAGCGGTGATACCCGAATGTCGGGAGTTCAAATCTTCCCGCCCCCACCAATCAACCCTTTTGCCAAAATAAGTTGAATTTATGCCTATTTTAATTTATTGGCTTAATTTCATGACTATTTATTTCACTTCTAGATTTAAATTTATCATAACTCTTGAACTTCTATCCCAACGACTTATCGAAGTTACTTAGAGAAAGCAAAGAGGCTTTTTCTAGGAGGCTCTCCTTTAGGTTTCTCCAAAATCTAATTATTCATCTCTTGTACGCCAATTAGTCCTCTCTCAGTCTATACCAATTACAACATGCATACATGTTAAACGAATGTGTGCGAGTCCACTAAGTGTGCGCTGTTTTCATTTTTACCCATTGCGCCATTCGCCTCACATGCTCATTCTCGTCATTACATGCGAGGTCAATATACTTCTCATAACCGCTCTTGTATGTATTGAGCATAGCATTGAGTGCATTCATCTTCCACTTCCAAACCTTCTCTAGTGGAATGTACCAGAATCTGGGTTGTATGACATTCCGCAAATAATCATAGTCCATTTCAATGATTTTTTCCAACGAAATATGATCAACCAACTCCTTAAGGTTGGGGAATTCATCTTCATCTGACCGAGTAGTCTGGTTAAATGGACATGCATCCTGGCAGACGTCGCAGCCATAAATCCAAGCACCCATCAAATGATTATTCTTTTCGTTAATTAAATCCAACCCCTCAAACGAGGTCAGACAGGCCACACAAGTGTTCCTATTCATCAAATAGGGCTCTGACAATGATTTGGTTGGACATGCCTTCATGCATAAGTCGCACGATGCTGGACACTCCTTTAGGGTACTATGCTCGATGAGCTCCAGCTCTTTGTTGATGAGCCAAGCTTCCAAATGGATCCATGATCCGTTTGCCGTGTAGAAGAAGTTGTTCTTTCGAATCAAACCTAGACCAGCCTTGTAGGCTGCCCACCTGAGACCAGTTATGCCCCGATCTCTATTCACCGCAGTTTGTAAACCCTGTTCCTTAAGATAGGTCTCGAACTTGATGCTGTCTTGGTAATCTTTTGACTGGGTGTCTCTGCGACTGTCCGTCAGGTAGGATTTGCCGATCAGGCCCTGCAGATGCTTGGGTATGCGGTATTTTCCCATGCGCCGAATACAGACAACGACTGACTTGGCCCACGGGTAGTTCTTCTG
>JAUPKU010000066.1 GCA_030837285.1 Thermoproteota archaeon | reverse complement strand
TTTTTCAACTGGTTCAGGAAACAAGAACATCGAAGCACCGAACATAACCAGTTTTGGATGTACCCTTTCAATTAGTTCTATTGTCTTTTCCGGGTTTATGTTCATTTTTTCCCTGTCAAAGTACATGTCAACGCTCTTTAGCCCCATTGCGCCTGCGAGTCCGCTAGAAGTATGGCTGGCATGGGCTCCATTCGGGATTCCAAGACAGACTATTATGTCAGCTGGCTTTGTAAAGGCCGTATAGACAGCTTGGTTAGCCATGGCTCCGGAAATAGGTCTTACATCAGCAAATTTCGTGTCAAATTTCTTTCTGAAAAGATCATTGCATAGTTCTTCTATTTCGTAGGAGTATTTCGTACCTTTATAATGAATGTCTTGACCGGTATGTTCATTATATCTTCCTTCAAAATCACTCTTGCTGTATGATTCTGCCAGAGGAGACATGACGCTCTCAGAAGCGATCATGTTTATGCACTCTTTTCTCCTCCATCTGTTTTGATTTTCTACAATTTGTCTTATCTTCTCCATAATGTTCTCACACTACCAGATGATTCGAATTGAAAATAATGAAGAAAGCAATTTTCGGGAACCAAAAAAAGTTCAGAGTTCATAAGACTAATTACTATCTTAATTATTTAAAGTTTCATAAGACATCACTGAGAGCTTGTATTATGAATCCCTTTGCTTGATTTTCTTCTTATGACTGAAACTATCTACTGAAGAAACGGTGAGATTCAGATTAGGACTAGGGTCTGGGCTTTGTCAGAATAGAAATTGCCTCCTTCGCCCAGTTGGGGTTTGCATTGAAAGCTCTTCCAACCGCGACTAGGTCTGTTCTCCCTTCCTTCACAAGCGAATCCGCAAAGAGGGGATCCTTGATTCCGCCAACCCCTATCACATTAATCTTAACTACCTTCTTAACAGCGGTCGCGTATGGAACAAAGAAGCCCTGCACTCTAGCATTAGGATCCAATGGTTGAATCCCACCCAACCCCGCACTCACATCGATCACGGAGATGCCGGCCGCCTCTAGTCCTTCTGCGACTTTCAAACCGTCCTCAAGCGTAAGGCCCCCATCGAGCATGTCAGTGGCACCGAGCCTACAGAAAACCCGAGTGTCTGGGATAGCTTTGACAACCTTTCTCACAACTTCAAGGGGGAAACGCATCCTGTTATCTATAGAACCGCCATACTCATCCGTCCTTCTGTTGCTGAGAGGGGATAAGAACTGGCTGAGCAAGTACCAGTGAGCGCAGTGGACCTCAACGGAGTCGAAACCCGCCCTTAGAGACCTGGCAGCCGCATCAGAAAAAGCGTCACCGATTCGCCACATATCCTCTTGTGAGACTTCTCTCGGAATCTCCGCGTCTTCCTTCTCTGATATCGGGGACGGCGCCAGTATCTGTTGACCAGTGACTTGGCTGGTCGTGTGTCTTCCCGCATGATTCAACTGCACAATAGCTTTTGCTCCTTTTCCATGGATAGCATCCGTAAGCTTCCTCAAGCCCTCAATCTTGTCATCTCTCGACATATCCAGCTGGTTCTGATTAGAGCGTCCATCCTGTGAAACAAAAGCCTGCTCAACAACTATAAGACCAGCCCCCTCTGCCAATGCGGAATAACGTTCAATCATCTGCGGTGTAACCTCTCCCTTTTCACTCGCTGTTCTAGAGAAATAGGCGGGAAAAACTATCCTGTTCCTTATCCTTAGACGCCCAACATCTAAGGGGTCTACGAGACCAGCCTCTTTGGACTTCATGCTTTTGCTTTCCATTTACTTTTCCTTCACTTCAGTCAGACTTATCCATAAACAAGATCTAAAGAATGACTTTCCCACATCGATACGCTCATATAAACATATGGGCAAAGTAGCGTGCGTTATGATAAATAGAAGATGGCAAAAATAGAGAAGCACTAGCTGTGGTTGGATGGGAAAATAATAGATTGAATGGAAGTTCTGAAGGCAACTAGTGCATACGATTCTACTGAGTACCACGTAATTCTATGAGTATACCATTTAGATCTTTAATTCGCATACTAGTAGGAGACAACGAAACAAATTCAACTCCAGCATTTTTCAGCTTTTGACAGAGTTCATCCAACTTTTCAACGTTAAAGGCTATGTGCTTCATTCCCGTTTCTTCATTTTTCAATATCGGTCCTTCAACAACTTTATTCGGATCAATGAATCCGAAAATCTCTAACATGACTTTTCCTCTGGTCTCTAGAAAAGCCATCTTTGTTCCTCGTTCCTTATTCTCCGAACTTCTTTGTATCGAGAATCCCAGATTCTTTATGTACCAGTCAATTGTCTTTTCAAAATCTTTCACTGTAATTGCCACATGATCAAATGATGTTATCACGTCAATCCCCTCTCTAATCCATATCTTTTGTTTTATTAGTCTATTCGTATAACACCTGCTAGTTAAAGGACGCGATGAGGAGAAATAGCAGTTATTGGACATATAAAAAATGAAATAGAGAAATGAATAGAAAACTTAAGGAACTGAATCTTCAGCGGGTGCTAATTAAATAGTCCTTGGGTTAAATGTGGACGTGGAAAATAGGAGTCTAAAACCTTAAGTAAGTTTTTCCGAAATTATATTGTCATAAAGGGTTGGTTTATAAAACTGAATAATCAAACAATCGTATCTATTGTTACAGGAATTTGTTTAATCAGTTTGGTGATAGTCCTTAAAATGTGTTATTGATTTCCTCAGATATGCTATCGAGAGACATTATCATTTACATTCTTATTTATGTTAGTTTCATTGCTTCGCTCTCTACAAAAGAGAAAACTGAAAAGAAAAATAAATATGATACACCTTTATTTTGGAGCATATTTATAGTATTAATTACACTAGCCATCATCGCTGTTTATCTTTATAAATAACTGTTACTTGTTCCTATCCCCATCCATTAAGCACGTATGAAGATCCGCCTCCTGCGGGGACACCCGAAAGTGCAGCTATTCCTCGTTCCTACATCCACTGCACACTGGGTCTTGTCGCGCCTTGGACAGCGGCCTTTGCCAACCGGTCGAGAGAACTCGGATGGAAGGTATACACCTTAACCGCTGGTCATGAAGCCCAGCTTACCCATCCAAAAGAGCTGGCTGATATTCTCCTTAAAATTGGAGATCAATAAATCGGTTTTCATAATCTTGAATACAGTGGCCTCCGGGCTACCAATCCATGTATGAGAATACTTCCTTAGGTTTTTTAAATGAGCATAGTAATTTATCAGAGGACAAGAATTAGTTAGCGTGCGCTTTCAAAGCAGGAGCATTGTCTCCAAAGCATTTCTTAAGTAGGCGGTTCAATTTTTTTAACCTGCCTAGCTTTTCATTAACACTTATTTTCGGTGAGCTTCTACCTTTCAATTCTCTAAAGTCAGTAGACGGACACTCACATATCACACAAAAGTCCACAACGGTTCCATCTATGACATTTGCCTCATCATATACACCAATTGGGTTGAACGTCTCTTGAGACATTGCGGATTTTATTTCATATTCGCATTCTTTCAGGATCTGTTCTACGCATTCCTTGTTTCGTTTCTTTGCTTCACTCAGGGATACCATAGCGAATATGTTGCCCACATCTTCTTAAAGACTTTAGAAAATGGAAAGGTGGGTCTATGTCGAGAGACTAGTGCGCGCTAATCGGGTGTATGCGCTTTTAGTCTTGTCATTGTTATGTGAAGTAGGGTCCCATCGCGGTTGTTATCTGGTCGATTCTGTCCAAGTCTTCTTTCTTAAGGTTGATCTTGGTAACGGCTAAGTTCTCTTCTAATTGTTTCAAGTTTGACGCAGCGATTATAGGTGCGGTTAATGCTGGTTGTGCTTTTAGCCAGGCTAGAGCTGTTTGAGCCATCGAGATGCCAAGTTCTTTAGACAAGTCTTCTAGCCCTTTAAGAGTACTAAGATTTCGGGGGTCTTCCCAGTGGAAGCCATGGGTCTTAATCCACTCTGGACTGATTTCTCCTCGACTTCCCGATGGTGGTGGACTGCCTGACTTGTATTTCCCCGTTAACACTCCACCGGCTAAGGGGCTGTAAGATACAATTCCGATCTCCTGATCTAGGCAAAGTGGAATTATTTCCCGCTCAATTTCTCGTTGGAATAGATTGTAGCGGGGTTGTGTGACTACGTAGCTTTCCAAGTTGTACTTGTCGCTTGCCCATAAAGCCTCA
>JAUPKU010000065.1 GCA_030837285.1 Thermoproteota archaeon | reverse complement strand
AAACAAATTATTTAAGCAACAATTAAATGAAATCCTAATTAGAGGAAAGGTAAATGAAGGCTTTAGTCATCTACTATACGAGAACAGGAAACACAAAATTTGTTGCTGAAAAAATAGCTCAGGAACTCGGAGCCGATATTGAAGAAGTCATAGACAAAAAGAACAGAAGCGGACCAATTGGCTGGTTATCAGCTGGCAAAGATGCTATGAGCCGCAGTCAAACCGAGATAGCTGAAACAAACAAGAAGCCAAGCGAATATGATCTAATCATCGTTGGCACTCCCAATTGGGCCTCTAAACCATCACCAGCAATAAGAACATACCTAAGCAAATATGACTTGACGGGAAAAAAGGTAGCGACTTTCTGTATAACTGATGGTTTAGAAAGTGGCGAAAAAGTCATTGAAGAAATGAAAATGATTATTCCTAAGAGTGAATCCACCGAACATCTTGTAGTGCCAAATCCAGCTAAGAACAAGGTAGACGCTGAAAATAAAATATCAGAATGGTGTACTAGACTTAAATTACCTCAATAAAAGCCACATTTATGGATTAAAAGATTAAATTTGCAACACACCAAAAAACCTTTTTACAATTTCATTTTAACAATTTATTTGGATCGATCAATAGACTTAAAATTTAGTTTCCCCTTCTTCCTCAAAGATCCGTTCTATAAGATTTAAAGTGTTTTTCTTCTTTCTCTTCATGATGATTTTTACCTAAGGGAGACCTCTTCTGTTTGTCGATTAGCGTGCATCTGATTTTTTATTGGAGATTTTCTGACAGCACTCATCAATGGCACTCATATCGGGCTTATTATCTCGGAACCAAGTGTTAACAGTTCTAACATATATGTAATCGTTTACACGCTGAGTTGTAGCTCATAAACCATTATTGACCGCTCTGTCTACGACCTTCTGGCTGATATCATAACTGATAACAGGATAATGCTTAGAAATGTGTTTTGCTACAGGTAAACCTATGTTCCCTATACCTAATACACAAACTTTATCCATTCTCACCACACGCCAACCTACTTCAACTTATGATATTTTATCAAAAAATCATCAAGAGACCCAATAAGATCCTTTAACAACGAATATTGAGTAAAATATCCCACAAGCTCATCATGATTTAGAGAAATTATACTGACAGTTTCCAAACCAGCAAACTCTTGACGAGCCTTTTCTAACATTTCTTTCGATGAATCTTCTAAAGCTGATTCTTTACACTGCAACTTACCTATAGAAGGCTCAAAATTTTCTACTTTTTCATTGGTCAGATATTCTATCGATTTTTGAAAACTTTTTCCTAATTCTGTTAGTTCTTGGTCAGATTGTATCAGATCTTCTGTACACGCTGATCCTGTCGTATCCATTTTTAATGCCTCATAATATTAACTCTATGAGTTATCACGTCAGATTTACATAATAAATATCTTATGAATTCAAAACCTGTAGTAAGATCTATAGATTCAAAGCATCCTTTACAATGTCATATCAAGCGATAATCACTGGTGAGTAGATTTCTTCGGAGTAAGTCGTTGGAACCTTTGTCTACGCAAATACCCTATTAGAGAATGGAACACTCGACATCCGCGTAGTAAAAAAGTCCAGCGACACAGTCTTTACACATATTATTAAACAAGTTGAGGAAGCTCAGCTCAGAAAGCCGCCTGTGGATAGGCTCGCAGACAGGCTCGCACGATGGTTTGCACCAATAATCCTTTCAGTAATTGTCATCATCCAGCTAGCTACTGGCAATCTAATATCCACAGCAGCCGTGCTTGCCATCTCCTGTCCCTGTGCATTGACTCTTGCTACTCCAATAGCTGTTGCAGTAGGTTTAGGCAATGAGAGCAACACACTTATAGTGGCCATTCAATTCCTTACGACTTCTCGGACGAATCAGCTAGCATACTAGATATTCGTGCTCTGAGCGCGCACGTTAAAAACAATAACAGCATATTTTAAATCTGTCGTATGTGCAAGAATTTGGGTTTGCCCTCATGACTCGACCATGCCACCTGTAACAGCATTGTTTTTAGCTCTCTCCATATTCCAATGGAAGATGAGACATGCATGGGATTTACGCATGGAAAGCCAGTTAACATGAGGGCACAACACTCTAGAATGCTGGTTTCAACAATATGATTTTATAACATTTACACTTCAAAAACCCAGAAAGATGAAGTTATTCTTTATACAATTGGATGAAATAGGGTGATACAGCGATAACATAAGCGTGATACCAAAGTTCATTTCCTCCCTAAATACAATTAGACATACCATTTTTCCCACGTTAATTTCTAAATCAACGTTTGTACCCAAGTAATCATGAATAGAATGAGAATAGCGCATACTAAATTATGAAACTTTAGATCATACTATAAAAATTTAAAAGAAAAATTGGGATTAAAGGAGTCCCCAGATTCCAATTATTATAGCTATTACACCAATTATTGTCTGGAATCCTCCTAGCCATTTGGCGACTTTTAGCAAGTCTTTTCCGATCACAGGTATGTTTGGAAGAATGCCCATAACCAGTACCAATCCAGCTATGATTGCCACTATTCCCTGCAATCCAAAGTTCAAAACTCCAATTATTATCGCGATTACTCCGATGAGTGTTTGAAATCCACCTAACCATCTGGCAATTTTTTCCAAATCCTTTCCAATGGCAGGGATACTGGGTAAAATACCCATGGCCAACACTAATCCAGCAATGATATTTATTATTTCAACAAGCATTTTTATTTCACCATTAGACTTCGCTTGAAATAATGGAACATCCAATATAAATTTCTAGAAGAAAAAACGATATTTCTAATAAAAAATAGGAAATCTCGTCCCTTGTATTCAATTCATTTAACACCTTCTTCAGATAGATTAGCTTCAGGAGTTTTCTAGTATCCTCCAGCATTGAATAGGCTAATGATAATTTTTATCCATTTACGTTTAGATTTTAAGCATGATAAAAATTGATAATAATGTACAAAGAAGAAATGTTTTGAGTAATCTAGCCTGTGCTACCTAAAATAACTAGAAGAAATATTGGAAAAGTTCTAACATACACTTTATGGTTATGATCGATCGGGATTTTGTTAGAATAGACTGCCTTTCTTTTTCGGCATCAACACTTGCTCTACGCGATTGCGGGTTTATGCATATAACCGCTTTGTTTTCAGAAACAAACCTGAAATAATGCTAAACAATGATAATCCCCAAACAACAGAATTTCCAACTGGAAAATCAATATCAATTTGACCCGAACTAAAACTTGTCCCACTGAGTAGGTTTACAAAAAAATCCTTTGGCGAAAAAAGAAAAGAAAGAAGTAAGAAAAATCCGATAACTATCATCATAGACCCAAATTTCAAATCTTTTAGAAAATCAATTTTCTGATAAAGAATCACCAGCAAACCTGACACAAGCCCGACATACCCAATCGGCAGATTATAACCCCAGAGGCTGCCTATGATGTATGGCTCTGAGCGGGAATGATAAACTCCGAAAGGGATGAATACTATTGCGAAAAGTATCAAGCCATAAACCAACCGAAGTTGTTGCATCATAGGAAATCTCAACAGAAAGATTATTTGCTGACTTAATAAATTGAGACTGTTTTTGTTCAATGGTAAAAAAATAAGATTTAGCATCGATGGATTGTTGTAGAGTTACAGTAACACAAACTCAATTTTGTATCTAATCTTATCTTTTTTTTAATCTGAACATGAGAAACCTTAAACGATTGGAAACGCGCGTGTTCTGTAAAGGTTTCCTCTGTGAATGGGTTGATTCTTTGAAGGGTTAAAATGAAAAAACAAATTAGTGTTAAAATTAGCGAGTATATAGAGATTGATTAGTCATTTTAGCAAACATTATATCCAGCTAAATACTTGGAACTGGAAACAGCTAGAATGTTTGCTTTTAGATAGTAGTTGAGATTTTCTCGTTTTGAGACGCGAAGACTCGACTTCTATGAGAATTTAGTTAAGAAGAGATTGAATATTTGACTAGCAAAATCTTAGTCATAGATGATGAGAAGTCTATTGTAGACATTTTTAGACTTATCTTCCTGAAGGCAGGCTATGATGTCAAAGTTGCTGAAAGTTGCGAAGAAGCCCTTAGAATAGCGAGGTCTGAGTGCTTCGACATCGCTCTTATCGATATTAGCCTTCCAGACGGTAATGGCTTAGAATTGGCGAAAAGAATGGATGAAGAAGGGCTGACTATGGCTAAGGTATTCATATCGGGGCTATCCTCTAAAGCAGATGAGGCTGAAGCATTAAAAAGAGGATGTGCCTACCTGCTAAAGCCTGTACATCCTCTCACTCTCCTTGAAGTTATTAAAGACACTCTGAAGAAGAAATAAACTCTGAATCTTTCTTTTTATTAATTATCCAAGTCATAGTCTATTATTGCTCCATGTGAATAGAGCAGCTCAAGATATATTTTTGTGATTGTAAAATGTCATCAACACAATTCTAAAAGCAGGTTTTGCGTAATAATATGTTCTTGTAGTAGAAACTAGGATAAGTTTGTCTAATCATACTTATATTAGGTATGATTGTTTGAAGTATTACTAGATTGATTACGAAAAGGAAAGTTTAAAGCGATTTGTTCAACAAGAGAATCAATTGCAACCAATGCGGAGAGGAAACAAACCATTCTTGGAGAGGAACGAATCGTGATAGAAATGGAGAGATACACTATCTTTTAGAATGTGAAGTTTGTTATAGACAAAAATGGTATAAAGCCACAGAAATCTAAGAAAGTGCAGTATATTATTGTCGATTTAATACAGTAGCGCATGTTATAATTACAACTGAACAAAATCTTTGACTAAATTTAGATTTTCCATCTCCTTTCTCCTGTTGTTCTCTGCAATTCTTTTCATGTAAATATTGGTAAACTCAACTAACGCACGTTTACTATCCTCTTTACGACGTGTTTTTTCAATATCAATAATCAATTCTGGTTCAGGCATCATTCAACTTTCTTAGAAAATAATAATTATATTTGCCAAGGAGGCTTAATTTCAATATCAAATATAGCTCTGCATTGGGGGATAGAATTAGGCTGAATAGCGCGCATGGCTGTTCCTAAAAACGCCGTTATACTCATTACTCTCCTTTTTTTACATTACTTCTGTTTACTGGTATACGTGAAGGCATGGAAATTACCCTCAGAAGAGCTTGGACAGTCCGACCATCATTCAACAAATGAATTTAGGAACACGCATGCGCGCTAGACTGTCTTTTTCTTTCTCAACTATTCTGTCACTTGAACTTTGAGAGGGAAAATTAAATTAATCAAAAAAATGTAGGAAAAATGTTTCTAGTTACACTATATTGGATTATTGAGTTTTCTGTCTATTGATTGAAGTAGGGTATAATTTTTTCTTTGAATGCAGTAAACCATGCTTTGAGATCGTCT
>JAUPKU010000064.1 GCA_030837285.1 Thermoproteota archaeon | reverse complement strand
CCTCTGCAGTAGACATTGATGCTGTCTACCTTGAGAATTGTCCGATGTCCATGGTCTTCTTCTATGATGCGTGAGCTTATGCTCCATGGCCATCCTGTTGCGTAGTACTCAATTACTGGCTTCTCTGAGAGAGTTCCCTCAAACTTTATGTTTACGTCATTCAGGTTGGTCAATTCGCTTGGGTTGGCGATGTAGTATTCTTCCTGATCTAGAGTCTCTGTTGGCAGCTCTGGCTTTTTTTCTTTCTTCCAAATCATAGCTAATCCTTCATGTGTGTTCTTGTATCTTTCTCTTCTGCGGTTTAAGCATTATTGGATTAAGATATTGCTTTGATAGATTATCTCACAAGTGTTCTGTAGCAGAGACGGCACAACCGGAATGCTTTATTTCAACCAGCTCATTGGTTAGTGTTGAATTGGTCTAAGAATAGATTCTAAAGAGCTAGTATTTTTTTTCAGTCTATTGTATAAATTCTGACTCTTAGATAACAAATATTATTCTATTTTAGAAACTAAGAGAGGATGGAGCGCTAGAACAGTAAAAGATGCTTCTATCAAAATTTCTGGAGATAGTTTGATTAACAAAAATTTCAACTCTAAACCCAAATCATTTTAATCTCAAACTTAAAACTACTTTTGAGAATATTGTGGAAATTACTTATGCTGGCAATATGCTTTTGAGTCGACGAGAATTAAAAATGAAACATAGTAAAGAACATAAATTCCAGAGTAAAATGGAAATAACCTAAGAACAATATTTGCATGCTTGTTTTGATGGAATCATACAACTTTCGAGAGAGCTTGAAAAAACTCTTGGAAAAGATAAAGCTCTTAAGATAATTGGCAAGGCAAGAGAGAAAAGCTGACTTAGAACTCATGAAGAAACAATTGAATGGAAAGGCTATAGATAGTTTTGATGATTTCAAGGTATTTATGAAAGAAATGCATGAGTCTTATTTCGCTTCTCATCTATTCACGATAGCGTATCACAAGGACACTCCAACAGAGATAGAATTCCATACGACTGAATGTCTGCTAGCGAAAGTATTCAGAGATATAGGCGCAGCTGATCTAGGTTACACCATGATCTGTCAACCAGATTTTGTAACAACCCCTGCTTATCTTTCTGGCATCAGGTTAAAACGAACAAAGACTTTGATGCAAGGAGACGATTATTGTGATACCACTTATTACTTTACTGAGAAAAGAAAAAAAGAACTTTCCAAGTCATCGGAGAAATAGCTTTGTTACAATTTCTTAACTTGTTTCGTTCTCGAATACACGGAATTTTGTTTCAACAAAATCGTGCGCGTTTTTCTATTAATGACTTGAAGAATGTAAATTACAATGGCATATTTATGTGAGATTCGTGGAAGAGATAATGTGAAAAATAGACTCGAAAAAAGTTTTAGAACAGCCATAAGGTTTCTTTATCAGCTTAGTACTACCGTTTTGGGTTTGAGGATAAAAATTTGGAGTAGTCATATTAGGTTAGGTGCTCGTAGACTGGGTGGCCTTTGAAGCGGAGGTAGCTCATTGTTTTTTCTATTGTTCCGCTTGGTAGTCGGGTGCATATTGAATTGACTGTTGCTCCTTCGTGGGTGAATTTAACGCCGTCGATGAGTTCTCCCTTTGTGACGCCTGAAGCTGCGAAGACTAGTGTGTCACCTTTGGCAAGGTCGTTTTGAGTGTAGACTTTTTCCACATCTACGCCTTCATCTCTGAGACGTTGGAGGCGGTTAGGCCTATCGTTCTTGTCTTGATAGACTTTCACGAACATGTTTCCTCCGAGGCACTTAACCGCTGTTGCCCCTATAGTGGCTTCTGGGCCTGCTCCTGCGCCTAAGAGGAGGTCTACACCCGTCTCTGGGAGGCATGGGGCAACGACTCCCGCGATGTCTCCGTCGGGGATGAGTATGATTCTCACGCCAAGTCGTCTTAATCGTTTGAGGATGTCTTCGTGTCTGGGTCGATCAAGAAGTATGACAGTAAGATTCTCCGCGGGCTTATTCTTGCAAGCTGAGATTATCTGAACAATGGCTTCTAGAGGCATGTCCATTGTGATTCTTCCCTTAGCCTCTGGTCCTGTCGCAATCTTATAGTAGTAGCCGTCGTCGGGGAGAATCTGGAGGCTACCTCTAGGCCCGCAAGCTAGGGCTGAGATGACATCTTTGCCGCCTTTTGAGGTGGCTGTTGTGCCATCTACAGGGTCGATGACAAAGTCGAGTTTGGGTCCTATGCCTGTACCGACTTTTTCTCTCTTGAGGAAGGCGGGCGCATTGTCTTTTGCTCCCTCGCAGGATATGACTTCCCCATCAACTTCCATCTGGTTCATGACAGCTCTAGCGAAGTCTACGGCTGTCTGGTCAACGAGATTAGAATCACCCTGGCCTATATGCAAGGCTGCGCCGACAGCAGCTGCTATGGTAACGCGGGTTAAAGAGGGGGCAATAGCCCTAAGAGAGATCAATCTTTTTCATCACCAAGAAACATATTGAAATGAAGAGGCTTTTTTGGTTTTGTATGACGAGGAAGCTTTTTTAACCATAGAAGTTAGGAAATAGTTAGTTTTTTTAAGTTTAATAATGATGAATCAGCTGTATTGTATTCATGAGGGAGACTTTATGAAAGTTATGAAGATTAAGGATGTTCCTGTGGTTTCGAGGTCTGGCGGAATTTTCACAAGTACCATTCATTCGAAGGCTCTAGTTGGTGAAGAAACGGGTTCGAAGGACTTTTCCATTTCCATTGTGAGTTTTCCAAAAGGTGTTAGAAATATCTTCCACACTCATCCCTGCGACCAGGTCCTTTATGTGCTAAGTGGGGAGGGAATTGTGGCTGATGAGAAACAGGAAGTTCCATTTACTATTGGAATGTTTGCCTTCATACCTGCTGGGGAGCGCCATTGGCACGGGGCTACAAAGGATAGTGATTTCTCCCACATATCCATCCTCAGACTTGGAGGCGCAGCTCACGAAACAAAGGGCTGAACTCCATTCTCCCCTTTTTTCTTTAAATAAGCAGCTAACGACTGGAATGTCACTAATGCGTGCTTGACCATATCACTATTGGCAATATATTTTCGAAATGTTCAATGTGAATT
>JAUPKU010000063.1 GCA_030837285.1 Thermoproteota archaeon | reverse complement strand
TCGAGCCTATGAAAGTCTGCCGCATTGATGTAAAAGGCAAACTTGAAATTACACTCGATGATGGGACAGAGTATGTCATTCCCCTTAACGAGCTTCAGGATACCGTCCGCCCGGGATGTGAAGTATGTACGGACTTTACCGCCCTTAAAGCCGATATCTCAGCCGGCTCGGTAGGAAGTCCCGACGGTTACACAACACTGGTAGTCCGCACACTTGTAGGACAGCATGTCCTTGAAAGCGCGGTTGCCAACAAGAAACTGAGCGTCGGAAGCGGCGGAGAAGTCGATATCTCAATAATTGAGAAGCTTGCGAAGAAGAAGCTTAAAAGAAAACCCAAAACAGAGTAAACCGGAAAGTCTAAGATGGGGTTCTGTACCTCCATCTTCTTACTTCTTATTTTTTAAAGCACTTTTGGAACAGTCAAATCAGATTTTTTTTAATTTCTTCGAATTCTTCTTTTGTGATTTCACCTTTAGCATATCTTTCTTTTGCGAACTCCAAAGCAGACTTCCCTTCATAGCCGTTTGCCTTGGTCCGACTAATGAGATATTTGCTTACTAGGTATGAAATCACAATAATAGGAAGAATCTGTAATATGATAACTGTGAAAATCATTATAATTTCTGTTGAGCCTATCATCATGACCTCATGATTTTGTTGTTTTCATTATATGTATTGTCTCTCACAACATGTATTAAATGACTTTTCGGATAGGCTCTAAGAAAGAGTAGTAATAGTAGCACCTGTATCATTCACTGAAAAGCTTAGCGTATATTTTGTCAAAACGTTGGCGAACTCTACATATGAGCTGCTAAAGAACAAGTAACTCATTTTTAGACCTCGTTTTAGACCTCGTTTCTATTTTTTCATTTTTTTTCGTATCTTCATAAAACTAATTAAAAATTTACCACTACGTAAAAACAGATTCAAAATGTACAGCGAAAATATCTTCATTCAGAAGTTACTCCTTCTAGGTGATCAATCAGCCTACAATATTTTGTTGAGAAATTAACTCAATGAAAATGGACTCTCATATGTTCCTTCTCCAGTGACAAGCTGACCATTTATTGTTGCCCATCCGTCCTGAGGTCCGGACAGTTTAATCTCTATGTCTTCCCTGAAGTTGTTAGACTGCCATCCCCCGATCCACCATTGATTACATCCACTCGTAGAGATAAAAATGCTGACGTTCGTATCGGGGAGGGTCTCATAATGGGCATATATCCGGCTGTCGTAATTGTAAACCTTCGAGTTGTCGTGATAGTAAACACTTGCATTCGGCTGGCTAGCAGTCGGGCCTAGATAGGTGAGTTTGTATTTTGGCATAAGAACCATTTCTTTTCCCAGTGGATTCATTGTATCTATTGTCTTGTTAGAGAATAATATTGTACGAGAATCTATACTTTGACGTAGAATCTTCTTTGAATCTTTGCTCCGGGTAGTGTATTGTGGCTCTATTTTCTCATTTTTCATAGAAAGCATGAGTCCGTGCTCCGTATCCACGAGGGCATATTTCCATGAAGGGTCATCGTCATTGAAGTCATGCTCTATGATATCCATACCCACGGATGATGTGTTGTTTATCACTGGAAGTGGAAGATAAAGAGTCACGTTGCTAAGAGTCGAGTCTGCAGTTAACTCGACATGGTAACCATAACTACTCTTAAAACTCTGGGAATACAATATCTGCTTCTGTGCTTGCCACCAAAAAAACAGCACTCCGGCAGAAATGATCATGAACAGTACAAAGCCGATCCCTATTTTGTAAAGATTTCTCATTTTTCACACCTGCAATACAATTAAAACAGGCAGAATACTTCTACAACCAAGTGATATAGAGTTAAAATATAACGAGCAGTATCGTAAGTCAATATGATGTCGTTTAACAGTATGGATTGGTTATCGTTCCATTTTAAGTTAGGTAGTATAATTTTTGAATTGGATATTTGACATAATCTCCCGTATGTACAATCCTCCCAATAAAGGCCCTATTAATAACAAAAAAGAAAACAACACATAATTGGCCACTTCATAGTAGCTGATCCCCAGTATCTCAGTAATAAATATTATGAAAAAGGCTATTACAGGAAATATTTTAAGGGCTTTCATGTTTCGTGTATCCTTACACCCAACTGAGCGAGCAAATACATAGTAACTTAATGGTACAGCTACCAACAATAATAGCAACATGACTGTTTCTTGAATCTGACCAGGAAAAAATTCGTAATTGTATCCTAAATTCATTTTCATGTGCAAGAGAATTGCCCAAGCACCGATTATTCCAGAACAAACAAACAAAGGTAGACCGATGAGATTTCTATTCTTTACAATCTTAAATCCAACAACTATCACTGGAAATAGATAGATCATACCTGCAACAAAGTGATATAAGTTCAGCTTGGGTACAAACATGTTAACTAAAGTCATTCCGAACATTGACAAACCGAGCCAAATCCAACCAATAAAGAAAAGAGATGCCTCCCATGGCACCTCTCTAAATCTAAACTCCATTTAAGATTACCTCAACTTCACATTATGTAGTCATACAATCCATGGGCATACCTTGCGCACTTTTGGACACACTGAGCAGTATAGTAAGCTACGTAGATGTCGGAACCAAAATTCTGAGGGTCATTATACATCTCAGTCCAGATATAGTCAAAGTACTGGCTACTATGCTCAGCATTGTCTTCAACCGCTTCTTCAGGATCAGTCACAGTTATTGATTGAGAGTTATACTGCACATAATCCTTAAACACATATCCTGAAGTCCACTGGCTGTTCACATAATTCTCATAGATGCTATGGTACGTGGTTTCATAAGAGTTCCAAATGTACTGACCACCCTGTTGGATTACTCCAGTACTATGGAACGGGATACCCGGATCAGTTAGATAATGACTTGAGTAACCAAATCTCTTATGTGCGGTAACCCAATCTCCATTATTCGCTGCAGAAATAGCAGAAGACGCAAACTCATTGCACCTGCCGGGTGCTCCTCCAATGTGCAAAAACCCATCTTCATAGTGATTATAATATCTATAGAATGGTTGCGGATCCATCGTACCATTATCCGGGTCGTCTGCTGCATTTTTAGCATAATTCCTGTAGGAAGATCCATCGCAAGCATAGTCAGCATAGTCTTGATGTGGGGTAGAAAGCCACTTAATGGAGACTGGCTCATAATTTTTCAAAGATTCTTTGACTAGCATAGGACCAATCTTACTCATAAAATCATAGTCATCTTTGGTGATCTTATCTGGATACCTATCCCAGATATCTTTAATACCAGCTTTATATCTGTCTTTCTCTTTCTCAGAAATATTAAAACCATCAATGTACTTGAAGGTGACAGATCTACTTTCTTCCTGAGTGCCAGCAAAAGCAAGCGCTCTATATGGCATACCTTCTACGACATCCGGCAAAGAAGCCTGAAGCTCCAAATATTCCGCAACTTTTTTCATCCCATCTTCGCCCAGTTTAGCCTCCAAAGCCTCAATCTTTAACTGAGCAGCATCTTTAGTCAGGTTGGTTTGCTGTTCTTCAGTCGAAGCCATTGCT
>JAUPKU010000009.1 GCA_030837285.1 Thermoproteota archaeon | reverse complement strand
TTGGTGAGCCTATTAGTATAGCATCGGCGCTGTCAAGTAAGGTTTTTGGAAATGGATCGCCTAGTTTTTTTAGGTCTACACTTACGTTTGTTGTTCGTGCACCTTCAGCTATGGCTTTTGCCATTGCTTCTGTATGACCAGTCTTACTGTCATAAACTATGAGTACTCTAGCCATCTTTCAATTCTCCTTATGATTAAACTAGTACTAGTTTGCATGGGAATATATTAATGTTGATTGTTTCAATCATAGAGAAGATCGGTTTTGCTGTGGCAATTGGCTCGTTCTAGGGGTTTTTACTTTTGTATGCTTTATTTTGGAGCCCCGGGCGGGTCTCGATCCCGCGACCTATTGCTTTCTTTTTTATATGTACAAGGCAATTGCTCCACCACTGAGCTACCGGGGCTTGCTGATTCAGATTTATTCTTCTAGTTGTCTTTAGGTATAATAAAAGTATTAACTTGAAAGATAGGGTTTCAAGGTTATTATTTAAGTTCTTTTTGGGTTGAAGTGTTTTTATTAAAGGACATATCGTGAGGCTGAGTCTCTTTCATTGAGGTAGTAGAAATAAGTTGAGGGGTATGACGTTATCATGATTTTTTATCAATTTTTTAAAGGTTTTTAGTCTCTAAACATACTGGAATCATTTAGTGATTGGCGGTTTAATTATGATGGATGTCTGAAAAAGATGATTGTTTCATATTGTTTGGTTGTTTGTCTTTATTGTAGGATACATTAGGCTTTTTTACATAGTTTGGTGTATTGTGATTTTTGAGAAAAAGGTTATTATTAATGCATTTAACAGATAATTATTTGAGGATATCTGTTTTCTTGAGAGAGAGGTTTTGTAAGATTGGAGAGAATGAGCGTTCTAGTTTTTCTGGATGAAGTTAAGTTGTCGATAGGGTTGAATGAAGTGGTTTCTAAAGTGGGATTGAGTCGCGGGAAGGCTCTAGGTCTTCTTCAGAAGCTTGTTAGAGACGGATATGTAACACGGGAGGGAAAGGGTTATTTGATAGCGACAAAAGGGCAAGTGGCGCTTAAAGAATTACGTCCTGTCGCTTCCGGAGAGGAATTTCAATTTTACTATGATTTAAATCGGTTTACTGGAGTATCAGCTAAGAGTTTAGGGGAGTTTCTTGAGCGGCTTAGGACAGTGGACATTAGAGTACTTGAATTTCATGTTGGACGTGGAGACTTTGAAGCATGGGTAAGGGATGTCTTTACTGACCATGGACTTGTTCTTCAGCTTGTAGAGTTGAGGGAGAGCGGGATCAGAGGAGAGGATTTACTGTTGGAACTTTCAGAAATAGTGGATAAGAAGTATAGGGAACTCTGTAAACTCACCGTTTAGACCTCTGATAGATAGAAATTTGCTCTTTCTATACTTAATTTTTTAAAGACTACACGATTTTAGCTGATTTAGGAAGAAGGTTTGTCCCAGAAGCTTCTCTTGAGTTCTGCGATGCCGAGCATTTCAACGTCTAAAGGGTAGATAGGTCTTCGAAGTTTCTTGTACTTGAAGGCAGATAGGCGAGCGCTGTGTATTCCAGGAGCGTCAACCTCGATTATCTTCTTGGCTATTGGTTCATGGGCAGCCCTAAAGTGAACTGCTGATTTGACTACGATTATCTTCTTCTTCGTGGGGTCTATGCCAAGGCTTCGATACAGTTCTAAATCTGTAGGTTGAAGACGCTTCTCCGTGACTATCACGTCGACTCCGCTACATTTGAACACGACCGTTTTACCCAAGTGACTTTCCAAACCTGATGACATTGGGCCGTTTGGAAGGAACGTTCCGTCAGAAATTAGCTTGACTGTACCTGTAACGTTAATCGGAGGGCCATGTAGTTTATCTGTTTTCCCTCCTAGTTTTATCGTCAACGTTTTTCCTATACCTGCTTTGACTAGCTTATTTACAGCATCTGGATCAGCTATTACTGCTAGAACTGCATTCTCAGCTTTCATGTCCAGCAGTGTCTTGAGTATAATTGTGCCATCGCAAGGGGATCCGCCTCCGGGGTTATCTGCATGATCTGCGAGGACAATTGGTCCTTCGGGGGACGCGATAGCTTCGGCAACTGCTTCTCTTGGGGGAACTATGTCTGCTAGAAAGTCTCTTCTTAACTTCCAGGCTAGATCTGCCAGTTGATTCGCCTTCTCTTGGGCGAGGGTTAGGTTGTTGTTGGATGTGACTACCATTGTCACCCCTGCGAACTCTAAGTCTGCGAAGGGATATCCTCCGGAGACTGTCACGTTGGCGATTCTTTCATCGTCCTCGATCTTGTGAGCGAGGTTGAAGAGTACATTCATTGGGTAGTAGTTCGTCTTTTGTTTTTGGGTTGATAGTATCATAGGTGGCTTCTTCATAGCCATACTTGGCTTCAAGTTTCCTTGCAGTATTTTAACCATGAGCTTGGCAGCTTCTATTCCGCGGTCATAGCCATCCACATGAGGATAAGTGTCATATCCAACGAGTACATTGGCGTTTCTAACCATTTTTTCTGTGACGTTAGCATGCAAATCAAGGGTTGAAATTATTGGCACAGCATTACCGATTATAGTTCTAATAGTTTCAAGGATGTCACCTTCAGGATCATCATGACTTTGAGTTACCATTGCACCATGAAGATGAAGTAGGACTCCGTCTAATCCGCTTGTCTCTTTAATTGGTCTAGTCATCTCTGCCAGAAGATGATCGTAGGCATCATCAGTCACTAGTCCACTTGGAGTAGCGGATGCCCAGACAGTTGGGATGATTTCAAAGCCTTCCGCTTCTAAAATATTTATGAACGCAGAGGCAATTACATGTTTTCCTTTGAAAGTCATTATTATGTCAGCTCGGAGATAGAGGTTCTCCTCGAATTTATTAAAGCCTGTAAGAACATTTGAGAAAGTGTTTGTCTCATGACTTATTGATCCTATTGCAACACGCATGATACTTCGCCAATACTTGTTTGGATATGAGAAATTCTTAAGACTTGCTACAGGTAAAAGGTAATGATCAAGCAGAATTAGATATGATGTGAATGATTCATGTGGCAATACTTTAATGAAACACCCTTAGTCAGACTTGAAAGGCTTAGCGACAGCTTTCATCTTCAACTCTATGGAAAAATCGAGATTATGAATCCAACAGGCTCTCACAAGGACAGAGAGAGCATAATGGTTGTTTCAGACGCAATTAAACAAGGCTTCTCAGAAGTCGGATGTGCGAGCACAGGAAATGCAGCAATATCAATCTCTGCCTATGCTTACATCTCTGGCCTCAAATGTGACATCTACGTTTCCAAGAATATGAATTCTGAAAAGATGGCTCTTATAAAAATGTTCAAGCCGAATATTCATGTTATCGAAGGCGATTATAGTGAAGCTATAGAAGTTAGCAACAGGGATTTCAAAGAAAAGGAAGTTTACAATGCCAATCCCGGCCAGTGCTCGGCCAAACTCAGAGGTAATGCAGAAATCGGGAAAGAGATAGCACAGCAGATTTCTCCTAATTATGTTATATGCCCAACCAATAATGGAACTCACTTCACAGGCGTTTGGACTGGGCTTAAAGAAGCTGGAAAAAAGCCACGCATGATCGCAGCAACCGCTCAGAAAACAGAGATCGCCGATAGCATACAAGGTTTTCATAGAATTGAAGGAAAAACATTCGATGAAGCACTGAATGAATCTAATGGGATAATTGTTGACGTCTCGGATGATGAGATTATACAAGCGCTCCGTATGCTCTATAAGGAAGGAATAGTAGCTGAACCGGCTTCAGCCGCGTCTATAGCTACTATTCAACATTTGGAATACGATAAAGATGAGATCGTGTGCTGTACCATAACAGGTTCAGGCCTAAAGTTTCCTAAATTGATTGAAAAAATAATTTAAACGCTCTTCAAGATCTTCTCAGATGCA
>JAUPKU010000062.1 GCA_030837285.1 Thermoproteota archaeon | reverse complement strand
GAAATTAGTTACTTTGATCATCGCTAAAATATCTACTTATTGTTTATTCTTGTAAACGCGCTAACAAGGATAATGCTGAGAAAATCAAGAATTTCTGCAGAGAAAACGGTATGGAAGTTATAGGAAAAATTCCATTTAAACCTATAGTTACAGAAGCTCTAGTCAATGGAAAGACAGTAGCGGAATATACTCCCAAAAGTAATGTTACAAGAGGGATAGCGAAGATGTGAGAGAAGATTCTTTCACACTAATCATTTAAGAAAGAGTTAGTAGCGGATTATTGGGAAATATAACTAGCTAACTCTGTAACCAAACTCAAAGCTAGCATACGTTTCTATTCTAAGGCATCATTTTCCCGTTCATGCATTTCAACTGGCGACGTCATTTTATCTAACATGTTTTGGTTTATTAGATGAATTACTTCCCCGATCTGGACCGATTCCGGGAGATGATAAATCTCTATCAAGCTGTCTCTCAAAACGTGGAAGGGTCCTTCTCCAAGACTACCTGCGATCACCACATCGACTTTTTCATTGGTTAGGAAGTGTGCAACGGTAATCCCTTTCTTTCTTGCAAGTTTCGCTTCTTCGTTCACCTTTACATAAACGTTTTTTATCTGTCCCCCTTCAACTTCTATAAAAGCGAAGAATGGCGCGCTTCCGAAATGGAGAGAAGCATCAGACTCAAGTCCCTTATCTTCCAGTATGGGTATTCCTATCTTGATCTTCTTTTTGTGAGAAACGCCCATGTGAATGGTGATTGATTCAATATCCTTGAATTGTTTTCTTATCCTTTCTTCGACCTCGCTTGAAATCTGATGAGCCTTTTCTAGTGGGAGATCCTTTTGTACATCTATATGCATCTCGCCAAAAGCTACCGGACCTGACTTTCGAAATCTTAGCTCATGAACTCCAACTATCCCCTGCACACCCTCAGCAAGTCGTTTAATTTCTGTCACGCGGTCTGGACTCAAGGAAACATCCATTAGAGCAAATATCGCGTCCTTCCCGAACCCTATCCCAACTTTAATCACATATGCCCCAATAGCTAAACCCGCAAGAACCTCAGCTATAGGAAAGCCTAGACTGGAGAAGAAGACTCCAATGAAAACCAATAACGATGCGTACACATCCACCCCCGAGTGTTGGCCTTCGCTTACTAAAGACTGAGACCCAATAGCACTTCCCACCCGCCGTTTATTTCTGCCTAGATAGTGTGAGGACAGTCCTGAAAGAGCAGCGACGATAAGGACAAGTATTGGGAAGAGAATTTCACCGGGTTCAGAAAGCTTATCAATAGCTTCTTTGAGGATTAAGCCTCCGGATGCGATGATCGTCACGGAGACTATTAACAGCGCAAAGGTCTCCGCCCTGTAGTAGCCATATGGGAATCGTTCTGAAGGCTTCTTTTGAATAAGCTTCATTCCAACCCAGACAGCTACTGATGAGAAGATATCGGCGAAAGAGTGGACTGAGTCTGCGAGAAGCGCAACACTTCCAGAGAATAGAGCAACTATTCCTTTGGAGACGCTAAGCGCTAGAAGAACAATGACTGAGAGTTTAGCTGCTCTTTCGCCATGTCGAAAACTTGAATTATTTTCATCCAATCTGGCTCATTCTCAATTATGATTTACACGAAGTGGCGAATTTAATAGCTTATTATGAGCATTAAGTATAATATCTTGTTATCCTCATTAGTAAGAGATCTGTTTCGAGCTTTCTATCACTCATAGAAATTACCTTTGCATAATCTCAAAAAATGCATGTTTAAAAAAGGGAGATTATCTTTGAACTCGCTGTCAACGTAATCGATACCATCCATTTCCTTTCAAGGAATGAACTTTACACACATACGCTGAGTCATATTTGATGCTTCTTAGTAGCATTCGAATTTCTTCCTATTTCTTGAGTTCTTCTAGCTGTTTTCTAATCTGTGCCAGCATTTGTTCTGTTAGTTTGGCTTGGTCCTCCAATATGGATATCTCTTGTTCTTTGGAAAGTGTCGTGTTGGGCGCCTGTGGAATGTTTGTTTGAAGTGATGGGCTATATAGTCGCCAACATGCGCCTCGACCGTATAGTCTTCCGGGTCTGTGCAATGGTGGTAGGTTGCTGAAGGGTCCTCTTCCAGGCCATTGTCCTCTCCAACCCATGTTCTTTTTCACCTCCAAAATCTTTATTTTGTGCTTTTGCACACAATTAATTATGTGATAGTGCACAAAATATATAAGTGTTACGGTAACAACTATAGAGTGATCGAAATTGGGATGGAGACATAGACGAGGCAGAATAGGGCGCCTTCCAAAGCCAATAACCATAGAGAAAGCTCCAACAACAGACACTTTCACACCCAACCCTCAAGGGAATCTTGAACCCATCTCTATAGACCCAGCTGAACTGGAAGCCTTCCGATTAGTGGATCTAGAAGGACTCTCCCAAGAGGAGGCTGGTGAAAAGATGGGCATCTCCAGAGGAACGATCTGGAGGCTTATACAAAGCGCGAGAAAGAAGACTGCCCGGGCTCTCACCGAGGGAAGACAAATACGAATTTCGCCATCTGTTACTGGAGATAACCCCTCGTTACAGCAAGGAAAATAGAAGAACTCGTTTTTTTAGATTAAACCTAGAAGGGTCAAGACGCGAGATAGTACTCCTCCCAATGTAATGGCTATCCCGATTTCTATTGTACTTATTAATGCGGCAACCTTAAAACCAAATTCCTTAGCTAGCGTAGCTATCGTTGCTATGCATGGAATGTAGATCATGACGACGAAGGCAAAGACGAACATCTGGGTGGGCGATAGTATCTGTGCAAAGTTGGTTGTGCCCATGAGCGAAGCCAACAGGATAAGTGTCAACTCTTTCCGTAATATGCCAAAGACTAGGACGACACCTGTCGCTGCGGGTAGCCCAAGCCACCACACTGTAACAGGAGTCAACGCATTTTGAACAAGGTTAAGAAGGCCGACAAAATTGGCAAGCTGGATGATAAGATTGCCTGCAATCATGATGGGGAACGCTATCTGGATGAAGCCTTTGAGGTTGAGCCAAGTTCTACTGGCGGTGATGCGTAGCGTCGGCCTCTTGTATGATGGTATCTCCATTATTAAGCCCACTGGCTCGCCAGGCACTGCTTTGAAGGCTAATCGACCGAGACTGAAGATGAGGGCGAAGTCGATTATATAAAGTGCTATAGCATAGTTGAATCCTACGTACTGGGCTACAAGTCCCATAATTACTATGGTGCGGGCGGAGCAGGGAACTAGGCTTGTTACAAAGGCGCAGATCAGTTGTTCTCGTCTCGTCTCCATTATGCGGCATCCGAGGCAGGCAGGGACGTTGCACCCGAAACCCAGGATCAGTGGAATGAAGCCTTTCCCATGTAACCCGATCTTATGCATCGCTGAGTCCATGAGAAATGCTATCCTCGCAAGATACCCCGAGTCCTCAAGGATAGAAAGCACAACATAGAATGGAATGATGTATGGTAACGCTATTGTCATGCCCGCCACAATGCCCTCGACAAGACCTACCCATATGAAAGAAGCTAGAGATCCCTGGAAAAGGCTATCATAGAATAACTTTAATGCCCCAAATCCTTCTCCAAGTAGTGCTGAAGCGTAGTTTCCGAAGAGGAAAATACCGTAGAAGATGGTGAGCAGTACAACCGCCATAAACAGGTACCCATATACTGCGTGGGTGGTTGCTCTCTCGAGTTTTTTCTTCCAAGTTATCCTGGGTACAATATGCGTAGTAACCTCG
>JAUPKU010000061.1 GCA_030837285.1 Thermoproteota archaeon | reverse complement strand
AGGGGGCAGCTTCACTTCTCGATCGATGAGCTATTTGGAAAAAAAAACTCTTTTCATTCAAGCCACAAGGGCTGAAGATGTCAAGGGCGTTGTCGAAAATCTCAGAGATGATTCTTATGTACAAATACTGAAAGAGGGAACTGCCTAAGTACGATGAAACAGAGATCGCTGTTAGCATGCCAACAATCGCAGCAGCAATGGCTATTTCCTCAACGGAACTGCGGCTATAAGTACAGCTACTGAGAAGCCAGAAACCTTCTTCATGAGCTTCCTTGTGGTTGTAGTAGTCGAAGCGCTTGCCATATATGGACTGATTATTGGAATCTTGATGTGGCTAAAACTCTAACAAATAATGAAATAATACTTTTTATTTTGATTCTTATACTCTACAGCAAGCAAACTAGTTTGATAACTCACTTTAAAATGGCTAAAAAAATCACGATTTGTTTATCGATTTAGGATGGCTAAGAGAGTCCAAATCCGTCTATGATAAGAAGAATGTGGTAATGATGTATGCGGGGGACCTCTTTAGATGCCACACATCTACTCGTAGAGGTATTAATCTCTAAATGGATTAGGGTTTTGCACATTTCAAGCTGAAAATTTGTAAAAGAGTATGTTACGACAACTTTTTCCAAGATTGTGGAAGGAAGAATTCACTTTTCTTTTCTGATGGTCAAATCCAACTCAACGAAGAGTCAACAAACACAAGAAAAACAATTCATTTGGATTTGCAAAAAAGATGAGAAAAAAATCTATTGTCTATTGGTGCTGTGCTTATTTGCTTTAGAATTGATGATGCCTACAATGCTAGATTTCCAATAGAATTCGTCCGTCTCTCTCATAATCTGAAAGAGCTTTAAGAGCTTTAGCTCCATCTTCCAATTTGAATTTCTTCCACACTCTTACATTCAAGCTTGTTGATATACCGATGAGTTCCTGAAGTTCTTTTCTTGTTCCACCCGTCGTTCCTATAATTTTTATTTGCTTGGCATATATCCTGTCTAGAGCTAGGTCGACCTTGCTCCCCGTTAGTACTCCGAAAAATACTAATCTACCTTTAAGTCCAGTTACGTCTAAAGCCGTAAGCCACATCTCCGAACCTAGAGAATTAAGGACTACATCGGCCATCTTCCCAAGGGTTATCTCCTTTATCCTTCCTATTACATCTTGATAGGCTAAAACATCATCAGCTCCAAAGTCTCTTATCCAATTCTTTCTGGAAACTGCTATTACTTTTGCGCCGAATTTTCTGCCAAATTGAATTGCAAAGCTTCCTGTGTTACCCGAAGCCCCGAAAACAGCTAATGTCTCATAAGCCTTAAGACCTGCCTCCATTAAGGCATGGTAGGGAGTTAAAGCGGAGACGGGAAGACTTGCTGCAACTTCCCAGCTTACTTCCTCGGGTATCTTGAAAGCGTTCCTCTCTGGGACAGTAGTGTATTCTGCGAATCCACCGTTTGTAATAACACCTCTTATTCCACCAGTTCTACATAACATCTCACTTTTAGAAAGACACATATCACAAGTGTCGTCGAATACTCTATTGTAAACTATGACTCTTTCTCCTTTCTTAAGATCTGTAACATGGTCTCCAACTTCATCCACGACTCCTGCAAACTCGGAGCCTGGTATGTGAGGAATAGGTCTAACTTCTCTTGTCAACTCAACAACAAACCGATCTACAGGATTAACTCCTGCTATCTTGATTTTAATCAGAACATCATGAGAACTTACCATAGGTTTCTCGACATCTCGGACTTTAAGATTGTCCAAGCCGCCCTTTTCAAATACTAAAGCTTTCATCATAAACTACTTCCATCGAAGCTTTCTAACAATTAATCATCGTGTCTCTGTCTACCCGCTAATTTATATTCCAATCATTGCTCCATATTTTTAGTAGACTTCTCTGACAAGTTCACCTGACTTCAGATTATTCCAATCATACATCCACTTTGGAACATTGCGATTCAATTATAATCGGAATCACCCTGGCCTGAAACATCCTTTTAATACTATGTTTATATGGGAGCAAACGCTCGCTATTTCCTGAATAGTCAAGCATATCTTTTCCTAATCCGAAAACTCAGACTCTTTCTAATTCTCTTTCTTAGATTGGGCAGGAGTTTAAAGGAGTACCAATCCTTCCTCCTCTTCACTTCTTTACGAAGACCTAAATAATGTCTGGCCTTTCAACTCAGACAGTGGCTAGGTCTTCGTCGCTGTCCTGAAGATGTGCTTTTATGGCTTTTCTCTAATTTAAGCCGCCCTAAGGACTTCCTACTCTCTTTGAGAAACTTCTTTCTCTCGGATTTCGATTCTGCACTATCGCTCCTGCCTATATTAACACGAATCAAAAAGTAGAATATAGGTACTTGTGATTGTAATTTAACAGTAACAACCAATATCGTACTCTATCTTTTCTCTCAGTGATAAGACAATTCATTCTCCACAAAGAGGTTTGATTTTTTAAGAAGCAAAGGATTAATTATCGCGCACGCGAATGTTCTTTTGTTTTCGTATCCAATAGTTCAAAATTCTATTTTTTATTCTCTAGCTTCTCTTTTATTATTCGCATTAGCTCTTCCGGTTTCACTGGCTTCACAAGATAAGCGTCAGCTCCATTGTTAAGTGCTCTAATGCCATCTTCGACAGAGGCAAAGCCAGTTATAACAATTTTAATAATATTTGGATTTGTCAATTGGATCTTCGTTAGTAAGTCCACACCATCCATATCAGGAAGTTTGACATCAACTAATGCGAGATCGAAGAAGTTTTTAGTTACTTTCTCAATAGCCTCTTCCCCTGTCTCTGCAGTGTCAGTGAAATAGCCTTGTTTTTTAAGCATAATTGAGAAAATTCGAAGGATAGATTTGTCGTCATCGATTAAGAGGATGCTATTCATTTTATTATTTTCCATCGTTAATTTTCGCCTTATTATTCTACTTTATTAAACGATGTATTACGGAATAGTTAACTTTGATCAGTCTTCAATAAATGTTGATCAGCAGAAAACTTATT
>JAUPKU010000008.1 GCA_030837285.1 Thermoproteota archaeon | reverse complement strand
ATCTAGGAAAGGTTATCCTAATCCGATTGTGGTTGATGTTGGTTGTGGATTCTTGAATGCTGTAGGTCTTCCTAATCCTGGTGTTAAAGACTTCGTTGAGGAGATTAGGTCTGTCAAATCCAAGGGAGAGATATTGGTCATCGCAAGCTTGTATGGTGGCAGTGCTGGCGAGTATGCTGAAGCTGCGAGAATTATAGGCGATTCGGGAGTGGATGCTGTCGAACTTAATCTTTCTTGTCCCAATGTTAAGGAGGTGGGGATGGAAGTCGGTAAAGATCCATGCCTTGTCGGAGAAATCGTTAGAGCAGTTAAGCAGTCAGTTAGCATTCCAGTCTTTACTAAATTGACTTCTAATATTTCTGACATAAAGGAGATAGCCAAGACGGCTGAATTCGCTGGAAGCGATGCATTAGTTGCGATCAATACAGTTAGGGCAATGGCTATAGATGTGGAGACGGGTAGACCTATTCTGTCAAATAAGATAGGAGGCTTATCTGGACCAGCGATTAAGACTATTTCGCTTAGATGCGTCTACGAGATAGCTCAAGTGGTTGACATACCTATAATTGGATGCGGTGGTGTAACTACCTGGAAGGATGCTATCGAGTTCATGCTCGCCGGAGCATCAGCGATACAAATGGGTACAGCGATAGCCTATAAAGATGTAAGCGTCTTTAAAGAGGTTACTGATGGAATAAGCCAATATCTTGAGAGGAAAGGTCATAAGAGTTTAAAGGAGATCGTTGGCTTATCTCAGAGATTTTGAAATAGGCAATTCTGGGCGGAGAAAATATGATCTGCAAGATAGAGACTAGCAAATTAAGGATGGTGGAGATCAAAGAGGTTAAAGATGAGACAGTGGGAATGAAGTCCTTCCTCTTCTACGATGAACTCTGCAGAGTAGCTAAACCAGGGCAGTTTGTCATGGTATGGATTCCCGGAGTTGACGAGGTTCCTATGAGCCTCTCCTTCATCGACGATCATCTTCTTTCAGGCATTAGCGTGGAAAATGTTGGAGCTGCGACGGAGGCTCTGCATAGTAAGGTAGTGGGTGAAGTAATAGGTATTAGGGGGCCATTTGGAAGCTACTTCAGTACTATCAAGGGAAAAGTAGTCCTGGTGGGGGGTGGAACTGGGATAGCGCCTCTTATTCCTTTAGCAGAAGCTCTTAAGAAGTCGGGGGCCAACGTTACTTTCATTCTGGGTTTTAAGTCCTCTAAAGAGCTGGTTTTTCTAGATAGGGTTAAGGCTCTTCTAACTGATAAGAAGGATAGACTGCTGGTGGCGACTGAGGATGGCAGTTGCGGGGAGAAGTGCTTGGCTACTGACCTCCTTGAGGTTTTGCTTGGAAGAGAAAATTTTGAAATTGTTTATACTTGTGGGCCCGAGCTTATGATGAGGAAGGTCTTTGAGGTAGCCGATAGAAGGAGTATTTCGGTCCAAGTCTGCTTAGAAAGAATTGTGCGCTGTGGCGTAGGATTGTGTGGAAGTTGCGTTATGGGGAAGTTCAGGGTGTGTAAAGAAGGGCT
Organism: Thermoproteota archaeon; assembly: GCA_030837285.1. Lineage (GTDB taxonomy): Archaea > Thermoproteota > Bathyarchaeia > RBG-16-48-13 > JAUPKU01. Next base: position 2,702 of record JAUPKU010000008.1, on the reverse strand, counting down.
GGTTCTCTCTTCTGAACAGATCAGAGAAGTTTTAGAAGAATTTGGAAAGTATAAGAGGGATTTTGACGGAAGAAGAATTATTTTTAAATCATGTTAAAAAGAAGGAAAAATGGGATTACGCCTATCTAAGGTAATCGTCGAAGCTCCAGTAATGTTCTTCTTCTTGTATGACTATTCCCTCGAACATATGTCTAGTCGTAGTGTCTCCACGCTTTAGTGCCTCTGCTATAATTCCACGGTATAACACTATTGCATCGTTCTCCGCCTTGTGATCCAGTCTTAGGAATTCATCCGCGGTTTCACCAATCTTTGGAAGTGGGTCTGGAACAACTGTAGCCTCGCCTTCAAGGAGGTAAATACGCTCGGAAATCTTCTCTAAATGTTCCATCTCTACCATGAAGGTTTTCTTTAGAAGTTCGCTAACCGTTTTTGCCTTGTTATTCTCTGTGATAACTTCAAGCGCCGTGTCTTTCCTTCTCATATTAAGGAGGTTTGCCTTTTCATGTTGATTAGTATATTGGATTATAGCTGATATTTCGGCCGCTACAGCTTTGTTGAGTAAAGTGAAATAGTCGTCGGTGAAAATCAAGCGCCATTCGGATTCGACTCCTTTTCCTTCTGGTTCATCATTCATTTCAGTGTATTCCTGGAACTTGAATAGGTGCATCTCTTCAGCCGAGTAGATCTTCTCAAATGTTTCGCGGGTTTCCCAATCGCCTATGCTTCCTGCTGCTTCGATGATTTGGCGATATAGTACTAGGGCTTCTTCTTCTGCCCTTACTCCATTTCTTGCGAATTCACTCAGGGTATTGCCTATCATAGGTAAATTACCCTTTGTCGTCGCTTCTCCACCGAGATAGTATATTCTCTCCATGATGTCTGCAGCATGCTTCATCTCTTGGATGGCGAATTCCTTCAGGAATTTCCCCATTGCCTCATAGGTTGTTTTGTCTAGGAGGATGTTCTCTGGTACGACTTTTCTTATGAGTTTCTCCATCTTCGTGTGTTGCAGCATGTATTGTATTGAAACTTGGATTTCTCGAGAGACAGCCTGGTTCAAAAGAGTGAGGTATTCAAATGTAACTTTCACAGCCATATTATTCACGTCTCATTTTTATACTATGATTTGTCAATGATATATCCTTTCTCTCTATTTCCAGTTTGGAAAACTAGGATTAAAGCTATGTTAAGTTATCTCTTTTTTAAGCTGTTTTTAGCTAAGAAGCATTCTTTTTATATGTCAAAAGAGAAAAATAATTAAATCGCAAGAAATCTTTAAAGAATATAAAGATTTTATAGAGAAGCTTAAACTAGAATGGACATAATCTCATGTGTCATAACTTATCTATATGCAAACACGTTTGAAGGAATATCTCTATAAATTACGTAAGTCGAGGTTTGTTCATTTAATGAACATTACAAAGGAAAAGAATACCATTTCCAATGCTTTTAAGTTGTCATTGATAGCAGTCTCCGCGGCTCTATATGCCGTATCTATAGCTCTAACAGCTTTCATTCCCACTCCATGGGGTATTGGAAGTTTTAGACCAGGTGTCCTTGTCCCAGCATTTTTCGCATTGATGTTCGGTCCGATTATCGGCGGGGTAGGTGCAGGTATAGGTTGTTTCATTGGTGATTTATTTCAATCATACTTTGGCCTTACAACTCCTCTTCTCAGCCTTGTGGCAGGCGTTCCAGGGAACTTCATAGGTTTCTTCCTCTTAGGGCTTCTAGTAAAAAAGTATAGGTCGTGGAGTGGTTTCACAATCTCCAGTTTCATCTCTCTTCTTATTGGAAACTTGGTGTGCGCTGTGGGTGTTGTTGGTTATCTATCTTTCTTCTTCCAGGCTTGGGCTGCTTTACCGATTGATGTCAAACTCGGTGCAATCGTAGGCTTCACATTCTTCTGGGTTGGGACGATGATACCCTTCGTCATTCCTCTTATGCCTTTGTTGGTCAGGTCTGTGAATCCAGTCTTACTTGAAAATAGAGGAAATCTGGAAATTAAAAAAGTGACCTGGGGCAAGACAACTGGAACACTGAAGTCCGCGATATTTGTATCCCTGGTTCTTGCGGGTCTGTACATAATAGTGATGTTCACCCCTCTTGGTGATCTCATATTTTCAACTCTTGTCACAGTTAGTGACGTCTATACATATTGGGTTAAGACTCTGATGCTTATAGCCTCAGTCATCGTAATAGCTTTCGGTATCATAATAACTGTCTTGCTTCAGAGAAAGAAAATATCTTAGCCCACCGAAACAAGTAGGCGAATACATGCTTGAAGCATTTGGTTGTTGGAATAGATATTGGCTCAAGCAGGACCAAAGCAGTTGCCTTCGAAGGCTCTAAAATTGTAGCAATGAAGACAATTGGAAATGAAAAGGTCTCTAATGCTGTACAGATGGTTCTTAACCTTATTCTTCTAGAAGCTCAGGGAAGAAGTGAAGAAGTAAAGAGAATCGCCATATCTGGTAGTGGGGGGAACCGTCTTGTTTCTGATACTCTCTTAGGATTACCCGTGACGATTGTTGATGAGATTAAAGCTATAGGGTTGGGCGGGCTTGAGTTAAGTGGGAAGCAACGTGCTCTTATAGTAAGTATGGGCACTGGCACGGCATTGGTCCTCGCTTCTGATGGAGGGCGGATAATCGAGCATGTTGGAGGAACAGGTGTCGGAGGAGGAACTATTGAAGGGCTTT
>JAUPKU010000060.1 GCA_030837285.1 Thermoproteota archaeon | reverse complement strand
TAGCTTCGCGTGTAGCTATCTCCACTTTGTTGCGGTTTCGGTAGTTTATTGCAGTTTTTAGTCGCTCTGTCTCAAAAACGCAGTTTTCCATAAAAAGAGGGTATAGATAGCTTCAAAGAGCTTTCAGTGGTAGAGAAGTCTCCATACGATTACTAGCAAGCACTTTGCGAAAAGTATTAGTTAAGTCTTTTTTTCAAGAGCTTTTAGCAGCTTCTCAAGATTATCTTTGTAGTTAAAATTAGAACCAAAGTCAGCATAATTGCGGTCTAGAATGTATTGCTTGAGGTTTAGATCTGCTCGCATTACAAAAAAACCATTTTGTTTCCATTGTTCGTCAAGAGAAATCGGCACAATTTTCTCAACATACTCATCTACCTGTTCTTCGAGCTCCTTCAACAATCCATCCTTGACTAGCGAGTTAGAAGAACACAGCACAATAAACTTTTCAGCTTCTCTTCTTTTGTTACTAATCTCTCTCCAAGTATTCTCGCCCATAGTATAATCAGTCTTATATAACCAGCAAGATACACCGTTCATTATCAAGTCATCATGGAGTCTTTCAGCAAAACTCGCATCTAGTTCGTCATAAACTATGAAAGCTGTCATGTATTTGACTTCAGCTAGAATCTTTGGAAATGCTTCAAGAAGCTCTTTTAACACGCCTGCTTTCATAAAGAATGTCTTGAGAGTCTTCTCTAATTCAGGCTGAGATCCTTTCCTAACGCCTTTGAAAGTTTCAACTAATGTGTCCATGCCTATACTACTTGGCATAAGATGTTTTACAGTATCTAAGCCCTCTATTTGCGATAAATCACAGTCAACAAAATCCACCCCACCTAGAATACCCTTGTGAAACTTCGTGTTAGCTGCTTTAATCTCACGAAAATGAGTTTTTAACATGAAATTATTAGATAGATTTGCTTCAGAAAGGTCAGTTAAATATAAGTTGGCATAAGTGAGGTTAGCCCCAGAGAGGTCGGCTTCAATAAGATTAGCATTAAATAGGTTCGCCTCAAAGAGGCGAGAATTAGTAAGTTTGGCACCAGGAAGGTTAGCATTTCTAAGGTTAGCCCTAGAGAGGTTAGCATCAATGAGATTAGCTTCAGCAAGGTTAGCCCCAGAGAGGTCGGCTTCAATGAGATTTGCTTCAGAAAGGTCTAATCTTCTCCCATGATTATTATGCCACCATTTTTCTATTTCTGAAGCTCCTTTCTTAACTATCTTCAAATGCTCTGGGTTCAGTAGCCTCACCATTATTGATCGTTGTTACGGATTTGTATCTAGTTGAAGGTAAAGACAGGTTAGTATAAGAAATTAACATAAAAAGAGTGTTGCTAGATGAACTGTTTTTTATTATTAATTATCTTGATAACTAGAAATTCTTGCAAGTATTTCCCTTTCCATGTCGAAGTTCCAGTTTTGTACCTAAACTCACAAAGAGTTATCAGCTAGTTATAATAATCTAACGAGGAATGCAGTAGAGATGACAGCAATCGAATGTTCAAGCGTTTATCGGACATCACTGGCTTTCTGAAAGGGTTAGACAAGAGGAGCAAGGTAGCTATCTCAGGAGGAGGAGTATACAACTTTGGCCAGTGGTTTGTTGCTCAGTATAGCTCTCTTTACGCCCAGAGTTTAGGTGCTTCAGGTTCGGATATAGGGCTTTTGAAGAGCATTGCCTCAGGGGTGAAGCTCATTTCATCCATCCCGCTCGGTTTAGCCACAGAGAGATACACGATAAAGCGGGTTATGCTGCTTGGCTTTGTCTGCGACATTATATCTACAATTATCTTCATATCATCCGGGAACTGGTGGACCCTCGTGCCTGCCTTCATTCTATCCGGTAGCACTTTTATCCAGATCATGCCACTCATGGACATTATAAATATAACTGTCATAGAGCCAAAAAAGAGATCCACTATCATAAGCCTCTCGCGAGTGTTTCTAGGGGCACTAAACGCTTTCGCGCCACTCTCAGCAGCATACATTGTCTCAAGTTTCGGAGGAATAAACACGCAAGGTATGCGGCCTCTGTACTATATTCAACTACTCCTCTACGTATTCGTCTTCTTCTATGTGATAAAATTCCTTGGAACAGTCTCACAAAAAAGAACCGAAGAGACAAATGGCTTAAGCTCACAAAACGGTGCGCTGCGCAATTATCAAGAATTCTTCAAGGACAAGCACCTCAGACGATGGATAATAGTAAGGATTGTCCAGACATTCTCTGGATCGTTTTCAGCAGCTTTCATTCCCCTGTGGTTCATCAACGTTAAACACGCTTCACCCGAGATCTTCGGCGTCTTTAGCACACTCTCAATGATCGTCAGCCTCAGCCTCAATATACCAGTTGGCAGATTGGCTGATAAGCTGGGGAGGAAAAAGACATACTACCTCCTTGTACCGTTCACCTGGATAGGCGGCATCCTGATAGTCATCTCTCCTAATCCCCAGTGGCTGATCATAAGCGGGATAATCGGGGGAGGGGGACAAGCTCTGGGCTCTGGCATAGGCGGCGTCTCAAATGTCCCGTTTGTGACCATGTGGTGGGAGCAGATTCCAGCGGAGATGAGGGGACGAGGATGGGGAATAGAAGGCCTCATTACAAGTGGCTCGGCAATTCCCGCTTCGCTGATCGCAGGAGTTCTTTGGGACCAAGGATTCCAAAGCCAAGTAGCGGTCCTAGTAATACCGATAATCCTGACAGCGCTAGTAGTTGTACCCCTCCTATCTACTATACCTGACACTCTGGGATCTAAAAAGTAAATGATTGAGCACGTGCGATATTACTGACTTTTTCGCTTTACAGAAAACGATTTTTCTAACGAATTTATTGGCGTTATGTTAATAGTATACTAAATAGTAGCCTTGAGGACTGATCATTAATTAAAATTTAAACGCATACACACAGACAGCCAAGAGCAAAATAGAAGAAGGTGGAGAGAAGAAAAGAAACATTAGCGTACGCTATCCTTTATCAGTAATCTCAAAAATATTAGCGCGCGCTATATCGTATATCGAGTGTATCACACAAGAAGAAATTGCATGTGCGGATATGTAGAAAGACAATAATAGTTAACGCATCGATAGGTTATCTGTCCACGCGTAAAGGTGTTATATAATTTATCGACGTATTTAATTCCAAAAATGTGTCAATAGGTGAAGTATTATGCAAAAGACGATGAAGGAAGTAATACTTTTTGAAAAACAGGAT
>JAUPKU010000059.1 GCA_030837285.1 Thermoproteota archaeon | reverse complement strand
GTTTACTCCGACCATTTCTACAGGTACTGGTTTGTTCCTGACTAAGACTTCTGCTACAGCTCCTCCTAGTCCTCCTAGTACTGAGTGTTCTTCGGCAGTGACTATGGCTTTAGTTTCTTGAGCAGCTTTGATTATGGCATCTCGGTCTATTGGTTTGACGGTGTGCATGTTGATTACTTGGGCTTCTATTCCCTCGGCTTTGAGGGCGTCTGCTGCGTCCATGGTTTCAGCGACCATTATGCCGTTGCATATTATCGTGAGGTCTTTTCCCGCTCTGAGTTCGACTGATTTGCCTATTTCAAATTTCTGCTTCTTTCCCTTGTATGAGTAGTCTGCTTCGTAGAAGACTCTTTGAGGAGTTCTGCCGAGTCTCATGTATATTGGTCCGTCGTATTCTCCCATTACGTTAACAGCGGCTGTTGTCTCTGGGGCGTCTGCGGGAACGAGTACGGTCATGTTTGGCAGGGCTCTCATTATTGCTACGTCGAAAGTTGTCTGGTGGGATGTTCCATCTGGTCCTACGGTTATGCCACTGTGGGTGCAGACGATTCTAACATTAAGTTTCGGGTATGCAACTGTCTGCCTGATTTGGTTATATGCTCTTTCTGTTCCAAAGACTGCGAAGGTGCTGGCGAATGGTATTTTACCGCATGTAGCGAGTCCAGCTGCGATAGTTATGAGGTTTTCTTCTGCGATTCCGCAATCGAAGAATCTGTCTGGGAACTCTTTTGCGAACCAATTGGTTCTGGTTGATTCGGATAGGTCGGCATCTAGGACTACGACGTCCTTGTACTTCTTTCCCAATTCAACTAGCGCCTTGCCGTAGGCGTCTCTTGTTGCTGCTTTTACTGGTGCTGTTTGGCTCATTTTAGCTCACCTTGAATCCTGGTATATCCAATTCTTTCCTAGCCTTTTCCATCTCATCAGGTCTTAGTGCTCTGCCATGGAATTCGGCTTTATTCTCCATGAAGGATACACCTTTACTCTTGATCGTGTCTGCGATTATGATTATGGGCTTACCCTTGATCTGAGTTGCCTTATCAAGTGCATCTACAACCTGTATCATGTCGTTTCCATCCTTCAGTTCGAGAACCTCCCATCCGAAGGCTTTCCACTTGTCTGCCACGGGTTCTAATGCCATGACATCTTCTGTGGATCCGTCAATTTGAAGTCTGTTCCTGTCGAGTATTCCGACGAGGTTGTCGAGTTTCTTGTGTGCTGCGAACATTGCACCTTCCCAGATGTTTCCTTCCTGGATTTCTCCGTCTCCCATCATGCAGAAGACCTTGTAGTCTTTCTTGTCAAGCCTGCCGGCAAGTGCCATTCCCACTGCTACTGAAAGGCCTTGTCCGAGAGAGCCTGTTGACATTTCGACTCCGGGTGTCTTCCTCATGTCTGGGTGACCCTGAAGGATGCTCCCTGGCTGTCGTAGAGTCCAGAGTGCTTCTTTGGGGAAGAAGCCTTTCTCTGCTAGGACAGCGTATAGGGCGGGGCAGACGTGTCCCTTCGATAGAACAAATCTGTCTCTGTCAGGCCACTTTGGATTTTTGGGGTCAACTTTCATCTTGTAGTAGTATAGGGCTGTTATGATGTCTATGGCTGATAGGGAACCTCCGGGATGCCCTGTCCCAGCCTTGAGGATCATCTCCAGAATCTCTCTTCTGAAGAGTTTAGCCTTGGCTTCGAGGTCGCCGATCAGTGCTTTGTTAATGATGCTCATTGGTTTGTACCTCAAAGACTTTCATAATGCTACTTTGTTTTAAAAGACTTTCTCCGAAGGATTCTTTGGTAGATGGGTCGGGCTGTGGTTTAGTGACTCTTTACCTCTATCTCAAAGAGGCTATGGAGTTGATGGACGAATAGGGGGTCGAATACGCTGTTTCCGGTCTTTTATTCTAAAAAAAGAGCTTTTTGCTTGCTCATTGGTCTGCGGAAAAATGTAGAAAACAATTCGAAATCAATGAATTGTACGGAAACGGCCTCTAATTCATCATGAATTGAAACATAGCTTCTCTATTGTTTTCTAAGATGGTTTAGGTAGAGAGTTGTGTGTACTCAGTCACTCTTGTTAGAAGGGATTGGTTTGTATTGTTTTCGTTTGATTTTATAGACTCACTATGGAAATGAAGTAGAAGTGGCTACTGTTGATGGATAAAGGAGTGAAGGGAGATATGGATGCTGGGACTAGTTGATTTTACTTTAATAGGGGGAATTCCGTTTTTCTTTAAAAGAGACATTTGATTATGGCATATTTATTGCCAGCCAGTCCGGAAGAGTATACTTTTATTCTCTTTGTTGCTTATTCCTTCTGAACTATTTGACCTGGGTGCGTGTGAATGGTTTTCACTCTTATCTTGGCAACTAAGGATGACGTGGCCAGTAGTAATATTGCAGCGAGGCTGCTTGAGGAGTATCCGTTTGTAGAGTCTTCTCTGAAGTTCCGTTCCAAGCCTGTATATAGCTTGACTTCGGTGGATGGAGAGGTTCTAATGGCATTTATGGCTGGGGAGATGGTTTATCTTGAAGGACTTGAGGGACTTGCTGATGCAAGGTTAGTCGTCTTTGTGAGTCGCCATGAGAGTAGGAGTGGAAGTCCCATCCTCTCGGTTCATGTGCCAGGGAACCTTTCGACAGCGGAGTTCGGTGGTGTGTCGGAGAGGGTTTCGATTGCGCCTGCTAATGCTATGCAGGCTGCTCTGAGGATGATGGCTGAGCAGAGGAAGCTTCTCGGTCTGAAGGGATTTGAAGTCTACTATGAGGGGACACATCATGGACCGTCTCTGGATGTACCATCGATGTTTGTGGAGATCGGGAGCTCCATCAAGGAGTGGAGTGATCCGCTTGCTGGGAAGGCAATTGCCCATGCGGCTATGGCTGCTGCCATGAATAAGCAAATGGTTGACGCTGCTGTTGGGATAGGCGGTTCACACTGCAATAGGCGTCTTACAAATCTTGGGTTGGAGTTCAATTTGGCTTTTGGTCATATTATCCCCTCCTATGCGTTCAAGTGGTTAAATCCAGATACGATTAAGCAATGTGTCGAGAGGACACTGGAGAAGAATCCAACAGTTGTTCTTGACTGGAAGGGAATTGACGGAAAGGATAGAGACGGACTTCAGGCAGTACTTGACAAGGTACCCTACAAGATCAAGCATGCAGCAGAATACAGAGACCAATAGCCACATTTGCTAGTAGTTGTCCAAACCCTTCTACAATTCAGTGCTTTCTTATCGCTGTAGATTGGATTTGTCCTATCTCTAAGAAGGGGTCGATTAGGGTTACAGTACTTATGTGAGGCTGCTTATTAGCATCTCTAATCCATCTTAATCCCTTCTGAGCAGCATATTTCCAAAATATAATGTCGTCGTAGTGGAGTAGTTGGTAGCACATTGTGTTTAGTCTTATGTGTCTTTGGAGATTGACATGTTCTCCTTGTCCAGCTCCTGGGCACGTGTCTGTCTCATCGACCATGATGATCTTGTTGTTCTTGAGGCTGTAGGGGAAAAGCCTGCATGTAAGTGGCCTTGCAGGGTAGATTAGGCAGCTGCTTTGGAGGGGGTTATAGAAGATGCATCTCATTGAGTTGGAGATGAGGCGTAGGACGTGGGTTCGAACTAAAGCCGTCTTTTCCTCGAAGAATTCAACTTCCGCTTGGACATTGAAATTGCGCATCTCGTGTAAGCGTATTTTAACCCTGAAGTCGTAGGGTTCTAGACCGCCTTCGTAGGATAGGCATGACACTGCATGTTCTTCAAGCTCTTGTTTTGTTTTTATCTCATTAATGAAGTGAGTTATAGCTCTTATTTCGACTGTTGAGACGCTGACAAGCTGATTCTGGCAACACCATCCACATCTAGTACACTTAAATCTTCCTGAAGCCTTAGCATCTACCAAGCTCTGCTCTTCTCCCAGAATACTCAGACCGCTCTTATTTTGTTACTAGGTTTTCTTCGCGTATAAAAACATGGATTTTCCTGCAAGTCAATGAGACTAAGGAAGATCAGATTATAAGCGATACGAGATTAAGTTGTCGTCCGGCTTTAGATTTGGCTGAGATAAGCTTAATCATGTGAGAAGTATACCTCTCTGTATAAGTAGGAATGAAAGCATATTGAAAGCTTCTTCTCTTAACTCCCAGTTTAGGAGGGCCGGTGAGATCCTGCGTAGAGGTGCTTCCGCTCAGATCTCTGACTACACTAGAAGGTTTGATTCAGTCAAGGACATCTATGATGGTCTTCTAAAGGATCTTATTAGAGATTCTTTCAGCGGCGAGGAAGCTACTGTCCTAGCGAGGAGATTCTTCGAGTCGGAGAGGGTTGCCTTCGCGGCTGTTGATGGAACTGAGTACACTCGTCCACTCTTTGACTTGGTGATCTTCTTTGGTGGCTCCTATGCAGCTAAAGGAATAATCGAGTTCAAGAATGATAGACCGAAGATTGAATACTCAACCAAATTCGCTGAGGATGGGATGGGTGTCTCCAGCTGTGTTCCGATGTACGTGAATGAGATTGTAGATGTTGAGCAGGCTTACATGGCGCTGGGCGAACGTGGGAATGTGACGGTGGATAAGCCCCTTACCGACGAGGAAGTGGTGAATAATTCTACCATTGCGAATTGGATTATGACTTTTAGTGAGTTCTTCCTCGCCTACAAGCTTGCCAAGCAGGGTGACTATAAGATTCTCCTCCTGGATAGGAGCCTCTGTACGATGTATGGCAGCCTCGTCTATGATACTAGGAGAAAGAGAGTTTGGAGTTCCTGTGCACTCATAGACTGTGATTTAGGTGTGCAGAAGGTTGATGGAAATGACTTGGCGTATAATAGACATCGTCTTGTCAATCATGATCTGCGTTTGCCTCCTGCTAGAGGAGATTATTTACGATATTCTCTTGTCTACCTCTTAGAGGAAAAAGGACCGCTGACTATAGATAGAATGTGCAAAGAGTTAGGTATGGAAAGTGAAGATAGGAGGAGGAGAGTTTCTCGTTTCTTAAAGAGGTCAGTGGAGGAGGGTTATCTCTGGGAAAAAAGTGGTTTGTATAAGGTTTCACCTCAATACAGTGATTCTTGGAGTCGGGTGAAGAGTCTGGTTGAAGTTTTGGGCAGACGATTATTCGAGGATTCAGGAGAGGCCATTTCAGGTAATCCAATGCAGGTGATGAAGAATGGTGAGAAGTGCTGGCTGACGACTTTGGATTTCGCTTTTCTATCCTTGTTCTGCTTTTACATGCTGGTTGAGGAGTGCTGGACGAAGAACATCCTCTTACTGGGTATTACAAAGGACACTACTGCCCGGGATTTTAAGACTCATTTGATTCCAGTCTGTTTGGGTGAGGAGGTCTGGAGAAATTCTCCTTCTTTGGAGGAGTTAGAGAAGGCTCCTAACACTGATAGGATGCTTTTACAGTACGTAAGTATCTACAATTGTGAGAGGCTAAGGACGCCTTGGAGTCTTATTGAATACGATTCAGCCTTTCGAATGATCATTCCCGAACTCGAGAAGAGAAGACGAGGTTACGTGAGCGGTGCGATAAGGAACAGGATTACACCTGAAAGGACGTTTCTGAAGACGTATGTGCAGCTCTCTGAGGCAAGGAATGATCCGAAGCTTAGGAGCATTGTCCTCTTTATCGACCGCCTGGCTTATCCTGAGTACGATTTGAGGAGTGATTCGATTATTAGTTTTAGACAAGATTATGGTGGGGCTGTGGAACCTGTTGAGGCAATCCTATTCAGGAACAAGGGCATGGAGAATGTGCTACAGAATCTTGTGATTGTGATGTTGAAGGCAATGGCTGATTCCAGCATCCCCGAGGTCTTCGGCCACAACATGCCCTTATTCATCGCTGATAGTGCAGCTAAGTGGCATAACAGTGAGGTTAGACGAATCATTGATTCTACAGAGGTTTGGATTGCGAATAACCGGGATCTGCGGAGATTCATCTTCTATATGAATACTTTCCGTGAGAGAAGAAGCGAACTAGAGCAGGGAAGAAGAGTGGAGTAATAGACTCTATTGATCTATGTTTTTTGTATTACGAATTATTTAGACTATTAGAAAACACAGAAATACGGATGTAAATCATGTTGTATCTGTCTTGTATAATCTTCATTGGAGGAGATATGTTTGAGTAAGGTTGAGGGGCGACTTAAGGAATTCTTTACGGATTTTGATGGGATGTTTGATGCACAGCTGAGTAATGTCTTTGTAAGTAGGACTGAGTCTGATGAGCAGTTTGGAACTGCTTCACCTTACACATGTCGGATTAAAGCTCAGTACAGCAGGGATCTTCTTAGGCTGCTTGACGACGGTATGCTTTTGGCTGTAAGGAATTTTAGATCCGACATTATGAGGGAGCGATATACGTTGCTTGAGGTGGTTCGTTTCTGGCCTGAGCACTTTGGACTTCGTGGGGTTCGGGACTACCAGTATTTTCCAATGCAGTTTGAGGTTATTCAGCAGAGTGTTGAGGACTGGGAGACAAGTGATCGGACGACGATGATGATTCAGTTGGATACAATTCCGATAAATTACGATCTGATTTTGGATAGTGATAAGGATTCGAGTTTTGAGCGGGGTTTTTCCTATCCTACTGTGGGCAGTCAAGTGTACATCTTGAATCGGGATATGATCAGAGAGATGTATAACCGCGATATTCCCAATAAACTGGGCTATTCGGGTTTAGAGACTTGCTCTGAGGCTAGGGATGACCCGAGGATTGGCTGTATTAAGATGTTTGAGGCAAGTGGGGAGGAGATTCCGATATACGTAGACTTTGATAGTCTTGTCCGTTATCACTTCGGAATCTTCGCGTTCACAGGTGGTGGGAAGAGTAACATGCTTTCGAATGTGCTGAGGCGTCTTCTTCTCCATGACAGAGATGTTAAGATCGTCATCTTTGACATTTCGTGTGAGTATCCGTTTCTGTTGATGGATGTTCTGGCTGATCCGTCGATTCCTTCTATAGTTGTCTTGGAGAATGCTGTTGATGATGCGGACGAGTTCTACAATAGTGTTGTTAAGCCTAAGAAGTATGAAGACGATCCAAGGGTTGTTAGGGGTTTTGAGAGAATATATGCTTTGAAACGAGTTTCACATTTGAGGAGGCAGAGGATGAATGTACCACAGTTCACTGATTTTCTAGGAGATATTGAAAAGATGAAGGAGGAGAACGCACGGAATCCAAATTACGTTGAGGCTCTTGATGAGCTCGGCGACTTGGCTCTAAGCTACATGGAGGAGAAGGGTCTGAGAGAGGATGACTTTCTAACAGAGGAGTTTGTGGAGAAACTTGTTAAGGTTTCCAAGGCGACGGCTGACGCGTATAAGGTTCACTCTATGAGTGCATTGTATGGGTGGTTCCAGACTAGGGACATGATGCGAAAATTCTTCGCGGATGGATCGAGGATGAAGGCTGGAAGTGAGGGGGTTGACCTTGAAGGTATTGAGGAGCTTCTTGAGGGAAATACGAGGTTGATCTGCCTCTCAATAAGTGAGCCTACGATGATTAAGCGATTTGTGATTGATTTGACGCATGACCTGCTCCTTAAGAGGAAGAGGGAGTTCAAGGTGAAGCCTTACGTCTTGTTCGTCTGGGATGAGGCTCAGGAGTTCGTGGCTAATCCCTCTAACGTTTCTGGAATTGATAAGAACTGCAGTCTCGAGGTTGAAAGACTATTGAGGCAGGGGAGGAAGTACGGGCTGGGAGGATGTATTGCGACGCAGAGAATTGCGTATCTAAACACGAATGCTCTACAGCAGCTTCACACCTACTTTGTTAGCACTCTTCCCCGTCCATACGATAGGGGCTTGATCAGTAACACGTTTATGATTGATAAAACGATTCTGGAGAAGACGCTAGAGTTTGTGCCAGGGGAGTGGCTACTCTCAAGCTATCTGGCAACAGGTATGGTGAATGTACCCATATTCATAAAAGCTGACAATGCAGAGGAGGAGGTGGAAGGCTATCTAAATAGAATATGAGTTTTTCTTTTGTATTCTTAAGAATCATTTTTCAGTCCATATTTCCGTTGTCAATCCTCTAAAGGAGTGAGATCTTGTTATTTACAACTCTTTGTTGTCATGTGAGCTTATTTTTTTAAGGCATTAGTAGATTTGAATTGTTTTATTCTTTTTCCTTAAGTCTTTTCCCATTAAATTTTCTCCTCTTCAGGAGGAGTCTACGAACTAGCTCAATTTGTTTCGATTTGTGATAGCACACTTAGCAAAAGGTTAAGAAGAAGGTGGCAGGATGAAATAGTCGTATTTACAACTGAAGTGGTGTATAAGATGGATTTGAAGAAAGAATATGTAGTCACTGAGATCAGTGCTGCGCCTGATGGCTCGCCTTTTGTGTTTGTTACGCTTAAGGGTCCAGAGGAGGTTGGTGGACCTCAAAGGACTTCCGCTCCCTCTTTAGAGTCATTCAATTCTATGGATGATGTTTTCAAGAATCTTGGTGGCTTGATCTCAAAGCAGATGATGGGAGGTTTTGCGACTGTTATGAAGCTTAGTCTGAGTGAGTATGAAAAGCTGGACATCAGAGTCGGAGACAAGATATCTCTGGATATTACAAAAATTCAAGTTGGTATGCCTTAGAAGCAGAGTAATACTTGACATAAACTCGCTTCATAATCATGTGAGCATATTTGATTAATTTTCAAGTTGGTTCTTAAATAAAAGGCGTCTAGTTTAGTTTGCCTAGATGTTAGGAGATTATCACCTTGTCGGCTTTTTTGCCGCTTATGCAGTCAATGTCTATTCTTCCGATTCTAACCTTTTCAATTGATGATGATTGGAGCTGTTTCTCAATAATCTCCTGAGGGTTTTTGTCCAGTGACTTGATCATCACTTTAAGAGCATACTCTTTTTCTACGAGGTCTTCTATGAAGGCTACTCTACCTCTGAACTGAGCCGTAGTATATAGATGGTCACATGCGCCTTGGATGTATCCTTTATCTAAGAGGGCTTGACCCCAGACGAGGTTGTTCGCTTTTAGTATGTCGATTTTCTTGCCTTCAATTGCGCAGTGGAAGTACAGGCAGTTTCGATCTTGATCGTATCCGTGGCTGAGTGTTACGAGGTAGGGTTCATTGTTCAAACACATTGCTAAAGTAACGTACTGCGTCTTCTTGAGAATGTTCTTTATTTCATCTACGTCTGTGATCTCTTTATCTTTTCTTCTAATTCCTGTCACGTCAGCATTCTTCCATGAATAGGCTTTTAGAGCATGCCCCTTAAAAGTATACCTTGCGTTCACGGTAGATTGAACATAAAAAGAGAAGATGACAAATAAACCACAATTTCAAAATTGATTTTGTTTTATTTAGTTTAAACCATTTCTGCTAGATCATTCTCAGATAGTACCCTTATTCTCAAAATTTATTTGGAATAGTCTAAAATAAAACACTCTCGCAAAGCTACCCAAATTACATTTACAATTGTGATGGCAATAATTACGATTGCCAAATAACTTATGGCTTCAAATAAAGTAAGAACTCGATCTGAAAGTCCAAGTCCAATAATTGGAACTCACAGAGAGATATCCGAAGGCATAGTATATTGAGATGATATTGCCTCTTTGGTTTTCTGATGCAGTTGTATTTACGATAGTAATTCCTCCGAAAAATGTAACATCAAAAACAATACCAGAAACAATCGCCAAATGCTAGGACACTTATAGATAAGAAGTATTGTGCAAGCACGATTATAACAAGTCCGCTTAGCACGCACTGCTATGAACATCTCTCGCTCTTAATAGTACGTAAAAACCTTAAAACCTAAGTATATATTCTTTAGAAAGTTAGCCATGGTGGGCAATGTATTCTACGGAACGGATAGAAACGATTGCGGTCTTGCATGACCATGCTTAAATTTATAGGGAAATCGCTTTTTCCAAAATTGTGGAAATCAATAGATTGGGTGATGTCTATGAATTTGAATTATAGATAAAAGTAGCCTTAGATATTCATGATGTAAAACCCATTAATGAGTTTCTTGAAAAAAGAAATCTAAAAATAAGAGAGGAAAAACAGATTTATAGTCATTAATGCACCCTAGTCAGTACTTAGGAATTTCTTCATTAAAAATAAATACAGGTCTTTAAGTAATTCGTATACTCAAAGAGAGAAATAAAAATAGCAGAAAAGACGGCTGTAAATCGTCAAGAATCACAATATGCCTAGACCCATCATCTCAAATTTAGGTTTTGTCCTCCAAATAGCAGGTATTTTCAATATTTTGCCTGTCGCTGTTGGCTTATACTTTGGTGAGGATAAGGCTACAATATCTTTGTTCATCACGATATTTGCATTTTTAGCAACTGGATTCTTTTTGAATTCGTTTTGTGAACGACGTGAACTTAATTATAAATCATCGTGTGCCCTCCTCGTTGTAGTCTTTGCGATACTGAGCCTCATCGGATCTATTCCCTACTTTTACCTAAACATTTTTCAGATCCAAACAAATGTGTTTGACTTGTTCACGAATAGTTATTTTCAGAGTATGTCGGCATTTTCTACCACAGGTTTAACTCTGTTGCCAAATGTTGATGTGCTCTCCCGTTCACTCGTATTGTACATGTCATTAAGCCAATGGGTAGGGGGATTAGGCATTGTTTTTGTATTATTAATTTTTTTTATCCTGCCAAAAAACTGGAACATCTTGGAAGAGCGATTAGCGCTATCAATTTGAGAGATATTAGGATGAGTTTTTTTAGTGTACTAAACATCTACACCTTGTATACAGTAATTCTCTCAGTCTTTTTGATGTTGCTGGGGTTAGACTTTGTAAAGTCCGTGTCATTTACTATGAGTGGATTGGCAACAGGCGGACTCGCGCCAGTCACCGATATCTCAGCCATATTGAATGCCCCAATTGGCTTTGTAATTTCTTTAACAATGCTGTTTGGAGCCATGAACATTAATTTTCATAAAAAACTGTTAGCGAGGAAATTTAGAAAGCTATTTGATTCTGAACTAGTTGTCTTTCTGGGAATAATCATAGTCTCTTCTTTCCTGTTATCTTTAATTCAGAAGATCAATTTAGCTGATTCTTTTTTCCATATTATTAGTGGCTCGTCCACAACCGGTTTTGGTTACCTTAATCTGGCTAATTTTAATGACAATTCAAAGTTCCTTTTTATTATAATCATGTTCATAGGCGCCTGTACTTCGTCTACGGGTGGAGGAATCAAAGTATTCAGATTGATTGCGTTCTTGAAATCAATCAAGTGGATAATGCGGAGATTATTAGGTTATCCCGTCGTTAACTTCCAAGTTAATAATGAAGATTTCGGAGATGGAATAATTCTTATACTATTATATATATTGTTGACAATCGTTCTACTAACATCTTCAGCTTTCATTTTCACTTTATATGGATTTTCCTTTATTAACTCGTTATTTGAAGTAACGTCAGCTCTAGGATGCGTAGGATATAGTGTAGGTATAGTCAGTCTTTCCTTACCCGCTCTTCCTAAATGGATCTTAAGCTTACTTATGCTGATCGGTCGAGTAGAAGTAATCGTGTTTTTTACAGTTTTTATTAATTTGCCCATAAAAAATCTAAGAAATGCTGCAATGACAGTGATTACTAAAAGCCAAAATGTGATAACATCCTCAATAGAATTCATTAAGCAGATTAAAAAACGCGTGAGTTACAAACTTGGGCTTTAGCTTCCAACTGTTACGAATCAAAGGGGGATTGCAAGATTGCTTAGTCCTCATATGGAGTCTAAAGATCGGAAGAGCGTCGT
>JAUPKU010000058.1 GCA_030837285.1 Thermoproteota archaeon | reverse complement strand
TTTTGGATTAAATTTCATTTTCCCTTCTCATTACGTAAAATGTTCTTATTGGTTTATAGGCAGTTTTGTGGGACTTTCCTCTATATATCTCCTGTCTTCCAAGCAGAATCGAAAACTGACAATGGAAAAATCAAGAACGTCATCGTCATGGTTCCAGACGGCTGCGGATCCGCGCAGATTACAATGGCACGCTGGTACAAGAATGAATCACTCGCCCTAGATGAAATGCTCTGTGGCATGGTTAGAACCTACTGTGCCAACTCGATAATCACTGATTCCGCACCTGCCGCATCAGCCTTCGCCACAGGATACAAGACTGACGACGGTTACATCAGCGTCCTACCAGACTCCACCACCATACCCGGCGTTCAACCAGTCAGCCCAGATCTGTACTTCAAGCCAGTTGCCACCGTGCTGGAAGGCGCAAAACTTGAAGGCAAAGCAGTCGGACTTGTCGCAACATCAATAGTCCAACATGCCACACCCGCCGCATACTCAGCCCATCTAGAGGATCGCAGAAACTATAACGTGCTAGCAGAGCAACAAGTGTATCTTGGCATGGACGTTGTCTTCGGCGGAGGCAGAAACTACTTGCTTCCAACCGCAGAGGGTGGCTTACGAACAGATGGCGAGAATCTGGTCACCGTTCTACAATCCAAGGGATACCAAGTCATAGGAGGACGCGACGAACTACTTAACATCGATTCTGACACGGTCCGAAAGGTCTGGGGACTCTTCGCTGGTGATGCTATGGCACATGACTTTGACAGGATACTGTCTGCTCACCAGAATGAACCATCCCTTGCTGAGATGACCTCAAAGGCAATCGAAATTCTATCCGAGAACAAAAATGGCTTCTTCCTATTCGTAGAAGGCAGTCAGGTAGACCAATCAGACCACTCCAACGATCCAGTAGGAGTGATCAGTGACTTCCTAGCCTTCGACGACGCTGTCCAAGTTGCGCTCGACTTCGCAAAGTGCAAAGGCCATACCTTGGTCCTAGCGTTTCCTGACCATAACACAGGTGGTATGACAATCGGTTTTAAGGGAACCGACGTCAACTATCCAATGACACCATATTCAGCACTGATAGCTCCTCTCGCAAGCGCGAATCTGACAGGCATTGGGATTGGAGAGGTATTTCCCTTCAATGCATCTGCTGAAATTGTCCGCGAGATCCTGAAGAAGGACTATGGCATCAATGTAACAGATGCGGAAGTAGCCAAGATCCAAGCAGCCAAGCCAGCCTTCAATATAACGAAGCCTTGGACCAACACAATGGATAAAGTTGTTGGGCCTATGATCAGCACTAGATCGGTGATCGGTTGGACAACCATTGGCCATAATGGAGAAGATCTGCCATTCTATGCCTACGGCCCTACTCGACCCACTGGACTGATAGAGAACACATACATTGCAACGATATGCGCCAAGAACCTCAACTTCAACCTGGCTAAAGTAGAGAATAGATTGTTTGTTGAAGCTGCCCAAGCCTTCTCTGCCATTGGCGCCACGGTCACGATGGATATGTCGGATCCTGCCAACTGGGTTCTGGTTGTCATGAAGAATGGGCAGGAGCTCGCAAGACTGCCACTAAGCAAGAACGTCATCACAATCGGCACAAATACCTATGATATGGAAGGAAGAACCATCTACGCTCCAATGACAGGTAAAACCTACGTGCCCCAGCAAGCTGTAACACTCGTGGGTAGAATTTGCTGGAATGTACGCAAATAAATCCCTATCCCCTTTTTTTATTAAAATTTAATCCTCATACACGAAAATGCTTTATTTATGAATAGGTGCTTTGCAGTTTTTCGTAACTGCTTTCTTAACTTTTTTTCACAATTTTCTTTAGCTTGTGCTCCAATGATATCTGGATGAATGATAGTGAATGCTACGTTAGCATGTTAGTCTTGTGAGATGTTGGCTGAGTAAGCTGAATACGTGCCAGTGAACCTTAAAAAGACGCTAGTTGAAAGAGTAGAACGATTAATGAAGAGGCATCCTGAATATGGCTACAAGGATGTCAGCGATTTCCTAGAAGACGCTGTAGCAAGTTCTCTAAGAAGAATAAGACGAATACTGTATATCTATCTCCTAGTCTTTGTTTCAATAAGTCTTATACTGGCTTACCTTATCCTGGCTTACCTTATCCTGCGCTAGCATGTGTTATAGATGGGGAATCTGTATCTTGGATTAATAAGGGCTATTTTGTCGCTATTGAATTGTTCTTCTGGGGCGTTTGGGAGTCTACTGCACCTAGGCCTTGTCCGCCTCCAGAGTGAATATGGTAGATGAACACCTCACCCCATTTATCGATCGATATGAATGTCTTCATCTCCAACTATTGCACTTTCTGCGACGAGTAGATTTTAGCCTTAAATCTAACATAATATCTACTAGAATGCGAGTAGATGGTGTAAAAATGTCTGAAGAAAGAGAGGTTGGATTGGTAAAAGAAGCGTTAAAGAAGAATTTTGAAAAAGAAACAGGCATTTTAGAAAAACAAATAAGATATCAGTTTGAAGATACCGCTGAATTTGCTAAGGCTTTACCGTTACAAGTTGATTTTGGGAAAATAAAAGAGTATATTGACAAAAGGAAAGAGAAAGCTGAGGAAGAATACAAAGCTGCCCTTCCTAACTTGAAGAAAATATCTGAAGTAGATCGCGTTAAAATCATGCAACAAATGTTATGGAGTCAAAACTGGATTAAGCAGGTAATGACATCTGGTGGACCATACTATTTCGCAGATATGCCAATTGATGATTTTCAAGCTGCATGGCACTTTGGAACTTCTACCGGACAAGCAGATGCTAATTACTAGCCGAGCAATTGGAAAGCAAAAGAAATGTATCTAGATCTGAATGCATGGGAAGGAGCATTTCCCAGTTTGGTAGCGAATCCGGGGTTGAACACAGCTCAGATTCAAGCTGGTTTCATCTATGAAATACCTGGTTCGTGGATAAAAAACCCTGGAATAATCGAAGTATGTCCTAATTATGATATTCACGGATACATTGATGCAAGAGCGTTCGCAAACAACTTCTATCCAGATTTTGAAATTACAAATGAGATTAGAGCAGAAGTCATCTTGTGCACATCATATCAAAAATACAACCCAGTTATCGCCTCTGTGAACTCATGGTCACTTGAAGACCATTCAGGACACAAAGTAACATTTCAAAACAGGATAGATAAATCAACATCCTATAACACTCCAAAGACCATGATGGCTGTAAACGCTGGTCAAACAGTCTACGCTTATGTTGGTGTCAGACCCATATGTTCTGCGGTTGGATACGGCTCTTCGTCAGGCATATACATGTCATCCGGACACAGCCAATACGGATTTGATG
Source organism: Thermoproteota archaeon (assembly GCA_030837285.1). Lineage (GTDB taxonomy): Archaea > Thermoproteota > Bathyarchaeia > RBG-16-48-13 > JAUPKU01. Next base: position 628 of record JAUPKU010000058.1, on the reverse strand, counting down.
AGTATGTAGGATTCAATGGAATTGCAGTCAAAATGCCATAATTTTTTTATTTTTAAAATTTAATCAAAAAACTTTTTGATTGATAAGGCTTTAGTCCAAGCTAGTTCTATAGATCAAATAGTGCGGTTTTTTATATTTTAAGTGATAAAATAAACTCAATACATCCTCTATATTGTAAAAGAAGCTCAAGAAAAGCTTTATAGGGATTCTGAAATAAAAAATGGCTGATGAATGAAGTTGGTTAGGATGGAGGGTCGTTTTAAATGGCTTCTAAAATCGATGTGCGTGGAGATTGGCGTGGACCCAGACGAAATTGACACGGACCTGAGCTATTGGGAGGCCAAAGATGAAATTGAAAAGCAATTCCATGCTAAACTTAGGCTACGAGCAGTAGACTTCAGAGATGATGTAATCCAATGAAGTACATTTATGAGCCGAAGGGTAGGGCCCGCGAGTACGGTGCCTTAGCCCTTAATGTTTATTCAAACTGCGATTTCGGCTGCCTTTATTGTTATTGTCGTGGCATGGGCTATGACCAGACCAAGACACCGCATTGTCGCCTAGACTTTAAGCTTCTAGAGGCTGACTTGGAGCAAGTCAAAGGCCAAACTGTTTTCCTGTGCTTCAC
>JAUPKU010000057.1 GCA_030837285.1 Thermoproteota archaeon | reverse complement strand
GAAAGTCTACTTAAGTATTTTGATTACATTTCTTCTATTCATAAATCATTTCAGTTTGTACCTTCAAACCATACTACAAGTAAGATATCAAGTCTCATGATATGTGAACCAACCTTGAGAGTAAATCTAAGCTTTCTTTGGAAGAGTTGCCAATACAAGGGGCAATGTCAATCATACCGCAGAGACTCTCCTATCTGTAATGGATCAACAGATCTCACCTATTGTTTCAAATACCGTTCAGGGAAATTCTTCGTAGCTAATAATAGCCTTTGAGAATCGCCTGTAAAAGTGAAGTAGAGTAAGTCCGAGATACAAGGTAATAGAAGAAGCGCGTGAATAAACATCTCAAACTCCTGTGAAGAGGTATCCAGACAGGAATACTCGATTCAGATCCGCGAGTGCGACATAACACGACTGATTGTGTCTGAATTGATGGGAGTTGATAGATAACCTAACAACTAGCTGACAGGTCTCCGCGATGGCGGTAATTGTTAAATGGTAACTAATGGTGGGTTGATCTTCAGGTTTTTTATACAGTTATAGATCTTGGGCGTTTTCCTCCCTTTTAGGTTAACTTGATTTCGATGTCTTTTCCTTTTAGTATATATATGTCCTGTGTTAGAGATTTCTCCGTTTGAGCGGATCTTTATGGTTAAGGAACTGGTTGTAGTGACTGTTATAGGCTTGGACAGGACGGGAATTGTGGCTCAAATCTCTAACACTCTTGCCAAGAACAATGTGAATATCGAAGATATCTCGCAGACGATAATGGACAAGTACTTCGCCATGATAATGCTCGTTGACATTTCCCAGAGCAGTAAGAGTCTTGAAGAGCTTCAGAAGCTTCTTGCGAGCAAGGGCGAGGAGATGAATCTAGAAGTTAAAGTCCAACATGAGAATATCTTCAAAGCAATGCACAGGATATGATTCTGACATGCCGCTTGAATATACTCCTAAGGAAATCGTTGAGACAATAAGGATGATAGGTATCCAGAATCTGGACATTCGAACGGTCACGCTGGGGATAAACCTACGAGACTGCTGCCATCCAGACGTAGACCGGATGAGCGAAAATATTCTCCAAAAGATAGTAGACTCCGCAGATAAGCTGGTATCAACTGCGGATAGGCTTCAATCCAAATACGGTGTTCCAATAATAAATAAGAGAGTTGCAGTGACGCCCATCGCCTTGATATTCGCCTCCGCACTGTCAAAGGATGTTGAAGAATCAAAAGAGCGAGCGTATAAAATCGCAGCAAGCCTAGACAAGGCAGCAAAGGAAGTTGGTGTGGACTTCATAGGCGGCTACTCCGCTCTTGTCTACAAGGACATGGCTTTTCCAGATAGAGTCTTAATAGAGTCAGTTCCACAAGCCTTGGCGAGCACTGAGACTCTCTGCAGTTCCATTGTAGCAGCTTCAACGAAGGCTGGATTAAACATGGACGCGGTTAACCTAGCTGCTAACGCAGTCAAGGAGACTTCTTCTCTGACGAAAGATGGAGTTGGCTGCTGCAGGCTAGTCGTATTTGCTAACGCGCCGGAGGATAACCCATTCATGGCAGGAGCATTCTTTGGAGTGGGAGAAGGAGACAAGGCCATTAACGTGGGTGTTTCGGGACCTGGCGTCATTAAGGAAATTCTCGGAGAGAACAGCGATAAATCCCTCAATGAATTATCCGAAGAGATCAAGAAGATGAGCTTCAAGATTACAAGGGTAGGTCAACTAATTGGAAGGGAACTCGCAGAGGAGCTGAAAGTCCGATTCGGCAGCATCGACCTCTCTTTAGCCCCGACTATGATTGCTGGAGACTCGGTGGCTGAGATAGTTGAGAGCATAGGAGTTGGAAGCTTCGGAGCGCCTGGGAGCACCGCAGCTCTCGCCATGCTTGTTGACGCTGTTAAAAAGGGAGGTGTAATGGCTGCTGAGAATGTTGGCGGTCTTTCAGGCGCGTTTATACCCGTCTCTGAGGATGGTGGGGCGTTGAGGGCTTTAGAGAGAGGGTCTTTGTCACTTGATAAGCTGGAGGCGATGTCTTCGGTCTGCTCTGTCGGCCTTGACATGGCTCTCATCCCCGGGGATACACCTGTGGAGACGATTGCGGGAATAATGGCGGATGAGCTTATGGTCGGTGTTATGAATAATAAGACGACTGCTGTTAGGGTTATCCCTGTCCCCGGGAAGAGCGCAGGTGAATACGTAGAGTTCGGTGGCTTATTAGGGTGTTCAAGGGTGATGCGTGTAAGCGAATTCGTCCCCAAGAAGCTGATTGAACGGGGTGGTAGAATTCCAGCGCCCATGAGAAGCCTGACTAACTGACAGACAGATAACAATTTCCATCAATCAGTTCTGCTTATCAGAGATTTTTCATAAGCCGAGGTTGCATGATTGTAAACGCCGCACAATGTTATGATGAGTAAATAGTGAATGTGAATTATTGGAAGCTGAAGGATAAAAAAAAGTCTTTAGAACTTAGGACTGGTTCTGTCGTTTAGTGAATAGTGGAATAGAACAACGGCGCTTGCCAGATCAAGTAAGGCCATGTTTATCTGAGCTAAGGGATCAAAGTTTGTTGTCCAAGCTACGTTCCAGCGGATTACTCCGGTCCAGCTGGCTACTCCGTTGAAGACTTCTAGGACTCCGCAACCGAAAAGAAGAGATTTTATGTTGAACAGAAGTCCTGCGAGCATGGAAAATCCTAAGCCTGAGCAGCCTAGCATGGAAATCATTCTATTTTCTCCATAGAATAAGTCGGGCTTTATGACGAGACAAGCTATGTAACACAGGGACCACATTAGAATCCAGCAGAAAGATATTGGTTTGTTAAAGATACGGATAAGTTTTACCTTGAACATGAGATATAATAAGATGAGACATTGATTTCTGTGTTGGGGACTCAGGATACGGAATAGGGATATAAACAAGATATTAGGCTATTATAACCAGATAACTTGTATGAGTTTTTCAGGTTTCTTTTTTAGCGGCTCATCAACAGCGAAAGTAGTTTCTTTTCAGTTTTCACTGCTGTTCCTATTCTGTTACTATGAACTAATTGTTTGCCTGTATACTTCCGAGCTGAAGATTCGTAAGAGAAAAATTCAATATGAGCAACCAGATAATTTTACTTTCAGTATTTGATTGTTCTATTTTAGGAGTAGGTTGAATGCTATACTGTAGCGTTTGTGGAAAAGAAGTTTCTGAGAACGCGAATTTCTGCTCGAATTGTGGATATGCCCTAGGAATGGTAGAGGAGACATTCTCTGTTTCGTCGAATGACCTTATCCAGAAAGTCAAGGAATTAATCCATGAGGGAAACGTGACAAACATCATAATAAAAAACGAGGAGGGTAAAACTCTCCTAGAGATACCAGTCACCATTGGTGTAATCGGAGCCGTCCTAGTCCCTTGGCTGGCTGCTATCGAAGCCATTGCTGCTTTGGCCACTAAATGTACGATAGTAGTTCAAAGGCGCAAACCATCTCCTTAAGCAGAAAAATTTGAGCCCCAAATTTTAGCATACGAACTTTAAAAGAGAATTAGTATACTATTACATCTTCTGACGAGAGTTGGTTGTTAAATAAATTTGCTTACGAGCATTATGATTGATATAAGGCTGTAGGTTTGAGTTACAAGTATTATCCACTTTGGATTGTCTGCTGAGAAGTCGACGATCTCTTGTTCAAGAGATTTCTGGCTGTTCGAATTCTCGTATTTGCTAGATAAAGCGTGTAACTTTCTAAGTTTTTGGAGCACTTTCAAGTCTGCTATTGCTATAACAGACAATAGAAGGTTTAGTAGAGGATATTTGCTTTGAGAGAACGTGTTGAAGAATGCGGCTCCTATTAGCATACCTCCTACACCTAAGAGCATTATGCTTAGGAGTGATGCTTTGGCGAGGCCTAGGCGGACCGTCATCGTCTTAATATTCATGGCTTTGTCACCAAAGTAGTCTCTTGTCTCGGTTGGGATGATTACACCATACACTGTTAAGCCTAAGCCTGCAAGGGCGACTAGAAAGGCGGGCTTCAGTTCAATTGTAAAAGTAAGATAGGCAAAGAGGACAGGAAGGACAGCCAGCACAAGGATCAACGTGACTGGAGCAAGCCAAGATTTTGACTTTATCCTAAGAGGTTGGGCTGAGTAAAGGCATCCCAAAGAGATTCCAGTAATCCATAGTAGGAGGAAGATAGGATTCATTTTTATATAAGAAAATACAGCGACTAAAGTAAAAGTGGCTATGAATTCGGTGATCAACACCATCCTGATTCTGTTATATCCGAAGCCATCCAGTGCTTTAACCAGTTCCTTCTTTCGAGGATCCTTAGAATCTAGCTCATAATCAGAAATTGTATTCGACTGCGCGCCAATTGCTGAACTCAAGTTTATAATAGAGAATGAAAGCAACATCAAGATGATTAACTGAATAAAGTCTATTGGCGGATTAACCCCCCATGCGAGCCCCATAATCAACGAACCCAGATTTGGCATGAAGAATTCTGATCTGGATATAAGCGCTAGTTGCTGAATGGTCTTTGACATTTTCAAACAAGCTTCTATAATTACATTCTTATCTTTGTAAGTTTTGATGTTTGCAGGAGAGTTCAGTAAATTAACCTTTTCTTTTTTCATTCTCAATAATTTATCTTTCCTCAACCCGAGTAAGTACAGACATCTTCTTTTCCCGGTTCAAAATAATTTTAAGAGACTAATTACACGCTGAGCCTTCGTCCAGCGAAGAGATAAGAAGTCGCGAGAGTCTTGAATGGAGACCAGCGCTCCGCAAAGCTTCTAGCCTCTTCCTCAGAAAGTTTCCTACCACCAAAATAGTAGTTGGACACAGTGGCGCGCAAGGCCAAATCTCCAGCTGGGAAGACGTTTAGACGACCCATAGCGCGGAGAAGAACCCATTCAGCAGACCATCGCCCCACTCCATGTAATGAGTCAAGCGTCTCAAGAATCTCCTCATCAGAAAGAGATTTGAAAATGTTCAATTCTAGCTCTCCTCGAGCCGCTCTTGAAGCAATGCCCAATATATATTCAGCCTTTCGTCTACTGAGCTTAATCTCAAGGAGACCATTTATGCCCGTATCGAGTATTTGCTGTGGAGATGGAAAACCATAGTAAACGTGTTCATTTAATCGTATTGAACTTCCATAACGTTTGACAATCAGGGTGCGTATTAGCCGCGCTACCGTTGAGGAGATTTGCTGACCGGCCACTGCGAAGATCATACCCTCGAAAATCGTTGGCATCCGAGGTGGGTGGAGACCTCGAAAGCGCTTGATAAAGGAGGTTAGAATAGGATCTGCTGATGATAACTTATAGAATTGGCTTAAATCAATGTCCGTTGCTAGAATATGGGTCACAGTCCTTCGAGCTTGCTCTGCATCTGACTCGGAAAATTCCTCTCCGTTTAGCGTCACTTCCAACTGTGGAACCTCTACATTTCCCGTCTCACGTACTGAAAGGAGGAACAGTCGCCCATCCAGTTCTTGGAGGCGATAGTACACTTTTCCTTTAAAAACGTCAGCACCAACCTCCCCTTGGAAGTAGGTCTGATAGCCAGCAGTTAATTCTAAGCTGAAAGGTGGAATAGGAATCATACTAAAGGAGTAGTGTTTCATCAGACTCGCCTTAAGCTATTCCTTTGATTCTTCTGAGACTTAAATAGATAGCAATATTCGTTTCTTTTTCTTAAAATAACCACCTGAACTCATTGAAATTTTGGGAATAACTTTCAAAAAGACAGTTGAATAAACTCTTATAGGCTTGAAGTAGCCTTCCCTTTAGTCTAATCGAAGTCTCTCAAAATAGGAAACGTGGAACTCTGCTTGCCTCAAACCCAACAAAGCAAATTCTTCTTAGGCTACTGGATACTGCTTGCCGGATTTCTACTCTTCTTCATCTACTCAGGAGTCGGCTTCTACGCCTTCGCCGTCTTCTTTAAGCCAATCCAAGGAGAATTCGGCTGGGGAAGAGAGGTGACCTCAATCGCCTTCACCATCTTCTACATATTACAAGCCGCATCCTCCCCATTCATCGGCAAGCTCACAGACCACTATGGACCCAAGAAGATCATAACACTAGGCGGCATTTTTCTAAGTGCGGGTCTTGCCCTACTAAGCCTAACCAACGATCTACTCTCATTCTACATCGGTTACGGAGTCATGGGTTTAGGAACCTCAGGCATGGGCATGATCCCTGTGAGCCACGTCATCTCAGACTGGTTTAGAGAGAGAAGAGGCATGGCAATAGGAGTGGTTTCCTCAGGGCTAGGCATAGGAGGCTCCTTAATCCCAATAATGATTGGACTCTACTTAATCCCTAGCTTCGGCTGGAGAACAACCTACCAGATTCTCGCTGTCTCAAGCATTCTACTAATAACCCCAATCACCCAATTATTAATAAAACCAAATCCCGAAATCATAGAACCCCATATTGGCGCCTCCAAACAGCAGAAAGAAGAACTTTCAAATTCATCTGAAGTGTGGACGCTCAACAGCGCCTTGAAGACATCGACGTTCTGGCTTATCGCCTCTTCCTTCACCCTTTTCCAGCTCTCCCAAGTTGGTACAACCCAGCACCTCGTAAACCATTTAACAGACATAGGATTCCCCCTTACCATGGCAACTACCATCTTCAGCGTAACAAGCCTGACAACCGCCGGTGGTAAATTCTTCTTCGGCTACATAAGTGACAAATTCAAAGCTAAATACTGCGCCATATTAAGCTTCCTCTGCGGCTTAACCGCAACAGCTGTACTGCTTGTATTAGACACCTCATCATCTCCATTGATCATCGGAGTGTACATTATTTGCATGGGACTAGCAGTGGGAGGATGGGCACCCCTTTCGTCTATGCTGATTAGTACGAGCTTCGGGATGAAGAACTATGCAGCCATCTTCGGCGCTTTCTCGCTATTCTTTTACCTGAGCACGGGAGTAAGCCCAGCCTATTTCGGATACGTCTACGACACAACCCATCAATACTACTACGCATACGTTCTGTCTCTAGTATTCTACTCAGTTGCAATCGCGCTTATGCTGGCTACCCGCAGCCCAAAACACAAGAATCTCTAGCGCCCTAGTTAGTCTATAATTGGCAACTGGTAAAGACGAATTATGATACGAAAAAACATCTTAGCACGCACCCAGCGGTAAAGCAAGATCTACAACAAGAAAAATATTGAAGTATGAAAATTCATGATGAAAAATCAAATTTGGGAATAACAAAATATTCAGAAGAAAAGAGAGCTAGCAGTTTTGCAAGAAGAAATCCAAAAAATAGGAAGAAAAAAAGCTTTTTGATAGCATCTTTATTCATAAACAAAAACCTCTCAGAGAAACTCGCGCGCAACACTTCTTTTTACATGAGATATGGAAACAGAAATACTCTATAGATCATCTCAGAAAACAATAGAAAAGCATTGTAAAATTCATGATGAATAACAGTCCGTTTCCATACACGATCCCATGAATTCAAATACATTTTCGCATTTTTCAGAAATTCAGTAAGCCCTAGAAGAGGCCCATTTCCCAGATAAAAACTAAAGACAGCATATCCGACCCCTATCCCTTAAGACAAAAATGCCTCAGCCTCAGATACACAGAAGCAACCAGACACTCCAAGAACCCAAAAAAGCCTTCAAACCCCCTAAAGAGAACAAAACCGGATAAACGCAAGAAAGTACAAACAAAAGAGGGAAAAAGCGAGGCTAGAGGACTACCCTCTCAGCTATCTTCTCCGGGTCAAGCTCTACGCCAAAGCCAGGACCCTTAGGAAGACGAAATAACCCTTCTCAGGCACTACAGGTTCCTTGAAGAAGAACTGGTTCTGCGCGTTCAACTTATGATTAAACTCCTGAAGCAGGGACAAACGCGGCGACTGAGAGAAGAGAAGATGAATGTTCATAGGCACATCCTCATTCGAGTGAGGCCCCACCGGCAGCCCATAAGTCGAGGCTAAAGCACAGATCTTCCGCATCTCAGAAATGCCACCAGCCCAAGAAGTGTCAGGCTGAAGAATCTTAGCAGCCTTCTTCTCAATAATGTGTTTAAACCCCCACTAGTGTACTCGTGCTCAATCCCAGCCACAGGAATACTAGTCTCCCTACACAATGCTGCGTAACTCTCAACGTCATCAGGTGGAAAAGGTTCCTCCAGCCGGTCAATCTCATAACGCTCAATCTTCCTAACCAGCTTCAAGACGTATCTGAGACTCGTGGTCATCATAACCCGTCTGAAGTCAAACATCAGATCCACCTCATAGCCAACCTGTGTCCCTTAAAGTCTTCACCAACTCTACATTAGCATTCAAACCCTCCAAGCCATGCGCGTCACCATAACTGAAATACCACTTCATCCCAGTGAAACCCATCTCCACCATCTCTAAAGACCTATTAGCAATCGAGTCAGGACGGGTGTCAAAACCCAACATAGCAGCATAAGACCTAACCCGCCCACGCGTAGGCCCCCCAAGAGATGAAACACTGGCTCACCCCTAGCCTTTCCAGCAATATCCCAAAGCGCAATATCAATAAGCGATATAGCAGTCATCCCAGTTCCCTTCCTATCATGAACCAAAGCCTGATACATCTTCTCCCAAAGAGCCTCCGTCGCCAAAGGATCTCCCCCACCAAGAGATCCCTCAGAACATTCACAATCACGTAAGAAGCATTCCTCTCTGCCATCGTCGCACTCAAACCCGTAATCCCCTCGTCAGTCTCAACCTGAACGTACCTCCTCCTCAAAGGCCCAGGCTTAGCCGCCTCTCTACCAGGGCCCCCACCTAACGGAACAATAGCTTCAGATAAAGCCAGAGGCGGAGTATTTGTCATGCAAAACCCAGAAACCAGAATAAAAGGACTAATTCTCAATCAAACAACCGTTATCTAATCCGCCTCAGATAGAAATAGAGGTTAGGGTAGATTTAGGAAGGCGATAACAGCTAAAAGGATGACTACAATCGTGAGCAAACCTTTAAGGTGCTCCAATTTCCTTACTGTACGCTCAAAAGGATCTTCCATCAACTACACACCCCTAGCCGAAGAAGCCAAACCAGTACAGGCTCTCAAGAAGTATGACAATGCCTAAGCCAATTCCCAAGTAACTCAACAACTCAATCCTTCTAAGAACAGCCTCCAACCGTAGCGATAATTCACCGGAAATCGATGACCTTGTTGCCCCATACGACGAGTCTGAAGACATAGCCTCTGATCCAAGCACATTGGGTTGCGCGGTTCCTATAGTCGAACCACACTTGTTACAGAAGGTTGCGTCCTCATCGACCAACGTACCGCAATTTGGACAGTGACGTGGAAAAGGCATAATAAAACCACAAATAACACATGGCCACACACACTTTTAAACCTCACTAGAAGCGAAGAATACCTAAAGTGGCTAAGCAACGAACTCAGGAAATAGCAGCATATCAAAAATGATGTTTCTACTAGTTATAACAAGTTTTCAGAAAGTGTTGTAATTGTAATACTACATCCACACATCCTTATGAATTACGACTTCATTCCTCTTATTATACGATGCTTAAATGTCATCACGTGCTTGCACTCTGAATAAGCATACAAGTGGAAAGGTTGAGATGGAATGTTTCCAATATTACAAAAGGTATAGGACAGGATTCATTCCTCCCTCATTTGCATAAATGCTCCCAAATTACGCCAGAAAACGATAGTATTGAGTAAATTGAAGAACAGGCGGTTGGACATGGAAAGGAAATCTGAATCGATAAAAAAGGATGTGGATAGAAGGATAGACGAAATAGCCCAGAGGATAATGATGGAGCTTGAAACAGCGAATCCTAAAGATTTGTCAGACGAAAGTTACACGGAGAAGATAACTCAAGAGATAGACTACGCTTCAGCAAAGGCCAACTGCGAGGATGAGAAAAAAACGCTAATTGAAGTGATGCTGCTCTCCACTCGGCTGCACAGACTCTATTTTATAGTCAGATCCTCAATAATGGGTCTAATCAGTGTAGCTTTCACACTATTATTCATTTCATACTTCGGCACAATCGACGTCTATCTAGCACTGTTCATGGGCATATTCGTCTTCATCGCCTCATTGGTGTTAACAAGACTCGTCGAAGCACAAATAATCAAAGCAACAGAAAGCACCATTAGCCTCCTAAACCATCATAAGACAATAAGAGAATTCATCACAAACCACTTATAGGACAAGATTGCCACCTATCAACATCTCCAAAAGAATCCTCAAAAAAACAAATCCAATTGGTAATCCAAAGACCCGGAGTCATCTATAAAACATTCAAAAAGTCTGAGAAGACTACTATAATACCGTAAGAGTGAGCTAAAGCGATAATCTATCACTAGCTGAACTAATAGTATTATTATCTTTTTTTACCCGAAAAAGGTTTAATACATCATAAAAGATAGATTCTGACCGAAGTAAAAATTAGACTCTAACAGTATCATCGAATATAACAAATTTTCCACTTGCTCTCTTTATCCAACCTTTTTCTAGAGAAATAATGATGCAAGAAGTAGAAGGAGTGTTCCCCGATGATAACTTCAGAGTTACCAATACAAAGGCGGCAATCAGATTTCTTTGGTTGAGTGTAGCGGCTTTAATCCAGGATTCTGAGGAACTTCATCCCTTTCTCAATAAGGAAATAAACCTCAACGGGATTCTTCTTAGAAACTCTTTCCACGGTCTTGTTCAGCAATCCACCTCAATTAGAAGATCAACGTACTTCTTGAATTGAGAGAAGCTCAATTTACATATATGTTTAAGATGAGTGTTCCTTTCGCCAAAATAGCAATTCTCAAGAAAAGAAGTTATTTTAGAGAGCCTGCTTCTTTCTGAGAAACGCTGAAGAGCCTCGGTCTTTAGAGACTGAACGATCTCAATTAAACACGTTCCTCCTACTTTATGTAGAATAACTCTCAATTTTATTAAATATAAAGAAAATGTGATTGTGAAACTACTACAATTCTCTATAATATCCAAAAAATGTACTAATTTAAGATACACACATTTGACAGAATACAAAAAAGATTGAACTTGAATGTAGTTTGTTATTCAGTTTCTTGCATTCTCTTACCCTACGGTAAGTCAATACTTAAATATGAAACTATCCGAAAAGATATTCCACTATGTCTGAAAAATAGGAGTACATCGAACTTTCGCGTTAAATGAAGCATAGTTTAGGCGGTCTTTTGGATCAAACAAAAAAGGCAGTTCTCTTTACAGTCTTAGCTGGAGTTCTTTGGGGCTCCTCCTTTCCGGTTATAAAGATAGGATTAAGATACATTGATCCATTCATGCTCGTAATCTTGAGATTCTTTTTAGCTTCAATTATAATGATCATTATACTTCTATTCACCAGAAGATTCGACCGTAAATTCGCCAAGAGAAGCATATGGATTCTGGGAATACTGAACGGTGTTTCATACTTACTAGAATATGTTGGAATGGCCTTTACAACAGCCTCAAAATCTTCATTAATCATCAACTTAAGCGCAGTCTGGGTCGCAGTACTAAGCTGGCTAATTCTAAAAGATAGATTTGGAAAAAAGAAATCACTAGGAATAATATTCAGCATCTTAGGTGTCTTCATCATAACAACCAATCTGAATTTTCAAGAATTATTGGGAGGAACACTATTCGGAGACATCACTACTCTTTTCTCAGGCATAGGCTGGTCTTTATTTATAGTTTTAAATAAGAAATTTATTAGCGACTTCGAAGATCAGTTTCAGTTCAACGCTTGGGTACTATTCATCACCGCCTTACCTTTGATCCCATTTGTACCACTCTCAAGTAACATAACCCTAAATCTCCCCGCTGAAGCATGGATCATCATCGCCTACACAGCAATATTCTGCTCGATAATCTCATACTACATCTGGCTGAAAGGGCTAAAACACATATCGCCAGTCACATCCACCGTCGTCTTACTAACGGAAGTAGTGGTAGCAGTGATTATCTCCTATATAATATTGGGTGAAGGCTTCACCCTAACATCGGGTATTGGAGCCCTGCTAATACTATCAGCCATTATCCTAGTTTCATTAGATGCTTAACTGGCTAGCAAAAGACCAAGAGGACAAGATAAACTAAGCAACTTACAAGACCACTAAAGGAAGCACGAAAACAAAAAGTAGATTGAGAAAACCTCGGGATCGCTAGTTAGAAACAACATAGATAATTAGTATTAATCAAGATCATACATAACCATGTAATTTAGTTTGCCACAAAATTGTTGGTTCTTACACACCTAACAAAATCTAAGTCCTGATCTAACTAGAGAACTACATCCAAATTTAAATTAGTTAACGATTAATAATACCTTCAGTAAGGCAAATATCAGTTTCAGAAAGAATCAGATATCAAGTATACAAGGAATAAGCACGAAAAAAGGATTAGAGAATCATTCAATCTAACTCAGGTAGTAAGAATATGTCCGAAATCAATCCTGTCTGTTCCAAATGTGTTTCAATCGGAGAAGTAACATGCTGTGGTTGCAAGCCATGGATTCCACTTACAATAGAAGATATCAAAAGAATCAGTAAAATACTGAAGTGCGATCCCGAGAAATTCGCAGTCGCAGAAGAAAGAACAAAGGAAGAAACACTCTATTTTGACGAGTGGCGACTAGAAAACCTCCCAAAGATTGATGAAAGATATTACATGACCTGTATGAGAAAGAATGGAAACAGCTGTATTTTCCTGAAAAAGGACTTTAATAATGGATGTACTTTAGGATCTAACAGAGCGTTCATATGCAAACTCTATCCATTCTGGGTTAATTCTAAAAACGAACTAGTCTACGAAGCCGACGATTTCTGCTACTTCGTCAAAGACGGAGTACCCACACAAAAAGCCTTACAAATACTCGGTGAATCTGAAGAAAGCATCAGAAACTACTTTCAGCATATCAGACAGGACTGTATTGAAAATACCACCCCTCATAAAAAGATGATAGACACATTACTACACAAAGTAGATGATAGATAATTATCACCACATTTTACTCCCAGCCTTCGCATTCAGAGAGAAAGTGAAGCAATAATCTTAATCATATAGAAAGAAAAAAGACTCTATCGAGCTCCATCAAAACCGAGCCTATCGGCTTCCAAATAGTTCCTTTAACGATACTTAATTCTCTATATCAATTACCTAAACAAGCCAAAAAGAATCTCATAAAAGATCATGCAAATAGAGCTACTAAAAATAGTATTGAATATTCCATCATTTAAGAATCTATATTACTCTGGATTCAAAACATCCACATACCATAAATCTTCAAATTTAAACAATCATCCTGCTAATGATAGCAACATCCGAGTTAACAGAGAGGAAAAAAGAAGAGGATGAAGAATACTAAAAACTTTCAAGCTGATCAAGAAAATTCAAGTAGGAATCTAATAATCAATAGATTTCCCTCGCTTGAACTCTGCAAAGTCCTCACGCATCTTCCTTACTTGAAGAGGCTGGGTGAAGAGATCCACAGCTGTCATCGCCAGTCCCTTAGCAGCGAAGATCAAGCCATCATAACCTGTCTTCGACTTTGCGGCTTCTCTCAACGCTACAGAATGTCCCGGGGTTCCTTTGGGAGCAATTGCCACGTAGGGGTGAATTGAAGGCAATTCTTGACTCACGTTACCCATATCTGTAGAACCATAGTTCCTCTCCGGAGGCTCGTCCACGACTAATCCTAGACTCTCCCAATTCATTCTAAAAAGCTCCGACAAGGTAGGATTACAGACAATATTCAAATAGCGCATAGCATAACTGCTAATCTCCACAGTTGTTCCCGTTCCAAGAGCAGCTCCACGAGCGCAATTCTTCACCTTCTCAATAGTCTCATCCAAATAATTCTTCTCAATAGCCCTTACATACATTTTAACAACTGCATAATCGGGAACAACATTCGGGGAGCTTCCTCCATTCACAATAACCCCATGAATACGAACATCGCTCTTCAAATGTTGCCTCAAAGAGTTAACGAGGTTGAACATATTCATAGCTGCATCCAACGCGTTAATTCCTAGATGGGGTGATGAACCCGCGTGAGCCGCTTTCCCCCGAAACTCAAACTTTAAAGCTTCTCTACATACGTTCTTAGTCGTAACCAAGTTCCGGTCACTGGGATGCACGAGCATAGCAACGTCGGCCTCCTTAATTACTCCGAGCATCCGAACCTTGCCACCAGCCAAGTCAACAGCTGCCTCCTCAGCAGGTGTGCCAAAGACCATCACATTACCATTCAACTCTGAAATTACCTTGCTCAAAGCAATTCCCGCCCCAACCGAAGCAACGCCAATGATATTATGTCCACAACCATGTCCAAGACCAGGAAGAGCATCCATCTCAGATAGGAATGCAACTTTGATGCCACCCTCCTTTCCCCTATAGACCGCCTTGAACGCAGTGCTCATTTCCGCCACGTTGGGCGTAACCTCAAAGCCGTGTCTCTTAAGCTCGGTTATAAGAAGTTTTGAAGTCTCGTACTCCTTGTATCCAACCTCATTATAAGAGTGAATAGCCTCAGCCATCTCAACAAGTCGATCACGCATCTTATCTAACTCTACTATAACTCTGGCTTTGTAATCTTTAGCACTCATAAAATACACCATTAATTACTTTGAAAATAAGCTATATTTCTCTTTTCCATTACAAAGCTTCCAAAGTAAAATGAGAATAGATTAGTCTCAATTTTTTCGCCTTTTTGAAAGTTGCATCCTAAAACGATAAAACTGAATGAGCAGGGCCAAGATTTACTGAATTATATGATATTATAAGAAGATTCTTTCGCGATCAATTCCTCCAAATATGTAGGAAAGATTTAAACTCGTAAAAGACCCTTAAAATAATGGTGAATACGATTGTATAAAGTCTCTTTTCAGACTAACTGTTACGCGTGGGTTCCAAAGGGGTATACAGGCTTGTATCCCGGAGGAGAAAACACCCTCGACTATTCACTAAGAAGCCTAGCCAAAATAGGGTATGATGGCGTTGAAGTTGACTGTGTTCATATACTAGATACTCGCTTGTGGATGACTTCAAAGGAACAAAGAAGTCTACTTAAAAAGGCAATTGCAGATCTTGGAATCGAAGTAGAAGCGTTAAGTGCACATGAATGGCCTTTACCTTATGCCTCATTCACATCTGTTGATGAGGAAAGCAGTAAGCTCGGAATGGAATGGACGAAAGGAATCATTGATTTAGCCTCGGATTTTGGTACCAGAATTGTGACTACTCACGTTCCAAATCCTCAGATTCGTGCATTAAAGCTTCTTCCAGGTATGCCCCGTGGATTCCTGAGAGGCATAGGAGAAAGAGGACCAATTTTTGGAAAGCCGAGAGTCTACACTGAAGAAGAGAGAGGGTTGATGATTCAGCGTGTTGGGGAATGTGCAGATTATAGTAAAGATCGTGATGTAATATTCGCAATAGAAGAGTATTCCCCTGTAAATTTCTGGAAAGATTTCATCAAGGCTGTAGGATCTTCAGCTCTTAAAATAAATCTCCATGTAGGACGAGTCTGGACAGAGACATATGCAACTAAGGGTGTTATTGAGGAGCCTAGTTTACCCGAGGCTGTCCGAGAGTTCGGAAGCCTCATAGTGCACACACACTGCATGGACTATAGAATTGTCTCTTCAATGCCTCCATTTACGGGACAGACTACAAGACCTACGATCGAGGTGATTCCAGGTGCAGGTGAGTGCGATTACATAGCGTTCATAAAGGCTTTAAAAGAAATAGGTTATGAAGGATACTTGACCGTGGAGTGCCACCGATCAGACATTCCACCGGAAATACAAGCATCTCAAGCTCTTCAAAACATGAGAAGAATGATTAGCCAAGCGACCATATAGAGAATATTGTAATCTAGAAAACCTGTTACTCAGCTTAACCTATGATCTGAAAAGCTTTGTGATATCCATTCTGTGATCATTTTGGAGAGCTCGGAAGATGTGATTGTTGAAATAGTATGATCTGCTTTTGGAATTATTACTAATGTGGAATTATCGCCTCCTTTTTCGCTGAGGAGCTTCGAATGTGTAAAGGGAATTACATCATCAGCATCACCACAGATAAAGAGAAGGCGACGGGGATATACTAAAGAGACTTTTGAAAAGGCATCTGCGGCCCTGAAATCCTCCTCTGCAAATGGACTAAAGATCCGTTGTAAGCGATTTCTTCGTTCCGGTTTATCTTTAAATAGTTGATCAAGAGAGGCAAAAGGGGAAATAATAATGCCACCAATAATTCTTTCATTTATAACCATAGCAGAGATTGCCATTGTTCCTCCTGTGCTAAGACCGCAAATCCACACGTTTAGACCCTTTTCAATTAAATAATCCGCTAGATAAGAAGTGTCTAGACTCCAATTAGCTAGACATCTTCTGCCTGTAGAGTCATCAAATCCTCGTTGGCTGAAACTCAAAACATAGAAGCCGGTTTCACAAATCTGATCCAGAAGACTGCTTTGAGTCTCTCTGTTTCCGCCCCAACCATGGAGATAGAGGATTGCATCTTTGACCTCCTTGTCGGGTTGTCTGAGGGTTGCTCCTAAATAGTCCTCACCAATTTTAAGGAAAAGTGACCACCGTCTCAAAAATAGAGACCTCCTTATTTACACTGTATCATTCAGTAAAGGGTAAATTCTAATGGAGACAGCGCATCTTGGATTTATTGTTCATCGTCCTCTGCATACTTCGCAGAGCCATTTTCCGTTTATATTTCTTATATCTTCTGAGAAGTTTTTGCAATCTTCGCATATTCCACTTACAGACGATCTCCTAGCTTCAAGAGGCGAAGGCTTACTTAAGCCTAATCTGCTTCGCTCTCTGATTATGAAGTGAAGCTCAGGTTCAACTCGGATGATGTCGGACTCCGAGATTATGCCGATGATATGCCCCTTGTCCTTTACAACCAGTCTTCTTATCTTATTACTCCGCATTTTTTCAGCTGCTTTTTGGATGCTATCATCAGCATTTATGGATATTAGCGGTGATCTCATGACATCCACTAGTTTTACCCTTTTTGGATTTAGATCTTGAGCTACTATCTTGCCAATAATATCTCGATCAGTGATTATGCCGACAAATTCATCCCCGGACTTTAGTAGAATAGATGAAATATCTCTCTTATTCATCTCAATTGCTGCATCCACAACACTGTTCTCAACGGATAGCCAGACAATATTGCTCGAAATCAAATCTCTAACACGAAGTTCGAAGGTTTCCTCTTTCTTCAAAAATGAACAACCTCACTTTCAATCTTTCAAGTACTGTTATTTGAACTTGCCTTGTATCTACAATGTCACATCAGTGCACACTTCAACTCTTTTCACAAATCTAATCATTGATATCTCTGTAAACATTCTAAGATAATGATCTAAAAAAATTGAACCCCTTCCTTTGGGTTAAAACCAAAATCAGGAACTTAATGCTGACACTATTCTAAAGAGATTAAAGAACAGATAGTATAGAACTTATTATTCTTGGTTGGTTAGGGTTATATAGAATGAGAAATTCGTAATTCCTGTGATTTTAGAAGAGATGTTTAATGTAAGGGTTTCCTTTAGGACTTTCCCTGTGGTTAATCTTTTCTCAGATAGTTTGATGTTAGTGTTAGATAAACTGATGCTTTTGATGGGATTAAATTCTTAGTTTTTACAATATTCCCGCTTGGGTACCTGTTTTGAGTGAATTACCCAGGGGATATTTTGTTTATAAGGCAAATTACCCTAAGGGTATTTCGTTATGTAACATAAAAGAGACAAGATTGAATCGAGTGCTCGTACAAAGAAAGTGATATGCTCGTAGACAAGGTTGTTCAAATTCCACTCTTAACACACGCTAAATGATCAGAGCATGAGTATCCTACTTAATTTTATCTCTTAAGAACTGGATGCTCTTCTTTGCCCAGAGCTCCTCAATTAAAAGAGTATTTTCGATTGTAATGCAGAATGGTAGATTGATCTCAGGAATTAGAACTAGATCTTTTTTCTCTTTTTCTAAAATGTCTAAAAGCCAATCTACATTAAGAAAACCCTCTCCCACTGGACGCCCAACAAGCCTGATTTCCCCTACAGATTGTTCTATAGCAAAGTCCTTAAAATGGACAATAATTATGTAAGGTGCAAGGTTCTTCACAACTTGTTCAAGAGGTTCCAGAGAGCGATAAGAATTTGCGGTATCAAGATTAATTCCTACATAGGGGCTATCTAGTTTCTTCATTATATTTGCAAGTTTCTTTGAAGGCTGTTCTCTGTGTCCATAATTCTCTAGAACGAGCGAAACCCTTGCGTTAACAAAGCTTGGAAGAATCCGCTTTATTTGATCTATTATCTGTTCCTCAGAGTCATTACCAGGAATTACTGTGCGGACTGTTCTTGAGTGGAACATTTTTGCAAACTCAAGATATTTTAACAAATTATTAGTGTTAATACCCAGAGTACCCACTTCAATTCTAACGCCAGTATCATATGTCGTCTTCAAAAGTTCATTAAGATCGCGATCTGTCATTTCATGGAGTTGAAGATTCTGCGCAGTCTGAACCAAATTGACTCCCAGTTCTTTGGCTTTCATTAACAGATCTTTTGTGCTCAGTAGTTTCTTTGGTGGCGGATACCCTCTGCTCCTAAATGACCCAATCGCCCATGGAAATGTAAATGTATTTATCCCTAACTGCATTAGAATCAACTCTGTCTTGTTTTCATAATTACCTTTTCCAAAAAACGATTCAATCTATTGTCAAACATTATGCGTGTTAATGACTATTATTGCAAACCAAGACTTAAGTTTTAATTTTTTTTAAAATTAAAACTTGGTTTGAACTGAAAGAACCTCATTACTGTTCCTAGGTTTTTGACATATACTAAAGCTATTACATTGCTATCGAGATAGCATGAACCTCAATTTATTGAAGACTAGTTGTATTTACACTGTTGATCGGATTATTCACCTGTGAATGAACTTGCAATAACACCAGATGAACTAAGACTATT
>JAUPKU010000002.1 GCA_030837285.1 Thermoproteota archaeon | reverse complement strand
AGCTCAAATATAATGTACAAACTAACAGTCTACGATATACAGACTTCTTCTACTGGTGAAATCAAATACATTTCTATGAATTCTCTAAATAACTTCGAGGGAGACTTGCCAACTGGATCGGATACCTCTTTTATTACTGTTACTTCCCCCAATGTAACTTATTCTTTTACACCTGAAAAGATCGGAAGTAAAACGGGAGAAGAATTAACACTATATGTTCTGAACTGTGAAGATTCTAACGGATGGTGGATAACTGGTTACTCAGCACAAACTCTTGCCACGGACATTTGCAAACTCATATCGCCATATTTCGGACTTACAATATTAGTCAACAGCACATCAGAATTTGGAAAAATATTGGAAAACCAGACTATTACAACGTATCCTAATGAGAGGATTAAAAACGCTGTAGTAATCAACACTTTCGGCGAGGCAGTCCCGATACCAACTGCATTGACCAATGATAGTTTTTACCAGAAATATCCTTGGTATATTGGCCATCAAGTCAATACCTACAATTGGACTTGGGTAAGTATCGTTGGATATCCTCTATACTATGTCTCAAACACTCTTTCCTTCAAGGACAATGATAATACATGGGGAATTTATGGCATGAAATACGTTGGACCAGAAGGGTTAAATGGATTTCTTGAAGGCTTGGATGGAACAGAATATGTAAAAAATGACACTTGGATAACCCAGGAAATTGATGTTGTTTACTCTACTGATCTGGCTGCAGAAAAAGCTAATTATTATGGTATCTACCCTGAAAGCTATCAGACTGCAACAAGGGCTTTGCCCAGTGATACTCTGGCAAGCTATCATGTATACTTGAATCTAGAGACGGTAATGTTTGAACCTAAGCAAATTGGTGGCAAAAGCTATTATGCTGCAGCTACTTATTCGCACAAGAGCAACAATACTATTCATGGATCTTTTACAGCAGTAGGATTGGCACGTACACCTGACATTCGAGTGTTTATACTAAATCTTCTCATGTTTTATCAACCCAAAATATACAGATCTGAATTCGGTGCCAGTGGCACATCTCGACTCATAGTTCTTCAACTTGGACAGATAGGAGGTACATAACCACGAAAAAAACAGCAAACACCCAAAGAGGCCAATTCTTGATTATAGCTGCATTTGCCGTCCTAATCATTCTCACTGCATCTGTCTCTAACATCTACAGTCTTGTTCAGGATAATTCTTTCACTAACATCGTTCGATTAGCTAATGATATGAACGAAGTTAATCTATCTATAAAAAGGATATTAGGTTTTACTGTTGGTTATTATGGTTCAATACTAGAGGTTACTGGAAATGTCACATACGCCAAAGAGAAAACAAGTGACTACATTTATAGCGGCATCGTCAACCTTGAGCACTCTCATATGGATTGGGCTTCATCATTTATTGTCGAAAATCTAAATATTAAAACTAAGTGGTACGAATCTGTAAGCTGGAGTAAAGGAAATATTTCATTAGTATATACTCTGCCAAAAAGCGGTTTGGACGGAATCAAGATCACAGAGACTTCTGCACTTCAAGTGGAAATTGTTAACACAATCGGTAATCAGTCAATTGTTAATGTCGAAAAAGATGGAAAATATCCGGATCTTTCACTGACCAAGAATAATTTCTATTTTTATATTTATGACTATGAGAATTGTCAATGGAATTTGATTAATCTTGAAACAGAACCCCTAATTTCTGTCGAAGGGAATTACATTATAGACATTCCTTCGTCCGTTAGAAATGACACATATTTTATAGAGGTAATTGATAGTAGGGGAATCTCGGTGAACGCCTTTTATACACCATCCGGAAAAAGTGAATACTCATACACTTTCAACTGGAATAATACACTATATCAAGGGATGAACAGCGATACCATTGCTACTGAACTTCTACAAAATGGTACTTTACGATTTCTTGGCGAGAACCTGAATCTAGGCAATAACGAAAAACCAATCCCTCCTCTACGAGTAAGTACATTGCGAGTTAATCAGACGATTGATGGTGTCAATAGAGAAGTTCCCTTCCAAATAGAAGATTGGGCTTCAGGATACACAGTTCCTCTTGGTCTAACAAGCAATGAAAGTATATTTTCCTCAAGATCAATGATAGTCTTCCTGCTGAATCATCACGTTTCTAAAACAACAATTTGGTGGGATGGCCAAGATACAGCTATCCAAACGTCCTACACACAGACTAATCAATACTTCCAAAATGATAATCCAGACTCTGGTATTTTGACTAATGGAAAACTAATCCTAGACCTTAGTGATAGCCAGAATGTAAGAGCTACTGTGAATGGCGTAACGTCTAGAGTTGAGTTCCTGCGTATTAATGGAAGAACGCCCGTCTACGGTTCAGGAATATCATATACAATTCATCACGGAATAATAAGAGATGTAACCCAACAAGAAGCAGAATGGGCGGGTGGGATCACGGATTGCCCCGACATCTATTCTAAGATAGTCATGACATTACCTGCAAATGCTACATACTATACTTTTACGGTCCAAACCATCTTTGTTACATCAAATGTAAACAGGACTTTAACAGATTTGAGCGCTATTCAACTAGTTGCCGACAGAGGCAATGCCCTCACAGAAGATGGTGTGATAGATGGTAAACCCAGGGCAGCTACTTCCCCTAGCGAGTTCTATAATGGTGGTACAGCATGGGCTCATCACTGGTCAGAATACCTTGATTCGAACAATAAAGGCGCAGGTATAATGTTCACTAACACAACGAATATACAGCTTTATTCATTCGACAATTTTGCTGTAGACAAGACAGGTGTAATTGACATAACTCAAAGCTCAAAGAGAATCGAGATGAATCCAATAAAGCGATCCAGTGTACGCAACTTCCAAAACGAATATGTCATCTCATGGAGCGGTGCTGTAGTCGTGTTTGGTTCAGGCAATTCAGATGAAACTATCTATCCATACGCAAATAATTACATTTATTCCAGTAGTACTCTCTACAAAGGATTATGGATAATTGTTGAGCACCCACCCGCTATAATATTTAACTAGTGCGCGTCGCTCGCAGAAGTGATAAGCTGGTAGTCCTTCGAAAACTCGCATCCTCCCTTGAATGAAGAATATGATCCAGAGCACTGTAAAAAGAAAATGGCTCTGACAGATTTGAAATACGAATTATTACTTCATAAGAGAAGTATAGACGATGGGAATTAATGAAATGTCGAATCGATTGTGAGGGGAAAATTAATTGGATTCACATATGTACACCGAAGAAGATTTGATTAACAGTCTGGTTATTGACAAAGAAGGATATGTTTGTGGATACATTCGCAATTTCAATGTGGAATCTGATAAAATAATAATTAATATTTATGATGTTAATTCTAAGGATGTAGAAGTTGTTGCTGAAGAAGAATTCATCCAAAAGTTAATGAGTTTATTTTCCAAAGATGGAATGTTCCAAAAAAATGTTAACATAGAATCCCTCCATCAAAAGATTAGAGAAAAACTAGGTTTATCAAGCACGGAATCTGTAACTCTGGAGCACTTAATTAGTTATGCTAATTCTGTAAATATTAAGATCCCCATGCAGATTCAGAACATTAGAGAGGAGATTGAGAAATATCCTGTAGTATGGTCTTCTATAGACAAAATCGCCTTTACAGATTTGGGGAAATGTGTACTTCTCAAAGAATCTATAGAGGCTGAGAAGAGAGGGATAATTCTTCGAGAAAAAGTTGAGTATAAAAGCACAAGAGATCTTGCTGGCAAGATTGTACTTGATTCTGAGGCTAGAAAGATAGGGTCAGTTACGAAGTTTCTTTTCGGGAACTCGCCAGGAATAATGGTAGCTCTCGAGAAAAAAATTGAAAGAGAAGTTCGACCTGATATTGAGTCATTAAGGAAACTTCTAATACCTTCAAGATTTAAAGATGAAAAAGAATTGATAGCTCAAGTCAAGAAAGATCTTAAAATAGGCAACCTTAATGATTATGGTGCAAGAGCAATCCTGATCTGGGCAAAAAAGAATAATATTGATGTCCAAAACAAGCCAAAAGAACAAATAGAAGCATTAGAGGAGATCCCGGTCGATTGGAGCGAAATTGGTAAAATAGGAGATGTTGTCATACTTAAGCAGACCGTGGATAAACTCAAGGAGAACAAATCACAGATATTAAACTCTGTTTAATTTGGCTCAAGTTGACGAATTAGGCTAGTTTTGTTTCCAATCGAAATTGCTTGAAGTTAATCGCAAAGGTAAGTCGCTTACAAAAAATACGTTTTCCTTTAACCACCTAATGTCCTTTTCTTTTTTTACTTCTCTTATTCCACTTTCTCATGTAGCTCTTTTTCAAGAATCTCTATTTCTATTAAGAGCTCATTTCGCCTGCTCAGTATACTCAATTTTATTCGACTATCAAGCTCCCTCAATCTCCGGTTAATGTTCTCCACCATCCTTTTATATTCTACTTCAGATATCAATCCCAACTCGTAGCTTCTCTTCAACTCTGAAGACAATGCTTCAGCCTGCGTCTTCCTCTTCTTGAAATATTCAATCTTCTCAAGCGAGGTTACAGTGTGTGGTGGTGTCTGCATATCCGCCTCAAATTTGGCAAATGTCTCTTCCAATATCTCTCTCATAGGCTTAGAATATGAGGTTGATGCCGTAATGTCTGTGGAAGGCTTCCCAAGAGTTTCTCTTCCCTTACTTGTTAACCACCATCTATCCAACTCATAATAGATGTGACCATCACTCTCAAGGGCTCTGAGACGTCCCTCAATAACACTCAGGTCAATATCAAGCCGTAAGTTCCTCTTAATATCCATCGCCGTCACAGAAGGAGATAGGACTCCACTACGTATCTCCTTCTCAGTTACCGACCTTACAATTGAAGCCGCGTTCCAGATAATGTCTAAAATTTGTAAATCCAACTTGTCAACCATTCGAATGCTGCAGCCCCACGATTATCAAAACTTGCTTATACCGCTTAATAAATTGTCTGAGCGGGGTGTTAATGAGGTATTGCAGAATCCAGAAGTTGCCATGGCCGTGAGAGAGGAGGACCACCCACTTTCAACTACCATACTTCTAGAACCTTTGCACCTCATAACACCCCGATCTCCGAATGGTCAAGCAATATAGAATGGTCTTTTTTCCCATCTTGCTATTGACGTCGCTTCAGTTAGTACTTGTTCAGCCATCCTCACAAGTTCAAGTCTAGCCATTCTTCTAGCTTCAACCAAGATTTGTTCAGCTAAGCTTTTCTGATAATTGCTGCCTGCTGGAAGCTTCGAGCTGCCAGATCTCTTCATTCTTTCTTGGGTAATGATCTTTTCCATAGTACACACACCTAATGGAATTTTGATTTGATTTTTCCTAGGTTCCTAAAGAGTACTCTAGCATAAATCGTGATACCTGCCAGTATTATAGATGCTACCTGAGCGACTATAGTAAAAGTTGAATTTGTATAGGCTCCAAGATTGCTTTTGTTTATAACTGCACTTGCGCTTCTGAGTGTCAGGCTTAAATTGGAAGCAGAGAATAAGCCACTCTGAATATCCATTCCTACTGCTGCACCAATGCATATCGGCGCAATCGCCGCCAAAACGTATTTAGCTTTCATATAGCTTTCCTCTTCTTCTAAGAGTAAATATGCCTGTACCGCTAAGAAATGATCTAAGAGACGATTCCGAAACGCGTATGCAACAAGAAAAATACAATTGTATACAAGAATTAGACAGCACAATTAATAAACAAAAATATGTTAAAATCCTCAGCAGCTAAATCGCCTTCACAGAAAGCTTCTTAATCATCAAAAACAAACTCTAATTACGATACGACTATGGAAAGGGTTCCAACAGGCATTGAAGGATTCGACGAACTAATCGAGAATGGTCTCCCCAAAGAAGGAGTCATCCTAGTCGCCGGAAGCCCAGGCGCTGGAAAAACAACCCTCGCAGCCCAATTCCTCTACGAAGGTGCTACAAAGCATGCAGAAAAAGGAATCTACGTCTGCTTCGCTGAAACCAAAGAATCTCTCATTCGAAATCTACTAAGATTCGGATGGGACTTTGGAGAACTTGAGAGGAAAGGCCGCCTCTACATTCTAGACCTCTCAACAACCAAAGAACCGGGGATACAAAGCAACCTAAACCTGATCCTAGATAAAATCAACGACATCGGTGCTAAGAGACTTGTAATAGACTCATTCACCGCATTCTCGATGGCACTATCAGAGTCCTCTGATATTAGATTCCTAATCCACCTTCTATACCGCTTCCTCCAGAGAATAGGATGCACAACCATTATGATATCCGACACCCCCTGGGGATCCCAAAGAATAGGATCAGGCGTCGAAGAATTCATAGCCGACGGCATAATCCTATTGCAGACAAGATTCGATGAAGATGGAAATCTAAGACGGACACTAAGCATTATCAAGATGAGAACCACAAACCACTCCAAAAAGACTCATGAGTACGACATAACAGAAAAAGGGATACAAATCCTAAAGAGAAATCCCAAAGACAAAACCTGAGATTCTACAATATAGACAGCAGACAATAACGCGCGCGATTCTGGCACTCACTATTTTTCTTTCTTCAAACAAGATACCAACAACAATATCCTATAACTCATCCTGAAAACAATAGAAGAATTCAGCGCAAGTTCATCATGAATTACTTTCCCTTTCCATACCAGTTCATGTGACTTGGAATACTTTTCAACACATTTTTCACCCCAAAAAACCCCAAAAAACCTCAGATCAAATAAAAAAGCCCGAAAAAGCAAAATCCACCCCCCCATCCTCAAAAACAAAAAAGCTTCAGCCTCAGACAAACACAGAGACAACAAAAAACCCCTAAAAAAGATAAGAATATCAAACGGCTTAAAGCATTCCATCAACAAATCCGAAGCCAACACTCAGCCGTATCTAGGAGAATAGGCACTTCCAAAGAACATTCAACTAGTACACGTAAAGGTTTCCATAAGGCCTCTTTGACGCTGGAATGAGCTTTGTGAATTCACACTCCATGATTGGTTCTGGCTGAATCTCAAATTCTTTACAGAAAGCTTCAACATCCCGCCGAAGAATCTTATAGTCACTTTCATCAAGGGGTTTAATCTGCACTTCTTTACTTGTGTGCACAGCCTCTCCACGAAGGTAGATTACTCCTCCGTGCATTCCTGTCCCTAAGAACCTAGCATGATGGATAGGCTTAGAACCCATCTTAAGCCCAAGGACAATAAGTGTGCCACCTGCCATGTACTCACCTAGATAATCCTGACCAGTCCCACCCACAACAATCAATGGCTTCTTTCCTTCAAACTCTTTCATGTGGATTCCACAGCGATACCCAACATCTTCTCTTATGTACACTTCTCCGCCCCGCATAGAATGCCCTACAATGTCACCTGCTCTCCCGTGGACTATCACCCTTCCCCTATTCATCGTATTGCCCACACCATCCTGAGCGTTTCCATGGACTATTATCGTACTTCCATCCAAGAAAGCAGCCACATCATTTCCAGGAGTGCCACAGATGTGAATTTCCATATTATTGCTCAAATCAGTGCCTATGTATCGCTGCCCATAGACGTTCTCTATATGGACTATTGGCACAGGATTTCCAAGAGTTCTGAGAATGGTATTCAAATCCTTGTAGTGGAGACCACCAGCATCCACATGCACAATTCCATCCTTCATGTTAATACGATTACGAATGGCAGATGACAAACTTTCTTCAGTCATATTCTATCAGTCCCCCGCCATCTTCACTCCAAGAATCTTAAGTTCGGTATCTGTCAATCCAACCCCTCGAAGACGCATCCTGTTTCCTCTAAGACTCTCAACAGCGTTAATCCCCATCCCGCCCATCATCTCCTTAATCTCCAAGCTCCATGCCCTCAAAAGGTTCGTCAACCTCCTCGTGGCAATGTCAGGATTAAGCCTCTTTGTAAGCCAAGGATCCGATGTCGCGATACCCCAAGGACATTTACCAGTATGGCACTTCTGACAGAGCGTGCAACCCATAGCTACAAGAGCTGCGGTTCCAACATAGACAGCGTCTGCACCTAAAGCAATAGCCTTTATCACATCTGCACTACTCTTTATACCGCCTGCAACGATCACTGAGGCGTGATTGCGGATACCCTCATCCCTCAGTCTCTGATCAACACTTGCCAACGCCAATTCAATGGGAATACCAACATTATCTCGGATAACCTTCGGCGCAGACCCTGTAGCACCTCTAACGCCATCGATAGCGATTATATCGGCTCCAGCTCTAACCATGCCGCTGGCTATTGCAGCAGAGTTATGCACGGCAGCGATCTTCACAGAGATAGGCTTTGTGTAATCCGTTGCCTCTTTGAGGGCGTAAATAAGTTGTCGAAGATCCTCTATTGAGTAAATATCATGTTGTGGAGCTGGAGACAAGGCGTCTGTTCCCACAGGGATCATACGGGTGCGAGAAATATCCTCTGTAACCTTCTCTCCAGGTAAATGACCGCCAATACCGGGTTTGGCACCCTGGCCAATCTTGATTTCAACTGCTGCTCCTACATCCAGATAACCAGGATGAACTCCAAACCTGCCGGATGCGACTTGGACAATAATGTGATCTCCATACTTGTAGAGTCTCTCATCCAGTCCCCCCTCTCCTGTATTCATGTATGTCCCAAACTCGGTAGCAGCCTTGGCAAGTGCGGTATGAACGTTAAAGCTCACTGCGCCATAGCTAAGAGCTGAGAAGAGGATTGGCGCTTCGCAGACCAGTTGAGGCGACAACTTCGTCTGAAGAACAACGTCATCGTCTACTTCCTCAAGTTCAATGCGATCTGGCTTTGAGCCTAGGAATGTTTTAATCTCCATCGGCTCTCTGAGAGGATCGATAGAGGGATTTGTAACTTGGCTGGCATCTAAAAGAAGCCTATCCCAGTAGGTGAAGTTGGGTTTATCACATCCCATTCCAGTAATGAGGATTCCACCATACTCTGCCTGCTTCTTAAGGGCGACAATAGCCTCTCTTGACCAGTTTGAGTTTTGGGTATAACCCGTTACATTTTGTTCAATTCTTATTGCATGGGTTGGACAGAAGATTACACAGCGATGACAGTTAACACAATTTTCATCCTTGCTGAGAATTCGATCATCTTCAGCATCATAGCAATGAGTCTCGTATGCGCACTGGTTTACACAGACTTTACACCGAATACAACGTTCTTCATCGCGTACTACTGTAAACTCGGATTCTAAAAAGCTCTTCAATGTGCTATTACCTCGATTCTTTCGGTGTCACTCTTCAATCTTCCAACAACCGGCTCGCCCCCAAGTGGGCTCCATACTCTATCCAAAACGGGAGCTACAAGCCTTATCGCTGATTCTTCTGAAGAGAGGAATAGCATGTTGTCGAGTGTAGCAGCTGTTAACGGTCTCAGTTTTATCCTATCCGTTAGTCCCATCATCTC
This sequence comes from Thermoproteota archaeon, assembly GCA_030837285.1. GTDB lineage: Archaea > Thermoproteota > Bathyarchaeia > RBG-16-48-13 > JAUPKU01. The sequence goes on along the minus strand of JAUPKU010000002.1, from coordinate 4,314 downwards.
TCCCTGATGGGCAGCTATTATGCTAAATGGTCCATTCATTAGAAGACTACCATAAGACATCCGCAGTGTAGTGTACAAACGTTTCTGAGTGGGATTCATATCAGCTATTTCTTCCCAGAGTGGAGGAGCAAGAATCTTCGTTACTACAGAGAGGGGAATACCCTGTTTTCGCCGGAGTAAATCCAAAGTGTATGCCAAAACTTCTGTGTCGGTCTGCATTGTACAGTTATAATTGAACATCTCAAGGTAACGGCGATTAATACCATAACTTGAGAGTTCACCATTGTGTACAACCGTCCAATCTAGTATGTTAAATGGATGAGCGCCTCCCCACCAACCGGGTGTGTTAGTTGGAAATCGACCATGACAGATCCACATGTACCCCTCATAATCGTTCAGTCGGAAGAATGCTGCTATGTCCTCTGGAAAGCCTACACCCTTGAAGACTCCCATATTTTTACCGCTTGAGAAGACATAGGCACCGCAAGTCTCCATATTAATCCGCATAACTTGCTCAACTACAAAATCGTCTGAAGTAAGAGTAGAGAGGAGATTCTGTTTGGGATGAACGAAATATCGCCACATTAAAGGAGGACGAATGACATGAGCTGAATAATCAACAGGAATCTTCTCAGAACGTAGAACATCAAAGTTATTGCTGATGATTGCTTCGGATTTCTCCTTAGATTCTTGATTCAGATACATAACATGTAGAGCATAGTCATTCCTAAACTCCGGATATATCCCATAGGCTGCGAAGCCTCCACCGAGACCATTGCTACGTTCATGCATATTTGCGATAGCTTTCACTGGCTCTTCTGCTCCGAAACGTCTTCCAGAAAGATCCATCATTCCAAAGAGCCCGCAAGCGTCATTGACTTTGTCATCGTTATACCGATTATTAAGCTCCATTGCTGTCTTCATAACCATGCCTCCATCAACGTTTTCTTTCTTAGTGGCTCAGGAAGATTCACGAAACTAAATTCTGGGTCAAGAAGCTTATCCTTGATCTGAGAGATTTTTGTTCTTGTCTTCATAAGATTATTGAAAAGACCACCTGATTTCACATCCCCAACCAAAGTGAATCCAACAACCTCTTCTCTTCGAAGAATAATCTTCTTGTATACATGCTCAGAGTTGGCAGACAATATCTCATAGTCTCCAACATTTCCCTGTACGTTAATTCCAACTGAAATAAGGGGAACATCAAAATACCTCAGAGCACTCATTGGGACTCCCCCCGGATACTCAATGTTTCCTCCCGCCATGTTCAATCCAGCCACTTTGCCTCCAAGACGAGCCAGAGGCCAGAGAGCTAAAACCTGATTGTTTTCCTTTAGGTAGTCATAGGCTTCCGCAACATCTCCGCAAGCATAGACTCCAGGAGCACTAGTTTCCATAAATCGATTAACGATTATCCCCCTGTTAACTTTAAGTCCTGCTTGGATTGCAAGCTCTATTCGAGGTACAACTCCAATGGCTGCAACAACAAGGTCACAGGGTAACCGCTCGCCATTAGAGAGAATAACACTTCCGACCTTAGAATCATCACTATCCTTCCCATTAATTTCTTGAACGCTCTTTCCCGTCACTATAATGACACCGCGTTTCCGCATAGCTGATTCTACAATTCCAGCTGCATCTCGGTCAAGCAGAATATTCAGCATCCAATCTCGTAATTCTACAACTGTAACTTGTATACCAAGATTAACCAGTGATTCAGCTGCTGCAATCCCTATAAGCCCACCACCAATAACGATGCTTGTATGAGTCTCCGGAAGTTTCTCTCTTATTTTTTGGATATCCATAGAATTTGAGAAAGTACATAGTCCCTCTTTTTCAATGCCAAGCATCTTTGGGACGATTGGCTTGGCACCTGTTGCAAGTAACAACTTATCAAAGCATGCGCTCTCTCCGTCATCTAATTGCAGCGTCCTAGATTGAAGATCAATAGATACCACTTTCCTTTTCAGAAGAATTTGAACGTCATTCAGCTTCCAAAAATCAGCAGATCCAAAACGCAGTGAATCATCATTAATTCTGCCATCCAAGTATTCTCCTATAGAAGGTCGAGAATAAGGCGCCATAGACTCCTCAGATATCACCGTGATCCTACCCATCGGATCAATAGATCGTATTCCCTCAACAGCACCAACTGCGCTGGCAGAAGCCCCAATAATGAAGTATTGTAACATTACTCAGCAACCTCTTCCAAAACTAGAGCTTCATTTGGACAATTGGCGACACAGGCTGGAGTCTCAAGACTGGGACAAAGGTCGCATTTCAAGGGAGTCTTTGAACCACTGAAATCAGTGATTATTGCACCAAAAGGACAAACCATTACACAAGTAAAACATCCAATACAAATTTTATCATCATGAATGATGTTTCCAGATTTTTCATCCACGTGCATGGCCCCGGTTAGACAGGCTTCCACACAAGGTGGATTCTTACAGTTATGACACTGAATGGCAACAGCTACGGATTCGTCTCGGTTAACTCTGATCCGCGGAGTGATTAATTCTCTTTTATATGCTTTAATGATGTCTGATGATTGAGAGTGAGTTAAAACACAGTAAACTTGACAAAGCGTACAGCCCATACAGAGTTCTTCATGAGGGACTATCCTTCTCATTAAAATTCCTTCAAAAGAGTTATGGATATCTTGTATCATTAATCTTAATTATTCATATCTTTTATCTCGCATATCATATAAGATTATTGAAAAGTATTTATACGACAAATGAACAATTCAATATTATATATGAAATATATGAAATGGCGAGGCTATTGGAAAGAGATCTAGGATATAGAAAGATTCAAAGCACTGGAAGAGGCGCCTTCATAATATCACTTCCAAAAGAATGGGTTCAAGATATTGGATTGAATAAAGGAAATGAATTAGCATACAAAATACAACAAGACTCAACCCTAATTTTGACTCCAAGGAAGATAATGGAGGGACGAAAAGAGACTGAGAAGCCAATACTACGAGAATATAAAATTTTAGTAGAACCTAATGCGGACCCTCAGTCGATAAGCCGACAGATAATAGCTTTATATGAAGTAAGCGCAGATCTAATTCACCTCCACTTCAAAGATTCAGAGAACACTACAGCATACAGCGGGGAAATACGAAATCTAGTCAGAAATGCTTTATTAGGATCAGAGATAATTGATGAGTCAAACAGTCAGATTACTATCCAGATTCTCATAAATCATACAGAATTTCCCATAGAACAAGCTATTCGAAGAATGGCTATTTTAGCCTTAGCTGCAAATAGAGACGCTATTCTATCATTAAATAGCATGGAAGATGTTCTAATTCAAAATGTGATTAGAGGATGCGATGACGTCAACCGTTTGAATCTGTATGTAATCCGTCAATTGAAATTTGGTTTAGAACTAAATCTTTTCAAGGAGTATGAGTTTAAAACCCCAAAAGAGTTTCTAGGATACAGAATTGTCTCTAATGATATAAAGAACATTGCAGATAATGCTTTGAACGTAACCCAAAACCTAATTGCCCTTAAAAAATTGATTGAAGATCAAACACTCTTTCTAAAAGAACCGGTGGATGAAGAAGTGAATTCTCAGATTTTTAAATTCAATTCTTCAGCAAGTCAGCTTTTTGAGGAATCTCTAAAAGCTTTGTTTAAAAGAGATTATGAATTAGCTGACAAAATCATGTCTAGAATAGAGTCACTCAGTAATTTGGAGAATGATTTAACAACTCTAATGTTAAGCAAGAGAATGGACCCCAAGCTTTCATCGATTCTAAGATTGATTTTTGACAGTTCAAGACGGGTTCTAGATTATAGTCGAGATGTAGCAGAAGTAACGCTAAACAGAACAGTTGAAGAAATTAGCCAGTAAAAAATAAAATAAAATAAGTTTTATCCAACGTTAATAATATCCTCAAAATTGCACCCATTTATAGAATTCTTATATCCTCGTTTTCTAACATAGAATACGGGGTCTACATAATGCCTAGAACAGGTTCTGATGCCAAAGACGCTCTAATATGTACTCGAGTGACACCAAATATAAAGGATATCATAGAGCAACAAGCTTCGAGAGAAGGACTTACCCCTTCAGAGTGGATTAGAAACCTCATAATTAAAGAACTGAAAAACGAAAATCTTCTCCAAATGGTCTTCAAGACACCCAGGATAAGAGAAGAAAAATAATTCAATTATTCTTCAATAGGATTTGACACCTACTTTTATGAATAATGTTGAGTAAGACTACGATTAACAACATTTGTTTTTCTGAATAATGCTTCATATGAATTTTCTTTTTAGAGAACTATTT